>CAYJOA010000040.1:4884-30651 GCA_964371495.1 uncultured Rubrivivax sp.
GGGGGGGGCCCCGGGGGGGGGGGGGGGGGCGGGGTGGCGCGCGCCCCGCGCGCCGCGGCGGCCTGTTGCAGCCGGCGGCGCGCGTGCTGTCGCTCGGCTATGCCATACCGGGCGCGGTGATCGCGGTCGGCATCCTGCTGCCGGTGGCCTGGCTGCAGCAGCGCTGGCCGCAGGGGGGCGCCGCGACGCTGGTCACCGGCACGCTGTTCGGCCTGCTCTACGCCTACCTGGTGCGCTTCTCCGCCGTGGCGCTGCAGTCGGTGGAGGCGGGTTATGCGCGGCTACCGGTGTCGATCGACGAAACCGCGCGCATGCTCGGCAGCACGCCGCGGCGGCTGTTCAGCGAACTGCACCTGCCGCTGCTCAAGCGTTCGGCGCTGGCGGCGGCGCTGCTGGTCTTCGTCGACGTCATGAAGGAACTGCCGGCGACGCTGGTGCTGCGGCCCTTCGGCAGCGACACGCTGGCCGTGGTGGCCTACAACTTCGCCCGCGACGAACGCCTGGCCGAAGCCGCGCTGCCGTCGCTGGCCATCGTGGCGGTGGGGCTGATCCCGGTGGTGATGCTGAGCCGGGCGCTGCGCGCGCCGGCGCAGTGAGATCGAGCTTGCGTTTGCGTCGGCCCCGAAGCGTGGCGGGTGGGGCCGGGCCGGCAAGGCCGCCGGAGCCCCAGGCCGGGCTCGACAGACTGCGCGTGACGGCAGCGGCAGACGCGGATACGATGCCACGGTGGTGATGGCTGCGGTCCTTTCGGGCGGTTCCGCCCGCGCTTCAATGACGCAGCGGTAGTTCGGGCGGGCGCGCCTTGTCGTGGGCCGGGCAGTGCCACGGCAACCGTCCGCAGGCCTTGTTCAAGAAGTTCCTGCTCCCCTGGGCCTTCGCGGCCGACGCTTGCAGTACAGAACAGCCGGGCAATGCCGAGCAGTCGATGCTGCTCTAGCGTTGACCCAACCGCCGCGGGCGGCGTCAGATTCCGTCCGCCGATCATTGCGACCTCTCGCGCGCTGCGCTCCACGCCATGAAGACATCTCGCATCCGTTCAGTCGTGCTGGTGTGGACCGCCGCCGTGCTGATGGCGGCCTGCGGCGGCGGTGGCGACGCCGATACGTCGCGGGCCCAGGGCTTCGTCGCCCGGATGGCGACAGCCCAGCCGGCAGCCGCCGATGCCCGCAAGCGGGCGCTGGCTGCCACCGCGACGACCCTGGACGCCGCGGCGGCGTTCGACTGGGCCGAATACGCCTACCCCGACCTGTTCCCCAAGGTGCCGGCGCCGCAGAACTTCTCGCTGCCCTACCTGGGCGTGCTGTACACGGTGCGCGGCTATGCGAACGGCAACTACCTGGGTGTCACCCCGGACAACGACATCTACGGGCTCGGCCCCTTCACCAACCACGAGCTGACGCGCCTGGGGAACTTGTCGGAGTTCGCGGCCCAGATACGTGCCGATGCGTGCAGCGTCTACCCGGGCAGCTGCGACGCGAAGCGCGCCAGGAAGCTCTTCGACTGGGCCGAGTTGACCTATCCCGCACTGTTCCCGACAGGTCCGCAGAGCGTCGACGTGGTGCGTGACGGCGTCGACTACGTCGAGCGCGACTACGCCAACGGCAACGCGCTGCGTATGACGCGGGGCAGCGCGGATCCGCTGATCTATGGCTTCGGGCCGTTCACCGGCAACGTCCTGCTGCCGTTCGGCAAGTGGTCGGACTACGCCGCCGTCGTGGCACCCGGCAATGCGCCGCCGCTGGCCAACGGCGACCGCTACGTGACCCCGCAGGGCACTGCGCTGGTCGTGCCGGCGACCGGCCTGCTCGGCAACGACACCGATGACGACGGCGATGCGCTGAGCGCCGTGCTGCTCGGGCAGCCTGCAAGCGGCAGCGTGACGATGCAGCTCGACGGCGGCTTCACCTACACGCCGCCAGCAGGCTTCGTCGGTACGGTCACCTTCCAGTACGTGGCCGACGACGGCGAAGCGGCAAGCACTGCGGCGACCGTGACCGTCCACGTCACCGCGCCGCAGCCGCCGCCCCGGGTGTGCCAGGAGGACCTGTCCGATCCCGACTTCTCCTCGGCGCTGATCGGGCCGGAAGGCGGCTCCGTCCGTTCGGCCGACGGACGAACCGAGCTGCGTTTCCCGTCCGATCCGGCGTTCGCTGGCGGTGTGCGGGTGTGCATCGAGTCGCAGCCGGCGCCGGACTACCTGAAGCCGGTCATCGCCGGCTACCGCATCTCGGCCCATCCCGCCGGAGTGGTGCGGAGCTCACCGTTCACCTTGAGCTACAGCGCCCTCGACGCAGCCGGCCTGGGCCTGCCGGTGGTGCAGGACGACGGTACGCTGCGGGCCGACGTGCAGGTGCCGTTGATCGGCAAGGCCAACGGTTCATTCGAGGTGGCGCCCGGCGTCGTGACCACCGGAGACGCTGGCAGTGCGGCACCGGTGGCCACCGAGGTCACCCTGACCGAACTGCCGAAGGACGTGTTCCTGCCGGGCGAGCCCAGTCCGCCCGGCGGCGGTGTGTCGCTGTTTCGCACCACCGTCCTCGGCGCGCGCAGTGCCCCGGTGGGGAGCACGCAGACGCTCACCGTCCAGGCCAGCGCCAACACCCTCTTCAGCGCCGACGTGCGCGACATCGCGGTGCGCCTGCGGCGCGTCGGCGGACACGGGCCCGCGCAGATCGACTTTGGCGCGCTCGACGATGGCACCTTCCGCGAGCTCGGGGCCATCGGCAACGGCGACTACCTCCGCGAGTTCGGCTACACCTGCATGCAGGCCGGCGTCTACCCCATCGTCCTGGACATCAACTTCACGGGTGATGCCGGCTTCTTCGTCGACGGTGCGCCCCTGTCGCCCGGCGGCGTTCTCAACCAGACCAGCATTGCCTTGAGCCTGACCTGCACCGCTGCGCTGGCCCAGGCCACCTACACCGGGCTCGATCCCGCAGAGGCCATGGCCGCCGAGGCGATCAACGTCATCAGGCGTGTCATGGGTCTGGCCGGCAATGCCTTGCGTTCCACGGCCACCAGCAGCGCGGCCAGCACATCGCAGGGCCAGTTCCCGGTCCCCAACACGACGCCGGGCTCGTTGCCGCTGATCGTTGCGACCACCGGCGTCGGCCCTTTCAGCAGCTCGCGCGGGCCGGTCGGCGCCGTCGCCATCGACGCCGCCACCGGCGGCATCCTGTTCCGTTACATCGGCAACAGCGTGGCCTTCTTCGACGCGCTGCCGCTGGTGCCGCCGGCCGACGACCCCTCGTTGCAGCCCGGGTCCACGCTGCTGCCCGCACGCCGGCTGGATCTGCTGGGCCAGTTCGCCTGCGGCCTGCAGATCAACGACGACGGCACCGGCGAGGGCGGCTGCGCGGCGGGTGTCGACAGCCGCGACGCCGCGTATCTGCTCGGCTCCACGCTGGGCTACACGACGGTCGAAGGCAGCCCCGCTCGCGTGAGGGTGACGCGCTACAAGCGGTTCAGCGAAAACGATCCGCCGTCTTTCCAGCAGGATGGTGGACTGTTCGTGTCCAGCAGCAAGCTGCCGGACAAGCAGGCGACCGCGATCGGCAACGCCGACGCCAGCCGTTTCCTGGTGGCCGGCGGCAGCACCAGCGGGCCGGGCGAGTTGTGGTTCGTCGACCGCAGCAGCCAGGACCCGCTGACCGGCACCCAGGCCAGCGCGACGCTGGTGGGCACCCTGGGCAGCGACCCGAGGCGGCTGCGCTGCGGCACGGCGCCGCTGAACGGCGCGCTGCACCTGTGCGCCATCAGCGACTTCCAAGACAGCACGGTGACCCTGCTGACTTGGGATGGCATGAACGCGCCGACCCTTGGGCCGACGATCGCGGTCGGCGACGGTCCCGTCGGCATCGATGTGTACGGGCACCGCATCGTCGTCGCCGGTTTCAACGACGACAGCTACACGCTGCTGACGGTGAACCCCGCCGACCCGCTCTTGCCCGGCGGCGTCACGGTGCTGAAGCGTGTACTGGCCGACACGCCGGCGGTCGCCGCCTGCACGCGTCCCGGCCATGCCGTGTTCGTGGGCGACGCTGCGCGCCGTATCGCGATCTCCTGCA
Organism: uncultured Rubrivivax sp.; assembly: GCA_964371495.1. Taxonomy (GTDB): domain Bacteria; phylum Pseudomonadota; class Gammaproteobacteria; order Burkholderiales; family Burkholderiaceae_C; genus Rubrivivax. The sequence continues at coordinate 8,952 of CAYJOA010000040.1, forward strand.
ACGGCTCCAACGGCGTGGCGGTGATCCCGTATGCCCACGATTGAGGGCTGCGCCGTCTCCCGCGCTCAGGCGGACGGTGACAAGGTGTCCGACTTGAGCCAGTCGATGATGAGAATGACGACCAGCACGCCGGCCCAGATCGCCGCCGGACCCTTGTTCACCGCCAGCAGCACCAGCGGCACGGCGTAGGCGAGGTTCGCGACGACGAAGACGTAGCGTTTCCTCAGCTCCGGATCGTCCCGGTCGCTGCGCGTGGCGATGTCGGCGACCAGCCAGAGCGTCGACAGCGCCACGGCGACGAGCAGCCACCAGCCGACGGCGCTCGGGCGATCGAGGAAATAGATGGCCGGCGCCCAGCAGAACCACGACAGGTAACCGGCCAGCAGGCCGCTCTTGGCCCTGGCCTTGGCGTGAGCGTCCTTCCTGAATTTGTCCGACTTCAACTCTTCGAAGAAGAGGCTGTCGTCGTGCATCATCTTGCCGCGAAAGAAGACGAGGAAGGTGCCGATGAGCGCGAAGTAGGCGACCTCGAGGTCGAGCTTGTCGTCGAACCACGACTCGTGGCCGGCCGCGTAAAGCAGGCCGAGCTTGGCCAGGACGGCGATGATGGTGGCCAGCGTGACACTGACTGAAACGCGGTCGAGCATGCGGTTCTCGAGCCCCCAACGTGACGGCGCGCCGACAGCCGGCGCAGCGCCGGCGTGCCGGAGTGGCAAGTGTCGGCGTGGCCCCGGCGGCAATCACACTCTGCCCCGGAACCCGCGTAAACGCTCGCTTTCCCGAGTAGGGGGCTACGATGTGCCCCCGTATGTGCCCCCACGCGGGGTACGGGAGAGTGAATCATGAAGCTGACAGATGTCAAGCTGCGCACCCTGACCACCCCGGGCAAGCACTTCGACGGCGCGGGCCTGTACCTGGAAGTCACGCCAGCGGGCGGCCGTTACTGGCGCCTGAAGTACCGCCATGGCGGCAAGGAAAAGCGGCTGGCCTTCGGGGTGTATCCCGAGGTGAGCCTGAAGACCGCCCGCGAGCGGCGCACCGAGGCCCGGGCCATCCTCGACCGCGGCGAAGACCCGGGAGCCCTGAAGCGCGAGGAAAAGGCGAAGACCGAGCGCGAGGCGGCCGTGACCTTCGAGGCGGTGGCCCGCGAGTGGCTGGGGCACCAGTCCACCGGATGGGCCGCCCGCACGATGGGCGCCATTCGCACGAGCCTGGAAACCGAGGTCTTCACGAAGATCGGCCCGCGCCCAATGGCGCACCTTCGGCCGCGGGACGTGTTGCCGATCGTGCAGGGGATCGAGGCCCGCGGCGCTGGCGAAACCGCCGGCCGGGTGCTGGCCCGCATCAAGGCGGTTTTCCGCTATGCCGTGGTGCATGAGCGCATCGAATCGAACCCGATGCTTGACCTGAAGCCCTCGGAGCTGCTGAAGCCGCGGCAGGCAAAACACCGGGCGGCGATGGCAGACAAAGACCTGCCCGCGTTCCTGGCGATCCTCGACGCCTACCGAGGGGACGCCACCACGCTATCGACGCTGCGCCTGTTGATGCTGACGGCCGTTCGCCCGGGCGAGCTGCGCGGCGCCCGTTGGGCAGAGATCGACACCGACGCGGCCGTGTGGCGCATCCCGGCAGCGCGGATGAAGATGAAGGCGCCGCACCTGGTGCCCCTGAGCCGGCAGGCCCTGGCCGTGATCGAGCGCCAGCGGGCAATCAGCGGCGGGCGCGAGCTGGTCTTTCCGAGCCCCTACTACCCGGGGCAACTCTTGAGCGAGAACACCCTGAATTCGGCCCTGGCACGCATGGGCTACAAAGGGGCGCACTCTGCGCACGGGTTCCGTTCGCTGTTCTCGACCGTGGCGAATGAGTGCGGGCACGACGCGGACGTGATCGAGCGGCAATTGGCCCACGTGGAACGGAACGAAGTGCGGGCCGCCTACCACCGGGCCGAATACCTGGCGCACCGGGCCGACTTGATGCAGTGGTGGGCCGACTATCTGGACGGCCGCAAGGGCGGCAACGTGGTCGGCATGGCCCGCCGCGGGGGCAAGCCCGGCGCCGGCCGGAAGGCGGCAGCATGAGCGCGGCCGTTTGCGAGCCCGGCGCGGAACGCGGTGCGGGAAGTGCGGAAGTGCGGAAACCCAAGCGGGGCGCGGGTTCCTGGGCTGTAGGGGAGTGCGGAAGAAGTGCGGAAGAAGTGCGGAATCTCTCTCTCCCTCCTGTTCCTGCACCCCTTGCCACCCGGCCGGCGCCGCCCGGCCGTGGCCCGGCCCCTTCCCTGGTGCGTGTCCGTGGCCGAATCCAGCGCGAAGAACTGCCCGCCGCGGCCCCGCCCCCGGGCGGCGAGCCGGCAGCGCCCGGGGCCGTGTCCTACGTGGCGGCCCGCTACGGCTTCACCCGGCACTGGTGCGTGATGCACGGCCCCGAGCTGGTGGCCGTGGTGGCGTACCGCAAGGGCGCGGCCGAACTGGTGCGGCGCCTGAACGCCAGCGGCACGGGGTTATCGTGCGGGGTAGAGGTGGCGCGATGAATGAAGACCTGACCGGCCCGATTGACGACCCCGCGAGCTGGGCACCGAGACTTGGTGAACCCGAGGCGGCCCGGGCGCTGCTGCGGGCCGCGCTGCTGGCCTATCACACCCTGAGCTATGGGCGGCGGACGGTGAACCCCGAGGAAATCGGGACGCATCTTGACCTGGCACGGGTTGAGGCGGAATTGCACAAGGCGCTGGCGGCCGTGGGGCATCCGGCGGGCGCCGGCCCGGGCTGACCGGGAGTCTTCGCCACGCCTAGCCCGCGGCTGATCCCCAAGGGCAAAAACCGGGTTCCCTCCCCGGCTGGCGTGGCGATCCTCACGGGGGCGCATTCGAGGGGGTGCGATGGACGAATCGACACGGAAGAGCCCGCGGCGCCGCGTGCGTGGCAAGGCGCCAGAGTCCGGTGAATCAAGAGCCGCGCTTGCCCTTCAACGCTCGCGCCGCATCGTCGCTCTTGCCGATGACGTTGAGGCCGCCATCGCGCGGGGAGTGGTTCTGACAGTCGATCCGGAGACGAAGAACTTTGTAGACGGGGAGCGGTTGGCAGCGCTGACCCTTTCGACTCAGGTGATTGAATTCCTAGCGAACGCCGAAGCGTCACCCGAGGGCCGCGGTTGGCTGGCGCTGTGCGATGGCCTGACCTCATTGCAGCATGACTCCAAGGTGGGCGCATCGAAGCCCGCGGCCGAGTTCCTGGAGATCATGGCTGTACTCGCGCGAGACTCACTCGCTGCCAGCAGTGCAGCGCGGGCGTTGGAGCCCCTTCGATCCGCCTGGGCTGCCATGACCGCTGCCAAGCGCCATTCCGAAACCCTGAGCGCGAAGCCGTGGGTGTTAAGTGAGTGGCGCCTTCACCGCGAAGGCTATCAAGGCAACGCCTCGGAGTTCGCCCGCGTCTACTCGCGGCGCCTGTTGATAGAGCGTGGCGTGCGCGTTTCGGACCGGACCATTCGCGAGCGTTGGCTGAAGGGGAGGTAACGCACAGCCGCTGTGTGTACGCACTGCGGCTGTGCGGTGTAGGCATCCCGTTGGTTGCCGGGGAGGATGGCACTTCCCGCAACCCTCGGAGCTTTGACGATGTCCTCGGACTTCCTGAAACCCGCCCCGCCCGCCAGCGGTGGCCCGAACTGCGCCGCGCCGACCGAGAGCGCCCACAAGCTCGAACGCATGGCCGACCTTGAAGCCCGCGTCGGCCTGAAGAAGTCGCAACTGTGGAAGCTGATCCGCGAGCGTCGATTCCCGGCGCCGATCAAGTGCGGCCGTAGCTCGCTGTTTATCGCCCGCGAGGTGGACGCCTGGATCGAAGAGCGCATCCGCGAATCGCGGGAGTGCTGACCGTGGGCAAGCAAGGCAAGCGAGCGGGCCGCGATGCCCGCAACGCTCACGAGCGCATCAAGGCGCAAGCAAAGGCCGCACGTGAGGCGCCGCGACCGGGCATGCGGGATGCCGAGGAAACCCCGGCACTGGCCGCGTTGATGTCATCGGCCCGCCGACGCATAGAGGCGGCGATGCCCTCGACCTTCGAGCATGAGGGCGCGACCTACTACCTGCGCACGCGCCTGGCGCTGCAACTCGAAATCTTCGACGTGCCCGGGGCCGCAGAGCCCTTGATGCGGGGCGCGGTGTTCTCGTTGCAGGGGTTCGGCCATGAGCCCGGACACTGAGCGGCCGGCAGGCGGTGCCGATGGTGCGCACGACGATGGCGCCGCCTTTGCGCGTGGCCTGTTGGACCGCATCGGGGCCGGCACTTCGAGCCCGGCCGACCTGGCGAGCCTCATGCAGTTTCTGCACTCCGGTTCGCTGCTGCACGGCGCGTGCGCGGTGATCTTTCACGCGCTGGCCGCGGGCTTGCGTTCAAGGCCCAAGCTGTGAGCGGCCCTCCTGTGACCGATGCGCGGCCGGCGCAGTGCGAGCGAGCCGCCGATTACCTGGAAGCGCACCCCGGCGCCACGCTGGCCGACATTGACGCGGCGTGCGACCTGGGTTCGCCCTCGAAGGTGCTTTCCGAGATGCCCCGCATGGGCTACGGCATCCGGCGCGGCTGGCGCCTGGTGCCCTGCGTCTTTGGGACTGCGCCGCGGCGCCGCCGCACCTACACCCTGACGCAGCGGCCGACGCTGGCGCGGCAACTGGCCCTAGACCTGGAATGAACAACACTCCCCCGAGCTTCGAGGCCGTGCGAGCGGCCCTCGACGCCATTCCGCCCGACGTGGGGCACGATGCCCGCGTGCGCCTGGCCTTCGCTGTGTTCGATGGCGTGGGCGATGCAGGCGCCGACCTGTGGCACGCATGGGCGGCGCGGCGTGCGAAGCCCGATGCGGCAGAAGACCGCGCCACGTGGAAGAGCGCACGCAGGCGCGGGCCTGTCACTGTGGGAACGCTGTTCGGCCTGGCGAGAGACCACGGCTTCACCTTCGAGGCCGTGCAGACGCCCGCACACAAGCCGACCGCGGCCGAGCTGAAGGCACAAGGGGAAGCGCGGCGCCTGGCGCGTGAGCGTGAAGCCCACGAGAAAGCGGAAGGCCAGCGGGCCGCCGCTGCTGAAGCGGCGCGACTGTGGGCCGCGGCGAGCGTGGAAGGCGCCAGCCCCTACCTTGTGCGAAAGGGAGTGCAGGCCCACGGCTTGAGGTTCGCCCCCGATGGCGCCGTGCTGGTGCCGATGCACGACGCGGGCGGCGAGCTGGTCAACGTGCAGACCATCCGGCCCGGGCGCCCGGCCGATGGCGGCCCCGATAAGCTGTTCGTGAAGCGTGGCCGCGTGTCCGGCACGCTGCACGTGATCGGCAACCCCGAGGGCGCCGCGTGGCTGCTGGTGTGCGAGGGCTACGCCACGGCGGCGAGCTGTCACGAGGCCACCGGCCGCCCGGCCGCTGTGGCCTTCAATGCCGGCAACCTGTCGCACGCGGTGCGAGCCCTGCGCGGGCCCTACCCGGCGGCGCGGCTGCTGGTGTGCGGCGACGACGACCGCGCCACGCACGAGCGCACCGGCAAGAATCCGGGCCGCGACAAGGCCACCGAGGCGGCCCGCCTGGCGCGTGGCGTGGCAGTGTTCCCCGCGTTCCCGCCGGGCGCCCGTGCCGAGGCTTCCGACTTCAACGACCTGCACCAGTGCGCGGGCCTGGCCGCGGTGCGCGACGTGATCGAGCGGGCCATAACGGCGGCCGACGCCGACACGGCCGCACAAGCGGCCGAGTCCGCCCGCCGCACCCAAGGTGCCACCCGGCCCGGGAAAGCGGCGCCAGCGGGCCGCCAGCGGCCGGCGCGGGGCAGCGGCGAAGATGACGGCGGCGGCGCGGCGCGTGATCGGTTCCGCGTTGATGAGGATGGGCTTTGGTACCGCCCGCCCGGCGATGAAGGCGGGGGCCGGCGCCGTGTGTGCGGCCCGCTGCACGTGTCGGCGCTGGCGCGGGATGCGCAAGACAACGGCGCGGCGCTGCTGCTGGAATTCGATACGCCCTTCCGCAAGGGCCGGCGATGGTTGATGCCCCTGGCGATGCTGGCCGGCGACGGCGCCGAATACCGGCGCGAGATGCTGGCGCAGGGCTTCATGGTGCCGACCGACACGCACCGGCGGCGGTGGCTTACGGACTACCTGCAAAGCCGCCAGCCGGGCGAGCTGGTGCGCATCGTTGATCGTGTGGGATGGCATGGCCGGGCCTACGTGTTGCCCCGCGAAACCCTGGGGGACGATGGCGGCGAGCGCATCCTTTTTCAGAGCGAGGCGCCCACGGATGGCACCTTCGAGCAACGCGGCACGCTGGCGCAGTGGCAAGACCGCATCGGCCGGCTGTGCGTGGGCAACTCGCGGCTGACCTTTGCGGCGAGCTGCGCCTTTGCGGGGCCGCTGCTGGCGTGGGCCGGCGGCACCGATGGCGGCGGGTTTCACCTGGTGGGCGATTCGAGCTGCGGCAAGACCACGGCGCTACGTGTGGCCGCCAGCGTGTGGGGCGGCCGGGACTACCTGCAACGATGGCGGGCAACGGACAACGGAATCGAGGCGATGGCGGCGCAGCATTCGGACGCGCTGCTATGCCTTGACGAGCTGGCCCAACTCGACCCCAAGGTGGCCGGCGAATCGGCCTACATGCTGGCGAACGGGCAGGGCAAGAGCCGGGCCGGGCGCACCGGGGCGGCGCGGCCCCGGCTTACCTGGCGCCTGCTGTTCCTGAGCGCGGGCGAAATCGGCCTGGCCGAACATATGAGCGAGGCGAACAAGCGCACGCGGGCCGGGCAAGAGCTGCGCATGATCGACCTTCCGGCCGACGCTGGCGCGGGCTGTGGCGTGTTTGAAGAGCTGCACGGGCACGAGGGCGGCGGCGCCCTGGCGCAACACCTGGCGCGGGCTTGTGAAACCACCTTCGGCGCGGCGGGCCGCGCCTGGCTTGAACACCTGACCGACAACACCGATGGACTGGCCCGTGACATGCGCGGCCGAATGGACCCGATAGAACGGCAGATCGTGCCCGAGGCGGCGGCCGGGCAAGTGCAACGGGTGGGCCGGCGCTTTGCCCTGGTGGCCGCGTGCGGTGAAAAGGCCACCGAGGCGGGCATGACAGGATGGCCGGCGGGATGGGCCACCGACGCGGCCCGCCTTTGCTTCAATGCCTGGATCGATGCGCGGCCCGGCGGCATCGGGTTGACCGAGGATGCGCAGATCATGCGGCAGGTTCGGCAGTGGTTCGGCCTGCACGGTGAAGCGCGGTTCACCGATTGGAGCCGCGCCGATGATGACCACGCACCGAAGACGATGAACCGGGCGGGCTGGCGCCGGGCCATCAAGACCGCGAACGGGCTTGAAGAGTTGATCGGGTGGGAGTGGTTCGTGTTGCCGGACGTGTTCCGCACCGAGGCATGCAAGGGCTACACCGAACGGGCCGCGCTGCGCCTGCTGGCCGACCGTGGGCACCTGGTGCGCGAGGGCAAGCACTACGGGTGCAGGGCATCCCCGCCGGGCGCCGACAAGGTGACGGTCTATCGGGTGCGTTCCTCGATCCTAGGCGACTCCGAAGAGTGAGCCCGCGGCATCAAGCCGCGCCAGCGGACGCCCGGCCCGGCGTGTGGGGCGCGGTGCGGGGGTTCATTCGCGCCGCATCCGGGGCTGAGGCGGTGCCCAAGGTGAACACCGGGCGCCGCGGCGGTTCACTTCGGGGTGAACCCTGGGGGTGCGTGGGTCCTCCCGGCCGTCTATGGATGCGGGTGCACTGAACCCTGCGCCCCCTGTAGACAGTGGGGCCGGCTGCACGGTGAACTTGGTGAACCGGGTTCGGCGACTTTGAACGATGGTGCTGCGCGGCCGGCACCCCCTATGGGTCCTCCCGGGCGAATCCGAGCTGGGGGTGATTCGGCCCCCGGGCGAACCCCAGCGGCTGGGCTGCAACGAAGTCCGAAAACGGGTCCGATTCCTGGCCGTGGCGGCACGCAATGGCCGGCGCCGGGCGTCGCACCGGGCGCCAGTGGACAAACTCGGGGGGCGGTTTCCCGCACTTCCGCACTGCGTTCCGCACTGACCACCGGCCGGAAACCCGCATGGATGCTCACTTTCCGCACTTCCGCACTTTCCGCACCTGCAAATGCAGGGGAGCCAGCGTCCCAAGGTTTTTGGGTCCTCCTACAGCCACCCCACCACGGGTGCGCAGACGCGTCGAGTCGCGCCAGTGTGTCCGGCCGGGGATTACTTGACGAGTCGCTTGACTCGCGGCCGGTCAAGTGCAGGACGTGCGGCGGGCGCCTGATATGCCCGGGTCCCTCCAAGGGGTTGATGCGCACGGGTGATTCGGAGCCCGGGCGCGGACTGTTGCATGCCCCATCTTCGGGGGGTTGTGTGGTGTCTGAGAGATTGCCTGAGCCGACGCCCAAAGGGAGTAGGGGGGGGGCGTGAAACTTCGGCGGGCGGCCGGCGGGACCGATCGGTTAGCCGGATTTTCTTGTGCGGGGGTTTCGGGGGTGGGGGGTAGGTCCTCGACCTGGTGCACTGGACCACCCGATGGGGCGTCTTTCGCTGTGTGCCCCCTGGCCTTGTGCCCCCACTTTCTGTGCCGCTGCCCCCAAAACGTGCCCCCTTTCGGGTCGGATGGTGGCACACTGCCACGGACGCCAGCGGATGCAGAGAGCCCGATTTACCTAGGTGAAGAGGGGGGCGAGTGGATGCCGGCGGATGGCAGCGGGCGAATACGTGGCCCCCCCGGCGGGAATCGAACCCACATCTGGCGCTTAGGAGGCGCCCGTTCTATCCATTGAACTACGGCGGGACAACGATGGATTTTCTCATGCCGGCGTCGGCCGGCGTTTCCTGGAAGCGCCAGACCCAGATCACGTCCAGCGAGTTGTCCAGGCCGCTCTGCGCGCGCAGCGTGAAACGCTGGGCGATGCGGTAGATCAGCTGCCAGCTGCCGGTGGTGGCGTTGACGCCGCGTTCATAACCCACGTACCAGCGTCTGGAGAGTTGTTTGCCCAGCGAGATGACGGTCTCGCGCACGTCGCCTTCGCTCTGTTTCAGCGACAGGTCGTCGATGCCCAGGTTGCGCAGCAGCGTGTCGGTGGGCGCCTCGCCCTCGCCGGCCAGCAGCGCCACGGCGGCGCGCTGCAGCAGCGCGGTGTCGGTGCGGCCCAGGCCGTCGGGCGCGCGCCCGAGCACCAGCCAGGACAGCTTTTCGTTGTCGCTCATCTCGGGCTCGGCGAACAGGCGCACGCGCGGCGTCAGCAGGTTGCCGGTGATGGCCACGCCGACACGCACGTCGACGTTGGGCCGCATCGCCAGCACGTCCAGCCGCGGGTTGTCCAGCGCGCCGGAGAAGGCCACGATGCCGCGCTCGATGTCGAGCTTCTGGCCATAGGCGGCGTAGGTGCCTTCGTCGGCGTTGATGGTGCCGTTGACGGCCAGCCTGCCGCCCGGCGTGCTCAGGCGCAGCTCGCCGCGCAGCAGCGAGTCCAGGCCGCGGCCGCGCAGTCGCAGGTTCTGGCCGAGGTCGATGGTCACGCCGAGCACGAAGTTGCGCGCCGGGCGGGGTGGTGTTTCGTCGGCGGACGCGGTTTCGGTGCCGCCGTTGCGGCGCACGGTGACGTCGTCGTCGAGCGACGGCGCGTCGGCGCGGCTGATGTCGAACAGGCCTTCGTCGATCTTGAAGCGGCCGTCGAGCCGGGTCTGCGCCGCCTGCAGCGACAGCTCGGCCTGGCCGCTGGCGATGACGAGCCGGTCGACGCGCCCGAGCACGCGGAAACGCTCGGCGACGAGCTTCAGGCGCGCCTGCGGCGAGGCGCCCAGCGTGGCACCGCCGCTGAGTTCGATGGTGCCGTCGCCGCCGCGCAGCGTGAAACGCTCGATCTCCGCGCGGTCGCCTTCCAGCCGCAGGGCGACCTGGCCGTCGCTGACATTCACGCCCTGCAGCAGGTTGCGCACGCCCAGTCCCTTGCCGGTGACGGCGCCGGCATAGCGCGGCTCGCCGAAACTGCCGCTGACGGCGGCGGTGCCACGCAGTTCGCCGCTGACGCGCCAGCCCGGCGGCACCCAGGCGCCCCAGATGCCGAGGTCGGCGACGAACGCCTGCACGCTGCCGGTGACGGGCGCGTCGCGCTGCGGCCAGCGCGACTCGGGTGTCGTGCGCACCTGCAGCTGGCCGCTGATTTCGCCGAGCGTGCGGCCCTTCAGCGTCGGGCTGAAGTTCCACAGCCCGTCGTGCGCGCTCAGGCCCAGCCGCAGCTCGGTCAGCCCCAGCAGCTGCGTGCCGGCGGCGTTGCTCAGGTACAGGTCGCCGTCGTGACGCTCGAACACGAGATCGGCGTCGAAACGCTCGGCGGCGCGGATGTCCACCCGCGCGGCCACCCGCAGGTCGCCCTCCCAGCCCGCGCCGGGCTGCAGGCGCGCCAGCAGCGGCGCCAGCGGGAAGGGTTCGATGTCGGCGCGCAGCTCGATCTGCGGCAGCGCGCCGCGCAGGTCGACGCGCACGGCGTCCCAGCGCAGCAGGGCCTGGTTGGCCAGGCGCAGGCGGCCGGCGTCGGCGCTCAGCGCAAGGAAACTGCCATCGGCGCCGAAATTCAGCTCGGCCCGCAGGTCGCGCGCATCGGCCCAGGTCGCCGCCGGCGGCGCCGACTCCGCGCTGCCGTCCCACGAATAGACCTGCAGCCGCTCGATGCGCGTATTCCAGCGGCCGCCACCTTCGGGATTGGCCCGCCACGAGCCCTGCGCCAGCAGCAACGCGCGCGTTCCCGTCTGCCCGCGGATGCCGAGCACGCGCTCGACCAGCGGCGACGGCAGCAAGGGCAGCGCGCCGGCGATGTCGATGCGGTGCTCGGCCAGCGTGCCGCTGAGGTCGGCACGCAGCTGGTCGGCCTTGTACTGGGCGAGCTGCACGCCCGCCAGGTCCAGCCTGGCCGCCAGCGGCTGCGTGCCCCCTTGGTCGATGCGCCAGGTGGCCGTGCCGCGGGCCAGCGTCAAGGGTCCGGCCTGCAGCTGCTGCACGCTGGCGCTGCCTTCGGTGCGCAGCGCCGGCCAGCGGCCGTCGGCCTGCAGCTTGGCGACCAGGCTGCCGCGGCGCGGCGCCCATTCGGCCACGGCCGGCACCAGGCGCACCAGCGGTGCCAGGCTGGCCACCGCCTCGGCCTGGATCTCGGCGCGCAGGCGGTCGCCGAGGCCGGCGCCGGCGGGGTCGCCGCTGCCGTCGATGACGATGCGGTTGCCGCCCAGCTTCACTTCGGCGTGCAGCGTGGCGGCGGCCGGGGCGGCGGCCAGCGTGTAGCCCAGGGTCGCCAGGGCCGTCACGGGGACGCCGGCCAGCAGCGAATCCTGGATGCGCAGCGTGCCGTTGCCGGCCACGCGTTGCGCCAGTGTCGGCAGCGGCAGCTGGCCGGCGTTGCCCGGCAGCCGCAGCGCCAGGTCCCAGTTCGCCGTCAGGCGGTGCGGCCCCTTGCGCCAGGCCGAGCCGGGCTCGCCGGGCCACCACGGCACGGGGTCGAAGTCGGCCAGGCGGCCGGCGGTGTCGAGCCGCCATTCGCCGCGGCCGGCGCGTTGCAGCGTGGCCTGCAGCTCGGCGCTGGCGGCGCCCGCCTGGGCACGCGCCCGCCGCAGTTCGACGCGCTGCGCGTTGGCACTGCCTTCGACGGCCAGCTGCACCGGCTGGGGCGCACCGTCGACGCGGCCTTCGAGGTCGAGCTTCCAGTCGACCTGCAGGCTGCCCGGCGGCGCCCCGGCTGCGGCCGGCGCACTGAAGTCGGGTGAGGGCAGGCCGCGCACGGTGGCCGAAAGCGGCCCGCTGAGCGTCATCGCCGCGGCACGGCCGTCCAGCCGCTGCGGCGTGACGGCGGCCAGCCGGGTGTCCAGTGTCAGCTGCCGGCCCAGCCACAGCGCGCTGCCGCTCCAGCGGCCGGCCGCGCCGCCGGCATCGGCCAGGGCGAGGTCGAAGCGTGTGACTTCCAGCCGCTCGGGCTGCTCCAGCGATCCCACCGCGTCCAGCGTGATGCGCCGCACCGGCAGCCGGCGTTCGTTCCAGCGCCCGGGCAGGGTGTTCTCGATGTCCACCGTGGCCAGCAAGGGTGCGTTGCGCGCGCTGCTGGTCAGCTCGGCACGGCCCGTCAGCCGGGTCTGCGGCGCCTGCGGCGACAGCGCCGCCAGGTCCAGCGCCGTCGTCTGCAGGCTCAGGCCGGCCAGCGGCCAGGCCTGCAGCAACTGCAGCTTGGCACGCAGGTCCACGGCCGGTGCGGCATGGCTGCCGCGCGGCACGCCGCGCAAGGTGGCGTCGACGTCGAACAGCGCCGCCGTGCCCTGGGCGCGCAGCACCGCGGCCCACGCCGGCGCGTCGCCGCCACCGCTGGGCGCCACTGTGGCGTCCAGGGCCAGCGGCAGCGGCGCCCGGTTGCCGATGCGCGCGCTGGCGCTGATGGACGTGCCCTGCCAGTCGACGCGCGCCTGCGACACGCGGTGTTCGGCGCCGGGCTGGGCGTCGAGCACCAGTTCCTGCACGACCAGGCGGTGCATCGGCGCCAGCTCGTCGACGAGCAGCTCTTCGACCTGCCCCTGCGCCACCACCACCTGCACCGGCAGCGCAATGCTCAGCGGCACCGGCAACGGGCGGTCGCCCGGCGGGCCGCTGACCACGGTGACGCGACGCGCCGCGAGCTGCCGCACGTCGACGCCCAGCCAGGCCTGCGGGTTGGGCCGCCAGTGCCAGCTCAGCCCGTCGGCACGCAGATCTTCGAGCGTCACCGACGCCAGGCCGCCGGCCCAGGTGATGTGCACCCGTTCGGCATGCCAGTGGTCGCCCAGCAAGGCGCCGCTGAAGCCGCTGGCTTGCACCGCGGGCGCGCGCGCCAGCAGCCAGCGGCTGCCGTCTTCGGTGAAGAGCAGCCAGCGCACGGTGCCCGCCAGCAGCAGCAACACGACGAGCGCCAGCACCAGCACCAGCCAAAGCGGCTGCAGCAGGCCCAGGGCGGCGGCGGACCGCGTCCGCGCCGCCGTGGGCGGGCCGGTGACGGCGGGCGGGGGTGTCGGTTCTGCTTCGGCCATGTTGCCGCTAGAAGGCGATGCCGACGCTGAAGTGCAGCCTTGCACGGCGGGTCTCGTGACCCCAGGCCCAGTCCAGCCGCAGCGGGCCGACCGGGCTGCGCCAGCGCAAGCCGACTCCGGCGCCCCACACCGGCCGCAGCTCCGAGAAGCTGTTGGCCGCGTTGCCGGCGTCGACGAACACGGCGCCCCACAGCGACGGCATCGTGCTGACGATCGGCCGCGCCAGTTCGGCGCTGGCCGTCAGCAGCGCCGTGCCGCCGCCGACGACGCCGTCGACCTCGGGGCCGAGGCTGCGGTAGGCGTAGCCGCGCACCGAATCGTCGCCACCGGCGCGCCATTTCTGCGACTCCGGCACGACCATGTTCTCGCGCAGGAAGACCTGGCCGACCTCCAGCCGCGCCTGGCTGTACCAGGCACGGCCCAGTGGCAGGTAGGCGTTGATGCGGCCGTAGGCGCGCTGGTAGATGCCGGCCCGTGCGTTGGTGCCGTGCGAGCGGCCGACACCGCCCTGGCCGGCGAAGGTGAAGCCCTCGGTGGGCAGGATCACGCTGTCGAGCTCGCGCCAGACGCCGTGGTAGTTCAGCGACAGGGCGAACGCGCTGGTGCGCACGTCGTTGAGCGCGCGCCGCTGCGACCGTTCGGCTTCGACGAAGTACAGCCGTTCGATGCGCTGCGTATCCTGGGTGCGGCCGACGCGCAGGCGCTGCGACAGCACGGTGTCGGAGTCCGACTCCAGGTTTTCGACGGCGCCGCCGATGAGGTTGCGGTAGAGGTCTTCACCGGGATGGCTGCTGAGCTCGCCGTCCCAGGCCTGCCGCTTCTGGCCCCACTCGATCTTGTTGCGCGCCGACGCCGCGTAGCCGAAGACACGCCGCCAGGCATGTTCGACCGAGGCGCGCGGGCCGTTGTTGGAGCTGAAGCCGACACCGAAGGTGTAGACCTGCAGCGGCGACTCGCGCAGCTGCGCCACGATGCGCGCCTCGGCGGCCTGCGCCAGGTCGGGGTCCAGCGTGACGTTGACGCTCTCGAACAGGCCAGACTTGGCCAGCCGGTCCTGGAAGTCCAGGATCAGCGTCTCGGTCACCGGCGCGCCGCGCGGCGCTGCGACGAGGTTGCGCACGGTTTGGACGTCGTGCTCGACCAGGCCCTCGATCTGCAGCTGGCCGTAGCGGAACAGCGGCCCGCTGTCGGCGACCAGGAACAGGCGCACCTGGTTGCGCGCCACGTCGACTTCGGCGCCGGTGCCGGTCCAGGCGGCGCCGGCATAACCGGCAGCGCGCAGGCGCGCCAGGGCGTTGGCCTTGGCGTCGCCCCAGTCGCCGTTGCGGAAGTCGCTGCCCACCGGCAGTTCCCAGTGTCGGCGCAGGGACTCGAGGGTGTCGACGGCGTGGTGGTCGCCCGCAGCAGCACCGCGTTCGAGCTCGCCTTCGGCCTCGATCGTGACGCGCGAGATGCGGGCCCGCGCGCCGGGCTCGACCCGCAGCCGCACGACATCGGGCTGGCCGCTGGCGCGGCCCGGTGCACGCTCGAGCATGACCTGCGGCGTGAAATAGCCTTCGGTCTGCAGCAGCTCGGCCACCTGGGCCGGCGTGGCGTCGATGAGGCGCGACCATTCGGTGTCGTCGATGTCGTCGCGTGTCATGCCGCCCAGGCGCACCAGGTCGAGGTGGCGTGCCAGCAGCACCTTCAGCGGCTCGGGCGCTTCGATCTCGACGCTGACGCCGAGCGTGGGTGTGCGCTGCTCCTGTTCGGCGCTGGGCGGGTCGCGGGGCCGGTCGGCGGCCGCATCCGGCTGTCCGGGGGCAGCGAGCATCGCGCAGCCCGAGCACAGCAGCAGCGCCAGCAGGGCTGCCGGCGATGCTGCGCGCCGGCCCTTCATTTGCCGAGCAGCCGCATCGCGCCTTCGAGCCCGGCCAGCGTCAGCGGGAACATGCGCTGGTTCATCAGCTGCTGCACGATGGCGATGCTCTGGCGGTACTGCCACACGCCCTGCGGCTCGGGGTTGATCCAGGCGAACTTGGGGAAGGCCTGCGTCAGCCGCTGCAGCCATTCCACGCCCGCTTCGTCGTTGTTGTATTCGACGCTGCCGCCGGGCTGCAGGATCTCGTACGGGCTCATCGTGGCGTCGCCGACGAAGATCAGCTTGTAGTCCTTGTTGTACTTGCGGATGAGGTCCCAGGTGGCGAACTTCTCGCTGTAGCGGCGCCGGTTGTTCTTCCACATGAAGTCGTAGACGCAGTTGTGGAAGTAATAGAACTCCAAGTGCTTGAATTCGGTCTTCGCGGCGCTGAAGAGTTCCTCGACGCGGTGGATGTGCTCGTCCATCGTGCCGCCGACGTCCATCAGCAGCAGCACCTTCACCTTGTTGTGGCGCTCGGGCACCATCTTGATGTCCAGCAGGCCGGCGTTGGCGGCCGTGCTGTGGATGGTGTCGTCGAGGTCGAGCTCGTCGAGCGCGCCTTCGCGGGCAAAGCGGCGCAGCCGGCGCAGCGCGACCTTGATGTTGCGCGTGCCCAGCTCCTTGGTGTCGTCGTAGTCCTTGTAGGCGCGCTGGTCCCAGACCTTGACCGCGCTCTTGTTGCGGCCCGCCGCCTGGCCGATGCGGATGCCCTGCGGGTTATATCCGTAGGCGCCGAAGGGGCTGGTGCCGCCGGTGCCGATCATCTTGCTGCCGCCCTGGTGGCGTTCCTTCTGCTCCTCGAAGCGCTTCTTCAGCGTCGCCATCAGCTCGTCCCAGCCCATCTTCTCGATCGCGGCCTTGTCCTGCGCGCTGAGTTCGAGCTCCAGCGTCTTCTTCAGCCAGTCCAGCGGCACGTCCTGCGTGAAGTCGGTCAGCATCTCGATGCCCTTGAAGTAGGCGCCGAAAGCGCGGTCGAACTTGTCGTAGTTCGCCTCGTCCTTCACCAGCGAGGTGCGCGCGAGGTAGTAGAACTCGTCCACCGACGGGCCGATGACCGCGGCCTGGAGGGCCTCCAGCAGCGTCAGGTACTCCGTCACGGAGACCGGCAGCTTGGCTGCCCGCAACGTGTAAAAGAAGTTGATCAGCATGGTCTTCGTCCGATGACGCTATTGTGGTCCTTCCCGTCGACAGGGCCGCGCCTGCCCAGCCCATGACCAACTCCCAGCTCCTGCTCGTCGTGATCCTGATTCAGCAGGGGCTGTTCGGCATCGTCTGGGCGGTGGCGGCGCGGCTGGGGCTGGCGCCGCGCCCGGCGCGCCACTGGGCTGCCAGCACCGGGCTGGTGGCGGTCGGCATGTCGCTGATGCTGGCGCGCGGCCAGGCGTCGCCGTGGCTGACGATGGCGCTGGCCAACGCCGTGATCCTGTTGTCGATCATCCTCTTGCGGCGTGGCCTGCAGATCTTTGGCCGCCTCGTGCCGACCGACCGGGAACACATGCTGGTGATGGGGCTGGCCGTCGTGTGTCTGGTCGGTGCGGTGGCGCGGGGCAACCCCGTCCTGCCGGTGGTCATCGTGATCTCGCTTTCGATGGGCTGGACCTTGCTGCGCTCGGCCAGCGAGGTGCGCCGTTCGCTGGAGTCGGAGTTCGGTCGCGGCCCGGCGCGCTGGTGCGCGCTGCCGAGCACGGTTTTCGGGCTGCTGTTCGTCGTGCGCGGATCCCTGGCGCCGCTGCTCGGCCCGCAGATCGGCGGGGCGATCAGCGACCCGGGGTCCGGCAACGTGACCATGGCCTTTGCCTCCCTGGTCTTCGGCCTGGTGTTGAACGCCATGGTGATCGCGATGACCATCGTGCGCCTGGTGCGACGCCTGCAATACCAGTCGGACCACGACGTCCTGACCGACTTGCTGAGCCGGCGCGCGATGGTGCGGCTGCTCGACGCCGAAGCGCAGCGGCAGCGCCGTTTCGGCGCCGGCTACGCCGTGCTGTCGATCGACATCGACCACTTCAAGCAGATCAACGACCGCTACGGCCATGCCACTGGCGACGACGTGCTGGCGCGCGTGGCCCATGCGCTGCGCGACGCGTCGCGCGAAGTCGACCGCGTGGCGCGCATGGGCGGCGAGGAGTTCTGCGTGCTGCTGCCCGGCGTCGACCAGGCGGGGGCCGAGCGCGCTGCGCAACGGCTGCTGCAGGCCGTGCGCGAGCTCGAGCATCCCGATGCCGGGCCGGCGCTGCAGGTCACGGTGAGCATCGGCCTGGCGGTCGTCGGCCACGAAGCCGAGCCGCTGCCGGCGCTGCTGCGCCGGCTGGACCAGGCGCTGTACGCCGCCAAGAACCGCGGCCGCGACCGCATCGAATCCGCGCAACCCGCCGTGGCGGACTGAAGGCCGGGCGCTGCGCGGGCAGGGCGTCCGCCCCGCCGGCCGTGGCCTTCAGCGCGCGCGCTTCGCGCCGGCGTCGTGGCGCGCCAGCCAGGCGAAGAACTCGCCGTACCAGAGCTGGCTGTTGCGCGGCTTCAGGATCCAGTGGTTCTCGTCGGGGAACCACAGCAGCCGCGCGTCGACGTTGCGCGCCTTGAGCGTGTTGTAGTAGGCCAGCCCCTGGGCGTCGGGCACGCGGTAGTCCAGTGCGCCGTGGATCACCAGCGTCGGCGTGCTCATGGCGCCGGCGGACGCATGCGGGCTTTGCGCCTGCACGCGGGCCGGATCGTCCCAGTACCAGGCCCCCAGTTCCTTGGCGTGCCAGCTCCAGGCGTCGTCGGCGAACATCGCCGTCCAGTCGAAGCAGCCGGCATGGCAGACGTAGGCCCGGTAACGCCCCGGCGCGACGTGGCCGTTCATCCACGCCACCATGAAGCCGCCATAGCTGCCGCCGCTGGCGAACAGGCGCTTCTTGTCGACCCAGGGCTTGTTCAGCAGCAGGTCGGTGGCCGCTTCGACGTCCTGCAGTTCGAGTGCGCCCCAGCGGTGCGTGATGCTGTCGAGGAAGGCGAAACCGAAGCCGCTGGAGCCGTGGAAGTTGACGCTGGCCACGACGTAGCCCTGGGCGGCGAAGAGCTGGGTGTTCCAGCGGTAATGCCAGTTGTCGCCCGGGCCGGTGTGCGGGCCGCCGTGGATGTTGTGCAGCAGCGGGTACTTCTTCTTCGCGTCGAAGCCCGGCGGGTAGACGAGCCACATCTGGACGTCGTCGTTGTCGCCGCCGCTGGCGCTGGCGCCCTTGAACCAGACCTCCTCGACGCGGCCGAGGTCCAGCCCGGCCAGCAGCGCGTCGTTGAAGGCCTCGATGCGGCGCGGCGCCTCGCCGGGCGGGTGGACGTGCAGACGCGCCGGGTGGCTGGCGCTGTCGGCCAGCGTCACCAGCGTTCCCGCGGCCTTGTCGAAGCCGCTCACCCAGCCGCCGGCGACCACGACCTCGGCGCGGTGGTCGGGCAGGTCGAAGCGCCACAGGTGCGTGCGGCCCTTCTGTTCGGCGGTGAACAGCAGCGCCTGGCCGTCGTCTTCCCAGTGCAGGGGGGCGTGCACCTCGTGGTCCCACTCGGCGCTGACCACGCGGTGGCGGCCGTCGTCGCGGTCCCACACCGCCAGCTGCGCCGGCATGGTGTGCTTGCGCCCCTGGTGGCTGGCGGTGCAGGCGATGCGCTGGCCGTCGGGGCTGTAGCGCGGGTTGCCGTAGTCCCACTCGGCGTCGCGCAGGATGACCGTCGTGCGGCCGCTCTTCAGGTCCATCTCGGCCAGCGCGAAGCGGCCGTCGGCGCGTTTTTCCGCCGCCGGGTCGAAGGCGAAGACGAGGCGCCGGCCGTCGGGCGAGACATCGAAGTGATGGCTGTCGGGGTCGGCCCGGCTCAATTCGTACGGCGTGCCTTCGAAGAGGTCGCGCACCTTGCCCGGCTTGCCGTCGGCGCGCAGTTCCAGCAGGTGCAGGTGGGCGACGCGCCCCAACGGCAGGTTGTGGTCCCACCAGCGGTACTGCGATTCGCTGGTCGCATAGCCGGACTCCTTGCGCTCCTTGAAGGCCTTGTGCGCCTTGGCCTGCGCGGCGTGGCCCTTCAGCTCGGGCCAGACCCAGGACACGAACAGCAGCCGGCGGCCGTCGGGGCACCAGCGGAAGGCCGCCACGCCGGTGGCCACCTCGGCGGCGCGGCGAGCTTCGCCGCCGTCGGGCGCAATGACGTAGAGCTGCGACTCGTCGTCCTTGTGGCCTTGCTGCTCGCGCTTGGCGGTGAAGGCGATGAGGTCGCCGCGCGGGCTCCAGCGCGGCGCGCCGTCCTTGTCGCCGCACTGGGTGAGCGGCCGCGGCGCACCACCCAGCGTCGACAGCAACCACAGCGACGACGCCGAGGAGTTGTCGGCCATCGAATAGCGCGTCAGCGCGGCCACCGCCTGGGCGCCGTCGGGCGCCAGGCTGGGGGCGCCCAGCCTCTCGATGCGCCAGAGGTCGTCGACGGTGATGTTTTTCTTCTTCGCCATGGAGTCTCCGGGGATGGGCGTGGCTCAACGCGGGCGCGCCAGCTGCCAGTCGAGGTGCGAACGCACCGCCGGCCACTCGGCGGCGGTGATGCTGTAGACGGCGGTGTCGCGCAGCGAGCCGTCGCCGGCGCGCAGGTGCGAGCGCAGGATGCCGTCGAGCTGCGCGCCCAGGCGTTCGATGGCGCGGCGGCTCTGCGTGTTCAGGCGGTGGGTGCGGAACTCCACCGCGATGCAGTCCAGCGCCTCGAAGGCATGACCGAGCAGCAGCCGCTTGCACTGCGTGTTCAGCGGCGTGCGTTGCGCCGACGCGCGGGTCCAGGTGCTGCCGATCTCGACGCGGCGGTTCACGGCGTCGATGTGCATGTAGGTCGTCATGCCGGCGATGCGGCCGGCAGCGTCGAAGACCGTGAACGGCAGCATCGAGCCGGCGGCCTGCAGGGAAAGCCGGCGCGCGATCTCGGCGACCATGCCCGCGGGCGCGGGCACGCTGGTGTACCAGAGCCGCCAGAGTTCGCCGTCGCGAACGGCCTCGCACAGGGCGTCGTGGTGGTCGGCTGCCAGCGGCACCAGCGCGGCGTGAGTGCCGCGCAACTCGACCGGCGCCGGCCAGCCCATGGCCTTCAACGGTTGTGGTTGCGGCCGGCGCTGCGCGCCTTCACATCGCTACGCGATATGAGCCTGCACCGCAATCGTTGACCGTGTTCCATGTTCAACGATTGTGCCGCTGCATGAAGACCAGCTTCTCGAACAGCGTCACGTCCTGCTCGTTCTTCAGTAGCGCCCCCACCAGCGGCGGCACCGCCACCTTGTCGTCGCGGCTGTGCAGCGCCTCGAGCGGGATGTCCTCGGCCACCAGCAGCTTGAGCCAGTCGAGCAGCTCGCTCGTGCTCGGCTTCTTCTTCAACCCAGGCAGCTCACGAACGTCGTAGAAGGTCTTCAGCGCTGCACCGAGCAGTTCCTTCTTGAGGCCCGGGAAGTGCACGTCGACGATGGCCCGCATGGTGTCGGCATCGGGGAACTTGATGTAGTGGAAGAAGCAGCGGCGCAGGAAGGCGTCGGGCAGGTCCTTCTCGTTGTTGGAGGTGATGAAGACGATCGGGCGGTGGCGCGCCTTCACCAGTTCGCGCGTCTCGTAGACGTAGAACTCCATGCGGTCGAGTTCACGCAGCAGGTCGTTGGGGAATTCGATGTCGGCCTTGTCGATCTCGTCGATCAGCAGCGCCGTCGGCTGCTCGGCGGTGAAGGCCTGCCAGAGCACGCCGCGAACGATGTAGTTGCGGATGTCGCGCACGCGTTCGGCATCGGCGCCGGCGAGCTGGCTGTCGCGCAGCCGGCTCACGGCGT
The DNA here is from genome assembly GCA_964371495.1 of uncultured Rubrivivax sp. GTDB lineage: Bacteria > Pseudomonadota > Gammaproteobacteria > Burkholderiales > Burkholderiaceae_C > Rubrivivax. The sequence goes on from CAYJOA010000040.1 coordinate 29,692, forward strand.
CGTACTCGTACAGGCCCTGCTGCGCCTTGGTCGTGCTCTTGATGTGCCATTGCAGCAAGGGCAGGTTCAACGCGCGCGCCACTTCCTCGGCGAGCATGGTCTTGCCGGTGCCCGGCTCGCCCTTGACGAGCAGCGGACGCTGCAGCGTGACCGCGGCATTCACCGCCAGCATCAGGTCCTGGGTGGCGACGTACTGGTCGGAGCCTTGGAATTTCATCTTTGGGGGTGGGCGTGGACGCCGAGGCGGGGCGATTCAGTATAAGGGTCTGCCTATAATCGCCGCCGCATTCAAGCGCCGTGGCCGCAGCCGTCCCACACGCCCGCCAGACGACCCAACCCCCTTCGACGATGACCAAAGCGTTCCACCTCCTGCTGGCCCTGGCCGGCGCACTGTTCACGGCCACCGCCGCCCAGGCGCAGGACGCCGCCGCCGGCGAGAAGAAGGCCGCCATGTGCATCGGCTGCCATGGCATCCACGGCTACCAGGCCAGCTTCCCCGAGGTGCACAAGGTGCCCAAGATCTCGGGGCAGGGCGCCAAGTACATCGTCGCTTCGCTCGCCGCCTACAAGAAGGGCGAACGCCGGCACCCGTCGATGCGCGGCATCGCCGGGGCGCTGAGCGAGCAGGACATGGCCGACCTGGGTGCCTACTACGAGCAGCACGGCGCCTCCATGATCAAGGCGGTCGCCGAGGTGCCCGCGGTGCAGCCTTCGGCCGCGGTGGCCGAGCTGCTGACGCGAGGCGCCTGCGTTTCGTGCCACGGCGCCAATTTCAGCAAGCCGATCGACACCGCCTACCCCAAGCTGGCCGGCCAGCATGCCGACTACCTGTTCGTGGCGCTGCGCTCCTACGCCACCGAGGGCAAGGCGCACGTCGGCCGCGCCAACGCCATCATGGGCACGCAGGTCAAGCCCTTCAAGCGCGCCGAACTCAAGGCCATGGCCGACTACCTGGGCTCG
>CAYJOA010000041.1:0-3846 GCA_964371495.1 uncultured Rubrivivax sp.
CTGACTCCGGTCCGCATGGCGCGGGCGACTGAAAACGATGACCCGCAAGCGTATGACGGCCAGCAGGCCAGTATGCCCCTGCAGCGTCGGCACATTCGCACGTTGTTCGCCTTGGCGTGATGGACGGCGCCGTGATCGGGCCGCGATGCCCGCGGCCCGAGCGCCAACGGCACCCGCGCCGCGCGCTTCAGCCGGCGCGTCCGGCGGACTGGAGTTGCTGCAGTTCGGCCAGCGTGTTGGCGTTGTAGAACGCAGCCGGGTCGGCGAAGGGCACTTCCACGCAGCGGTGCCGGCTCGTCCAGAGGTCGATCTTGCGTTGGCCGCCGTGCAGGAAGTCGACCAGGCTCTCCAGCAGGTCGATGCGCATCAGGCTGAACACCGGCTGGCGGCGCACGGCGCCGTCTTCCAGGGTCGCGGCCATGGCGATGTCGGCGCCTTCGCGCACCAGCGCCTCCGACAGGCGCGCCACCAGGTCGTCCGGGAAGTGGGGCGAATCGCAGGGCACGACGACCATGTAGGGCGTCTCGCAGCGCTCGATGCCGGCCAGCCAGCCCGCCAGCGGGCCGGGATAGTCGGCGATGGGATCCGGCCACACCGGCACGCCCATCGATTCATACGCCGCCAGGTTGCGGTTGGCGTTGATCATGAGGTGCCCCACCTGCGGCGTCAGCCGCATCAGGGCGTGCATGGCCAGCGGCATGCCGTTGTAGTTCTGCAGGCCCTTGTCGACGCCGCCCATGCGGCTGCCGCGGCCGCCGCACAGGATCAGGCCGGTGATGTCCTCGGTGGCCATGCGCATGGGGTCTCCAGGGGCGGCGCTCAAGACTCGAGCAGGTCGAAACCCTGGGTCTCGACGAGCATGAATTCGCGCGTGAAGGCGGCCACCGCGCGCCAGGTGTCGGCGCGCGGGTGGGCGATCGTGGTCTCGCACAGGGCTTCCACCCAGGTCTGCAGATGGGCGCGGAAGAAGCGGCGCTGCTGCTCCAGGTTGCACACCGCCATGTCCTCGCCCGCGATCAGGTAGCGCATGACCTCGAACAGGTAGGAGACGTGGTCCTCGGTCTCCAGGCTCTGCGCGTCCCGCGCCAGGTCCAGGACGGCGAGATCGCTGCGCAACTGGGCCAATGGCTTCTCGTTCATGAAACCCGTCAGGTGGTACGAGGCGTAGGCAAACACCTCGGGCTTGCCGACACCTTGGAACAGGGCGGCATGCTCGTCGGCGGCAGCTTGCGCAGTCGTCTTGCGCAGCGCGGCCACCAGGTCATGCCAGGGGGCTTCGAGCCAGCCGCCGCTTTGTGGGGCCTCGGTCACGGCAACGCGAAACTGCTGCAGCAGGGCCTCGTCGGGCGGGGCCAGCCAGAGCTGCGCGAGCAGACCGTACAGCTCGGCGCGTGCCAGCTCCTCGCTGCCGTCGGCGCTGCCGAAGATGATGGGTGCGGATGTCATGGGGTGGCGGTTCAGAGGTCGGTGATGCGCACTTCGTTGGGGTCGGTGTAGATGTCGATCACGCGGCAATCGCTGCACATCTTCAGCCGCTCGGCGGCGGCGCCTTGGAACACCGAGTGCCCGGACAGCTTGCTCAACATGTTCTCGATGGCGAGCAGGGTGCCGAAGGGCTTGCCGCAGCGGATGCAGCGGTAGGGCTCCATCTCGGCCAGCACGCGCAGCGTCTTGCGCGCCTTGCCGCCGTCGGCCAGCCACAGCCGGGGCTGCAGGGTGATGGCGTCCTCCGGGCAGGTCTTGGCACACAGCCCGCACTGCACGCAGTTCTTCTCCAGGAAGCGCAGCTGCGGCTTGTCGACGTTGTCGGCCAGGGCGCCCTCGGGACAGGCGCTGATGCAGCTCAGGCACAACGTGCACTTGGCGGTGTCGACCACCAAGGCGCCCAGCGGCGATCCGGCGGCGGGCAGGGCGATCTCGTCGACCGGCCGGGGTGCCTGGGCGACCAAGTGGTCGATGGCCAACTCCAGCGTGGCACGTTTGTCGGCCTGGACCGCGAAGGTCGCGGCGCGGGCCACGGTCTGCGCCGGTTCGCAGCGCAGCGCGGCGTCCAGCGCCGGCAGGTCGCGCGCGTCGCGCACCTCCAGCAGGCGCAGGTGCTGACCGGCAAAGCCCAGTCCCGTGAGCACCGCCTGGGCCACGGCCATTTGTTCCTGCAAGGCCTGGCGGTACTCGGGCGCCTCTTCTGCGGTGCTCATCACCCACACCTGGCTGGCACCCTGCGCAATAGCGGCAAGCCACAGGTCGATGCCGACGCTGGCGGTGTGCCACACGGACACCGGCAACACCCGCGCGGGCAGCCCGTGCAGGCTGCGGTCACGGCGGCTCAGGCTGGCGCCACGGCCCAGGTCGTCGAGCAGGCGACTGCCGGCGGCCTCGCTGTGGATCAGCAAGGCCGCGTTGCGGCCCCCGGCGTGGCCGTAGGCGGTGAGCATGGTGCGCAGCCGCCGGCCCTGGTCGACGGTGCCCGGATAGGCATAGGACATGGCGCCGCTCGGACACACCGTGGTGCAGGCGCCGCAACCCACGCACAAGTGGGCATCGACGACGACGCCGCCGGAGGCCTGGCCCTTGGTCTTGCCTTTGCGCGAGGCATCGCTGCGGATGGCGCTGGTCGAGCAGACGTCGATGCAGGCCGAGCAGCCGATCTTCTCGTTGCGGCTGTGGGCACAGATCTTGGGCTCGTAGCGAACGAAGCGCGGCTTGTCGAACTCGCCCGTGAGCTCGCGCAGCTTCAACACCGCATCGACCATCGCGCGCTCGTCGGCACCCACGTGCAGGTAGCCCTGTGGCGGTTGGTGCTGGCTGAAGGCCGGGCTGCCGCGCAGGTCGAGCACCAGGTCGAAGGTCTCGGCGTGCTTCAAAGGCTCGCGGGTGAAGTCGATGGCGCCGGCGGCGTCGCACACCCGCACGCAGTCGCGGTGCTTCTTGCAGGCGTTCAGGTCGACCTGGTAGTCCAGTCCGATGGCGCCCTCGGGGCAGATCTCGACGCAGGCGTTGCACCGCGTGCACAGGTCGAGGTCGATCGGGTTGTTGCTCTCCCACTCGACTTCGAAGTTGCCCAGCCAGCCGCGCAGGCGCGTCAGGTGACCGCTGTTCGTGGCCCGCGTGTGGGACTGCGCCAGCGCGCCCCCCGGGCTGGTGATCAGCACGCTCACCTCCAGCTTCTCGGACAGCCAGCCGGCGGCGCGTTCGGCGGCATCGGCGTCGCCGACGACCAGGCATCTTCCGGCACTGCGGTAGCTGACGGTGCCGACCGGCGCGGCGGCGGGCAATTGCGCAGCCGCCAGCAGGGCGGCGATCTTGGGCGTTGCCTGCCGGCCCTCCTGGGACCATCCTGCCGTCTCGCGGATATTGACGAAGTGGATCGGCCGTTCCTGCACGCTGGCAGCGCCTTCGGTCTCCTGGTTGAGCTCCAGGAACAGCCGGCTTTCCTGCGTGCAGGCCACCAGCAGTTCGTCACCACGAACCGTGGTCTCCTTGGCCGCGCGTTGAAAGTAGACGGCCTCGCGCCGGCAGAGCAGGGTGTGCGTGAACTCCAGCCCGTCGGTGCTGGACCCCGGAGTCTTTTCCAGGGCGCTCCTGAGCGCGGCAGCGTCCAGCGGCAGGGTCTGGTTGCAGTTGCAGATCAGGGTCTTCATGTTCCCGCAGGTTCCAAGGAGGTTGAGCGCGGGTGGAGACAGCGCGCGGAGCGACGGATTATGGTCTTGCGTCCCCACGGACCGCCGAATGTCCCCCCGGGCTAAACTGGCTCATGGATGTCCCTTCCGTCGACTCGGTGCCGCGTGATGATCCAGGGGTTCGGCCCGGTATCGCGGTGGCCGTGGTCATGGAGCGCGTGACGCA
>CAYJOA010000041.1:3946-30284 GCA_964371495.1 uncultured Rubrivivax sp.
GCCGAGGAACACGTGGACAACGTGCCGCTGGCCGACCCCTTGTGCGAGTGGCTGCGCGTGTTCACCAATGGAAACTTCCGGCCGGACCCGCCGCGCAAGCAGCGAACCGCGTCCTTCCTCAGCCCACAAGAGCGGGACCGACTGGCCTAGGGGCCCGGAGTGCAGCAATGAGCCCACCGACCGACGAACCCTTCCTGTCGCGCTGGTCCAGACGCAAGGCGCAGGTCCGCCAGGAGGCCGCCGTACCGGTGCCGCCGGCGTTCACGACGGAGACGAAGGGTCCCGGTGCAGCGCCCGTGATGCCCGCCGACCCGCTGGTCGCGCAAGGCGTTGTGGCAGACGCCGCCGTTGACGCCGATGCAGACCGACCGCCGGCCGCCGAGGGTGTGCCGCGGCCCACGCTGGAAGAAGCCAACGCGCTTACGGCCTCGTCGGACTTCTCGCGTTTCGTCGCGCCGGGGGTCGATGCCGAGGTCAAGAACGCCGCCATGAAGAAGCTGTTCGCCGACCCGCGCTTCAACGTGATGGATGGGCTGGACACCTACATCGACGACTATGGCAAGTCCGACCCGATCCCGAAGGCGATGCTGAGGCAGATGGTGCAGGCCCGCATGCTGGGCCTGCTGGACGACGAGATGGAGGAGCAGCCCGTGCCCAACGGCGCCATCGCGCAGACCGAGCCGGAGCCGGCACCACCGGACGCCGTCGATCAGCCGGCACCGGCAACGGCAGTGGACGCACCGCCACTGGCGGCACCGTCCGATGCCCAGAGGCAGGCCTTGGAGTCGCCACTGCCGGCGCAGGAGCCGGCGGCGCCGGCCGCCGAGCCGCCCCGGGCCTGACCGACAGGCAGCCGGGCGTGCACCGCGGTCAGGGGCGCCGCGGCAGCTCCAGCAGCGCGAGTTGCGCCACGAAGGCGCGTTCATCGGCCCCGTCTTCGAGGCAGCGCAGGTCGAGCCGGAATTGCCCTTCCTCGATGCGCCCGATGACCGGCACCGGCAGGCTGCGAAAGGCAGCGGCCAAGCGATCGGGGAAGCCCCCTGCGCGACGGCTGCCCGCAGGCGCACCGAGGGCGAGGCAAGCGCTGTCGAGCCGATCGACCGGCAGCGACCCGCTGCCGATCTGGCTGCGGCAGGGCAAGACCTGCACCGTGGCGCGGTCGCCCAGGACCGATTCGACTTGCGGCGCCAGGCGTTCGGCCAGCGACCGTATGCTCTGCGCGGACCGGGTCAGCAGCCGCAAGGTCGGCAGCCGCTGGACCAGCCGGTCGGGGTCGCGGTAGAGCTTGAGCACCGCCTCCAGGGCCGCGATGGTCATCTTGTCCAGGCGGAGCGCACGCTTGAGCGGGTTGCGCTTGATGCGCGCCACGAGGGCCTTGTCGCCGACGATCAAGCCGGCCTGGGGGCCTCCCAGCAGCTTGTCGCCGCTGAAGGTGACCAGCTGGGCGCCATGCGCCACCGTCTGCGCCGGCGTCGGCTCGGCCGGCAAGCCCCAGCGGGTGAGGTCGACCAGGGTGCCGCTGCCCAGGTCGACGGCAAACGGAACACCCCGTTCCCGGCACAAGGCGGCCAGTTCGGGCTCGGGCACGGTCGCGGTGAAGCCGAGCACCGCATAGTTGCTGGTGTGCACCTTCATCACCAGCGCGGTGCGCGGCGACAGGGCCTCGGCGTAGTCGCGCAGGTGGGTGCGGTTGGTGGTGCCGACCTCCACCAGCCTGGCGCCCGCGCGGCGCATGATGTCCGGGATGCGGAACGCTCCGCCGATCTCGACGAGTTCGCCGCGTGAGACCAGCACCTCCTTGCCGCGAGCCAGGGTGCTCAGCAGCAGCAGCACGGCTGCGGCGTTGTTGTTCACGGCCGTGGCGGCCTCGCCGCCCGTCAATTCGCGCAGCAGGCCCTCGAGGTGGTCGTCGCGGTCGCCGCGCTCGCCGCTGCCCAGGTCGTATTCCAGATTGGTGGGCCGGCCCATGGCCTCGGCCACGGCCTGCACGGCCTCGGGCGGAGCCAGCGCGCGGCCCAGGTTGGTGTGCAGCACCGTGCCGGTCAGGTTGAAGACGGGCCGCAGGTGCGGCCGGGCCAGCGCCTCGAGCTCGGCCTGGCAGTGGCCGTCGAACTGCACCGGGTCGAAGGCCTGGCCGTCGGCAGATGCGCGCCAGCGTGCCAGCCGCGCGCGGGCCACGGCCAGCACGGCGCTGCGCCCGTGCAGATCGGCCAGGCTTCGCAGCGCCGGGCGGTCCATCAGCCGGTCCAGCGAAGGCGGCCGCAGCGACGCCGGGCTCGCTGTCGAACCAGCGGGATCGGCCCGCGTCATGCCGGGGTGGCGGAAGAGCGTGGGAGTCGAACCCACCTGGGACCGCATGGCGGCCCCACCCGATTTTGCAGACCGGACGCCCCACCGGGGAACGATCCTCTTCCTCTGAATTCAGGCACCTGGATGTCCGCCGAACATGTCGGTGGCGTCGCGTCGGATCTTGCGCCCCTCGGGGTCGCGCTTCGTGAAACCGACCTGGTCGAAGAACTCGACCAGCGGCAAGGACAGGTGCCGACTCATCCCCAGGGATTCTCGCAGATCCTTCACGTTGAGCCGCTGGTGGGGGTCGGCCCGTGCCAGCTTCTGCGCCGCCTGTGCCAGGGCGTGCAGATGCTGCGGCTGGACGAAATATTCTTCGCTGACGGCGTAGATCTTGCCGAAGCGGGCGAGCTTGTCGAGCACCAGCATCACCTGGTTGCGGTGCAGGGTGCGGTCGCGGGCGAGCAGGTCGGTGAGCTTGGGCGGGTGGATGCCGCCCTCGTCCAGCCAGGGTCGCAGGCGCTCCCAGAGCGCCTTCTCGTTCGGGCGCAAGGCCACCTCGTGGCCGGCCAGCCGCAGGCTGGTGCCGGCACGCTGCAAGGTGCCGTTGCCGATGAGTTCACGCAGCAGGTGGTTGAACACCGGCGCGCGCACCTTGACGGCCGAGTGCTTGTGCAACAAGGCCGGTGCGAGGCCGGGGCTGTCGGGCTGCTGCCGGTGGTGCGCGGCCAGGGCTTCGGTCAGCGAGGCCGCCACGCGCTCGAGCTGGCCGACCGCAAACAGGCGGGTCACGCCACCGTCGTCCAGCGCGCGGTGGGCGACGGTGTCCAGGATGGCCTGTCGCCGCGCCGGCTGCAGGTTCCGCGCCACGAAAAAGCCGTCGGCAGCCACACCGGCCGGCGGCTGCAGCGTCAGCAACGCCCGCAGTGCTTCCTCCGCAGCAGTGTGCTCCAGCGCGGCCAGGGCAGCCAGGCGCTGCGGCTTGCGCCGCAAGGAGACACCGGCAAAGGGGTCCAGGACCACGCCGCCGCCCAGGGTGCGCGTCGCGGACTGGTCACGCAGGATGAAGCGGTCGCCGTGCCAGGCCGATATCTCGCGGTCCAGCTCGAGCTGCACCAGGGTGCTCGCGCCCGGGGCCAGCGTCGGCCCTTCGAGCAGCACGACGCGCGCGCCGACATCGCTGGCGCCCAGGTGCAGGTGGACCGGTGTCCAGTGGGCCAGGTCGCGCGCTTCACCCGGCAGCAGCCGCAGGCGGGCGTCGACGCGCCGGGTGCCGACATGGGCAGCCTCGGCGACGATCCAATCGCCGCGCGCGATGTCGCTCTTCTCGAGCCCGGTCGCGGCCAGGTTCAAGGCCAGGCGTTGACCCGCCAGGCCGTGCTGCGATTCGCGGTTCTGCGCATGCAGGCCGCGCACGCGCACCGGCAGCCTGCGCGGCGAGACCAGCACGCGGTCCCCCACCGCCACCCGACCCGCAACGGCCGTGCCCGTGACCACGGTGCCGATGCCGGCCAGCGAGAAACAGCGGTCCACGGCGAGCCGAAAGAGGCCATCGTCGGCAGCGGGCGCCTGCGTTTGCTGCGCCAGCAGCAGATGCTGCTCCAGCGCGGCCAGGCCCTCGCCGGTGACGTTGGAAACCGCGAACACCGGGGCGCCGGCCAGGCCCGTGGGCCCGAGCAGGGTTTCGATCTCGGCCCGTACGTCGGCCAGCCGGGCGGCGGAAACCAGGTCACTCTTCGTGAGCACCACGGCACCGCGTGTCAGACCCAGCAGGTCCAGGATGGCCAGATGCTCGCGGGTCTGCGGCATCGGGCCGTCGTCCGCGGCGACCACCAGCAAGACGTGGTCGATGCCCGTGGCGCCGGCCAGCATGTTGCGGACCAGCCGCTCGTGGCCCGGCACGTCGACGAAGCCCAGCGTGCTGCCATCGGCCGTGGGCTTGTACGCAAAGCCCAGGTCGATGGTGATGCCGCGCGCCTTCTCTTCCTTCAGGCGGTCGGCATCGATGCCCGTCAGCGCCTTGACGAGCGAGGTCTTGCCATGGTCGATGTGACCTGCGGTACCGACGATCAATGGAATGCAGTGATTGAGTTGCTCTCGGGGCATGTTAGCGCTGCGCGCTGCCCCGGCTGATTCGGCTGGCGTTGAGCTGCGTCAAGCCGACGTGCGTCGCAGCGCCAAATCCGTACAAGCCCTAGCCATACACTGCGACCCACCGTACAGGACTTGTGCACAATCAAACATAGGTCGTGCGGGCAGGCGCTGCCCCTAGTTGGGATGTGCAGGTCCGGATCGTTCAGGTGCCCTCGCGTCGGGCGGCACAGCTTGGAAGGAAGTAGCGATGAATCGTGATGATCAGCAACCCGTGGCTCGCCGCACCTTGTTGGCGGGAGCCGGCACGGCAGGGGCGCTTGCGGCCGCCGCGGCTTTATTGCCCGCGCGTGAATCCGCCCAGACCCCAGCCGACGACACCGTCAAGACGGCGTCGGATGAAAGCTCCGGATACCGCCTCACCGAACACGTGAAGCAGTACTACCGGACGGCCCGCGTCTGAATCCCAGCCGCTCGAAGCAGGAGGCATCCATGTTATTGACCAAACGGTCGACGGGTGGCGGGGGCTCATCGCCCAGCGCGCTCGTTGGCAGCCTGGCGCGCGGGGTCTCGCGCGCCATACCCACCATGGACCGGCGCGCCTTCTTGCGCCGGTCCGGCCTGGGTGTCGGCGCCGGCCTTGCGGCCAGCCAGCTGACGCTCGTGCGCAAGGCGCAAGCCGCCAACCCTGCCAGCGCCGCCACCGGCACCGGCAAGGTCGAGGTCAAGCGCACCGTGTGCGGCCACTGCTCGGTGGGTTGTGCCATCGACGCCTACGTCGAGAACGGCGTCTGGGTGCGGCAGGAGCCGGTCTTCGACTCGCCGCTGAACCTGGGCGCGCACTGCGCCAAGGGTGCCGCGGTGCGCGAGAACGGCCATGGCGAATACCGCCTCAAGTACCCGATGAAGCTCGTCAACGGCAAGTACCAGCGCATCAGCTGGGATGTCGCCCTGGACGAGATCAGCAAGAAGATGCTGGAGCTGCGCGAGCAGAGCGGCCCGGATTCGATCTTCGTCGTCGGTTCATCCAAACACAACAACGAGCAGTCGTACCTGCTCAGAAAGTGGGTGACCCTCTGGGGGACCAACAACTGTGACCACCAGGCACGAATATGCCACTCCACTACTGTCGCCGGTGTGGCGAATACGTGGGGTTACGGTGCGATGACGAATTCGTACAACGACATGCAGAACTCGAAGGCTGCGTTGTACATCGGCTCCAACGCGGCAGAGGCCCATCCGGTCTCGATGCTTCACATGCTGCACGCGAAGGAGAAGGGCTCGAAGATGATCGTGGTGGACCCCCGGTTCACCCGCACGGCAGCCAAGGCAGATGAATATGTACGAATCCGTTCGGGTTCGGACATCCCCTTCCTGTTCGGTGTGCTCTATCACGTCTTCAAGAACGGTTGGGAAGACAAGAAATACATCGAAGACCGTGTCTGGTCCATGGACAAGGTTCGTGACGAAGTCCTGGCCAAGTGGACGCCCGACAAGGTCCAGGAAGCCTGTGGTGTCGACGAAGCCACCTGCCTGAAGGTGGCGCGCATGATGGCCGAGAACCGGCCGAGCACGATCGTCTGGTGCCAGGGGCAGACCCAGCACACCATCGGCAACGCAATGGTGCGCGCCTCGTGCCTGCTGCAGCTGGCGCTGGGCAACGTGGGTGTCTCTGGCGGTGGCGCCAATATCTTCCGCGGCCACGACAACGTGCAGGGTGCCACCGACATCGGTCCCAATCCCGATTCGCTGCCGGGCTATTACGGCCTGGCCGAGGGTTCCTTCAAGCACTACGCTTCCGTTTGGGGCGTGGACTTCGAATGGATCAAGAAGCGGTACGCCCCCGGCATGATGGGCAAACCCGGCATGACGGTGTCGCGCTGGTTCGACGGCGTGCTCGAAAAGAACGAGCTCATCGACCAGCCCAGCAACCTGCGCGGCCTGTTCTACTGGGGCCATGCACCGAACTCGCAGTCACGCGGGCTCGACGTGAAGCGTGGGATGGACAAGCTCGACCTGCTGGTCGTGGTCGACCCCTTCCCCTCGGCCAGTGCAGCGATGGCAGCGATGCCGGGCAAGGCGGAAGACCTCAACGCGAACCGGGCGGTGTACCTGCTGCCGGCATGCACGCAGTTCGAGACCACGGGGTCCGTGACGGCCAGCAATCGCTCCATCCAGTGGCGCGAGCGAGTCATCGAACCGCTGTTCGAGTCGCGCTCCGACCACATGATCATGTACCAGCTGGCCGAGAAGCTGGGCTTTGCCAAGGAGCTGACCAAGAACTACAAGCTGCAGAAGGTCAAGGGCATGGACGAGCCCGTGACCGAAGACATCCTGCGCGAAATCAACCGCGGCGTCTGGACCATCGGCTACACGGGGCAGAGCCCTGAGCGGCTGAAGGCCCACATGCGCAACATGCATGTGTTCGACGTCAATACGCTGCGCGCCAAGGGCGGGATCGACAAGGAGACCGGGTACAAGCTGGACGGCGACTACTACGGCCTGCCCTGGCCGTGTTACGGCTCGCCCGAGCTCAAGCATCCGGGTTCGCCGAACCTGTACGACACGTCCAAGCACGTCATGGACGGAGGAGGCAACTTCCGCGCCAATTTCGGCGTCGAGCGCGACGGTGTCAGCCTGTTGGCAGGAGATGGCTCCCACAGCAAGGGCGCCGAGATCACCACCGGCTACCCCGAGTTCGACCACGTCCTGCTCAAGAAACTGGGGTGGTGGGCCGACCTGACCGAAGCCGAGCAAAAGGCGGCCGAAGGCAAGAACTGGAAGACCGACCAGTCCGGCGGCATCCAGCGCGTCGTCATGGCCCACGGCTGCCATCCTTTCGGCAACGCCAAGGCACGTGCGGTGGTCTGGAACTTCCCGGATCCGATACCCCAGCACCGCGAGCCCATCTACTCCAACCGTCCGGAGCTGGTGGCCAAATACCCGACGCACGCCGACAAGATGGCCTTCTGGCGACTGCCGACGCTGGGCAAGTCCTTGCAGGACAAGAACGTTGACGTCGGCAAGCAGTTTCCGCTGATCATGACCAGCGGCCGACTGACCGAGTACGAAGGCGGTGGCGACGAGACGCGCTCCAATCCGTACCTGGCCGAACTGCAGCAGGACATGTTCGTCGAGATCAACCCGGTGGCCGCCAACGACCGCGGCATCCGCAACGGCGAGCAGGTGTGGGTCAAGACACCGTCAGGCGCCCGCATCAAGGTGATGGCCATGGTCACCGAGCGCGTCGATCGCGAAACCGTCTTCCTGCCGTTCCACTTTGCCGGCAAGTGGCAGGGCGCGGACATCTCGACCTACTACCCCGAGGGCGCCAGGCCCCTGGTGGCCGGTGAGGCCGTCAACACCGCAACCACCTACGGCTACGACCCGGTCACGATGATGCAGGAAACCAAGACGACCCTTTGCCAGATCGAGAAGGCAGCATGAGGAGCGCACGATGGCAAGAATGAAGTTCATCTGTGACGCCGAGCGTTGCATCGAATGCAACGGTTGTGTCACGGCCTGCAAGGCCGAGCACGCCGTCCCCTGGGGCGTGAATCGCCGGCGCGTCGTGACCTTGAACGACGGCGTGCCGGGCGAGCGCAGCATTTCGGTGGCCTGCATGCACTGCTCCGACGCACCCTGCATGGCGGTCTGCCCCGTGGACTGCTTCTACCGCACGGCCGAGGGCGTGGTTCTGCACGACAAGGACACCTGCATCGGCTGCGGCTACTGCAGTTACGCCTGCCCCTTCGGTGCACCTCAGTTCCCCAGTGCCGGCACCTTCGGCATGCGCGGGAAGATGGACAAGTGCACCTTCTGCGCAGGCGGCCCCGAAGCCCACGGCAGCGCGGCCGAGAACGACAAGTACGGCCGCAATCGGCTGGCCGAAGGCAAGTTGCCGGCCTGTGCCGAGATGTGCGCGACCAAGGCATTGCTCGGCGGCGACGGCGACGTCGTGGCCGACATCTTCCGCGTCCGGGTCATGACGCGTAACAAGGGCAGCGAGGTCTGGGGATGGGGTACCGCCTACGGCAAACCCAGTTCGGGCAGCCCGGCGCCCAAGGCAACCAAGTCATGAGACACCCCACAGCAATGATAGGAAGCTTGGTCATGCTCGCCGGTCTGTTGGCGTGCACCGAGAAGCCGCAGGTCGCGGGGTCCCGGATACAGGGTACGCCGGCCTACATGGGCACCGGCACTGAACCGTACACCCAAGGCGGCTGGAAGACCGGTGATGCCACCAGCTGGGAAGAGCAGATGCGGACCCGCACGCAGTCCGGGCAGAACGAGTATGTGCGCAGCGGCGGCAGGTAAGGCCCTGTCCAGACACCGGGGAGCATTCATGTCAGGCTCGTTGAAACAGCTCGTGCTGGGCGCCACGCTGGCACTCGGGTTGGTGTTTTCCGTGCAGGCTCAGCAGGCGGCAGCGCCGGGGTCGGCCACTGCCGGAAACGGGGCCCCCGCGGGCTTCGTGGCTCCGCAGTTGCCGGCGCCCGACGAGTCCAACGCCGCGCGAGCCAAGTCGCAGCCGGGCAACAACGCGCCGGTCTGGCGCGCGGTGCGGGACAGCGGCACCCAGCCCGGCACGAGCGCATTGCCGGGCGCCGAGATGGGCGTGCTCATCCAGCCGTTCGTCCAGTACCCGGGTTCGCAATTCACCACCGCCGGTGAGGCCTGGCGCCAGGTGCGCAACAACTGGATCATCCCCTACGGGGGTGCCTTGCTGCTCATCGCCCTGGCCACACTGGCCCTGACGTACTTCGTCAAGGGCCCGTTCGCCGGTCCACCGAAGGACACCGGGCGCAAGATCGAGCGTTTCACTCCGTTCGAGCGTGTCCTCCACTGGTCCACGGCCATCAGTTTCGGGGTCCTCGCCATTTCCGGCATCGTCATGGCGTTCGGCAAGTTCTTCATGCTGCCGGTGCTCGGCGCCACGTTGTTCGGTTGGCTGTCCTACGGCCTGAAGACCTTGCACAACTTCGCCGGGCCGTTGTTTGCTGTGGCGCTGGTCCTGTTCTCGCTCAAGTACCTCGCCGACAACTTGCCACGTGCCGGAGATATGGGCTGGCTCATGAAGGGCGGCGGCCTGTTCGGCGGCAAACACGTGCCTTCGCACCGATTCAACGCTGGCGAGAAGATCGTCTTCTGGGTCGGAGGCATCGTGCTCGGGCTGGCCGTGGTGGCGTCGGGGCTGGTGCTCGACGGCCTGGTGCCCGGCTTCGGCGAAACCCGTGGCGGCATGCAGGTCAGCCACATCGTCCACGGCGTCGCTTCGGTGCTGATGATGGCCCTGTTCTTCGGCCACATCTACATGGGTACGCTGGGCATTCCCGGTGCGATGGAGGCCATGAAGACCGGATACGTGGACGAATCCTGGGCCAAGGAGCATCACGAGCTCTGGTACGACGACATCAAGGCCGGCAAGATTCCTGCGGTGCGTTCGTCGACGAGCCCGCCCCCCATGGGCACCGCCCCGCGGCAAGCCTGAGACGGCCAATACGGTTGGAGAGCACTTCATGAAGACGATGCCAATTGCAGCATGGGCCAGCAGCTTGACGCTGGGAGTCGCGGTTCTGGCCGCCGCCCCCGCCTGGGCGAAATTGCCAGCACCGAGCGATGAAGCCAAGGCCAAGGCCGCAGAGGCGGCGGCCAAGGCCGCGTGGGGCGGCAAGGTCGAGGCCTACAAACTCTGCAAGTCGATGGACGCCACCGCGGCCCACTACTATGCACAGGCCAAGAAGGCCGGCAAGGACGTCAAGCCGCCCTCGGCGACGGCGCCGTGTGCCGACCCGGGGCCGTTTGTCTTTACGCCGCCCGCCGCAGCGCCGGCTGCGCCGGCGCCCGCGGTGGCCGCCGCACCGGCCAAGAAGTAGCACGCACTCTGCGCCCCCGATGTCGGTACAGCCTGAGGGTCAGCGCTCGACAGCTCCCCAGACGCCAGCGGATACACCCGGGCGGGTGAGGGTGGCGGGTGCGCCGCGCCTCACCCAAACGCACTGCGAGTTGCTGCGCGAGATCCAGATCCTCGACGAGTACGGCGACCGTCGCAGCATCCACATCCCCGCCGAGCGGCCGCTGACGGTGTTCGTCGACAAGCGCGAACTGGTCACGCTCATGACCCTGGGCGCCTGTCCTGAACTGCTGGTGCTGGGCTACCTGCACAACCAGCGGCTCATTTCGCGCGTGCAGGAAGTCGAATCCGTCACCGTCGACTGGGACGTCGGCGCGGCCGCCGTGCGCACGCACCACGGTGTCGAAGACATGGCGGCGCGCACGGCCCACCGTGTGGTGACCACCGGGTGCGGCCAGGGCACGGTGTTCGGCGACGTGATGTCGCAGATCGACACCATCAGCCTGCCCGACGCGCAGAGCGCCCGCATCCGCCAGAGCACGCTCCATCGCATGCTCGAGACCATGCGCCAGCAGGACAGCATCCACCGCAAGGCGGGTTCAGTGCATGGCTGCGCCCTGTTCTGCGGCGGCGAGATGCAGATGTTCGTCGAGGACGTGGGCCGCCACAACGCGATCGACACCATCGCCGGCTGGATGGCCCTGTACGGCGTGGCGGGTGGCGACAAGGCGTTCTACACCACGGGCCGCCTGACCAGCGAGATGGTCATGAAGGCCGCCCAGCTGGGTGTCCCCATCATCGTGTCGCGCAACGGCGTCACGGCGATGGGGCACGAACTGGCGTCGCGCCTGGGCATGACCCTGTTCGGACGCGCTGCCAATCGGCATTTCCTTTGCTACACCGGGGCCGAGCGCTTCGATTCCGAACCCGAGCCGCAGCGTGCGTCGGTGCGGGTGGTGGCTGGCTGATCGCGGACGCCTCAGACCAGCCCGTCGAACAGCCAGACCTCGACCGGGTCGCCTGCCGCCACCGACCCCTGCTCGTGCCGCAGCACCACCAGTGCGTTAGCTTCGCTCATGCTGCGCAGGATGCCCGCCCCTTGTGAGCCGGTGATCCGAACCTGCCAGCTGCCGTCGGGCGTGCGGCTGATTCGTCCGCGTTGCAGTTCGGTGCGTCCTGGTCGTTTGCGGATGGCGTGACTGCAGCGGGCCTGCAGCACGGGCAGGGGGTCGGGCGTGGCGCCGGCCAGTTGCAGCAGGCCCTCGCGCACGAAGGCATAGAAGGTCACCAGCGCCGCCACGGGGTTGCCGGGCAGGGCGAACAGCCAGCTCGAGCGCCCGCCGCAACGCAGCGGCCCGAAGGCGAACGGCCGGCCGGGACGCATCGCCACCTTCCAGAAGGCGACTTCGCCCAGCCGGGCGAGCAGGGTGCGCGTGTGGTCGGCATCACCGGCGCTGACGCCGCCGCTGGTCAGCACCACGTCTGCCTGCGCCACGGCGGCCTCCAGCGTGGCCTGCAGTGCGGCCGGGTCATCACGAACCAGGCCGAGGTCGATGACCTCCACGCCCAGTCGCTGCAGCGCCGCCATCAGCGCATAGCGGTTGCTGTCGTAGACGCAGCCGGGGTCCAGCGTCTGACCCAGGACCCGCAGTTCATCACCGGTGGAAAACAGTGCCACCCGCAGCCGCCGCACGACCTTGACTGCCGCAATGCCCAGCGATGCCACCAGCCCGAGATCGGCCGGCCGCAACAGCCGGCCGGCGCGCAGCGCGGGCTTGCCGGACGCCAGATCCTCGCCCCGGCGACGCCGGTTCTCGCCGGACCGGATCACGCCGGGCTCGATGTGCACTCGAGGTCCCTCGCTGCGGCACAGCTCCAGCGGCACCACGGTATCCAGGCCCTCGGGCATGACGGCGCCGGTCATGATGCGCAGGCATGCGCCAGGGCCCAGTCGACCGACGTGGGGTGACCCGGCGTAGACGGTGCCGGCCACCTCCAGCGTCGTGGTGGTGGCGTCGCGCAGTTCAGCCCCGTCGAAGGCATAGCCGTCCATCGCCGAGTTGTCGTGCGCCGGCACATCGATCGGCGACAGCACGTCTTCGGCCAGCACCCGGCCCAGCGCCTGCATCAAGGGCACGGTGTCCTGCCCGCCGATGGGCTGCAGCGCGGCGGTGATGGCCGCCCGCGCCTCGTCCAGGCTCAGTTGGAGGTCGCCAGCGGCCAGCGGGGAGGGGCCGAGATCGATCATGGGGTGTTCCAGGCAGCGCGGGTCGGGAGGGGCCCATTTTGCCGCGCCGAACGCTGGGTCGGCGCGGCGGCGCGCTAGGTCGAACCCCGTCCGTACAGGCGCACCAGTTCGGCCAGACGCCCCGCATGCCAGGGGTGGACCTCGCTCCACTGGAAGCGCCACACCCACCAGCCCGCGCTCTGGCCGGGAAAATTCATGCGGCATTCGGTAGGCAGGGCCAGCACGTCCTGCATCGGATGCACGGCCGTGTCGGCCACGCTGGCCATGGCGGCGCGAATCATCGTCCATGGCATGTCGTGGCCGTCGGTCGCCAGGTAGCCGCGCGCGAAATGCCGTTCGTGGTCGGTGGCACTGGCCCACCAGCCGGCCACCGTGTCGTTGTCGTGGGTGCCGGGGTAGACGACGGTGTCGTTCTCGTGGTTGTGCGGCAGGAAACGGTCCGACGCATCGCCGGCGAAGGCGAACTGCAGGATGCGCATGCCGGGGAAGCCGAACTTCTTGCGCAGCGCATCGACGTCGGGCGTGATCACGCCCAGGTCCTCGGCGATGATGGGCACCGGGCCCAGCGCACGGGCGATGGCCTTGAACAACGCTTCGCCCGGCCCCGGCACCCAGCGGCCCAGCACGGCCGTGGGCGCGCTGGCCGGGATCTCCCAATAGCCGGCAAAGCCGCGGAAGTGGTCGATGCGCACGATGTCCACCAGCTCCAAGGTGCGGCGCACGCGGTCCACCCACCAGGCGTAGCCGTCCTGGGCGTGTTCGCTCCAGCGGTACAGCGGATTGCCCCAGCGCTGCCCGGTGGCACTGAAATAGTCGGGCGGCACGCCGGCCACCACGGTGGGCCGGCCGTCGGGGCCGAGTTCGAAGAGCGTCTGGTTCGCCCACACCTCGGCGCTCTGATGGGCAATGAAGATCGGCGCGTCGCCGACGATCTCGACCCCGCGTTCGTTGGCGTAGGCCTTCAGCGCCAGCCACTGGCGGAAGAAGACCCACTGGCAGAACTGCCAGAAGTGGATGCGCGCAGCGTGTTCGGCGCGCGCGGCGGCCAGCGCCGCCGGCTGGCGCGCTGCCAACGCCGGCGTCCAGTCGCACCAGTCGCGCCAGGCATGGGCTTCGCACAAGGCCATGAACAGTGCGTAGTCGTCGAGCCATGCGCGCTGGGCGGCGACGAATTCCGCCAGCGCCGCACGTTGCGGCGGCGTGCCGTCGGCGGCGAAGCGCGCCGCGGCGCGTGCCAGCCGTTCCATGCGGAAGGGCACCACGGCAGCGTAGTTCACGCGCTGCGTCTCCAGGCCGGGTGTCGGTGCGAGGTCGGCGGCGTCCAGCCAGCCCTGTGTCTGCAAGTCGGCCAGGTCGATGAGCAGCACGTTGCCGGCAAAGGCCGAACTGCTCATGTACGGCGAATTGCCGGCGCCGATGCCACCCAGCGGCAGGATCTGCCACAGCCTCTGGCCGCCCGCGACGAGCCAGTCGACGAAATGGCGCGCATCGGGTCCGAAGTCGCCCGAGCCGCGCGGGCCGGGCAGCGAGGTCGGGTGCAGCAGCACACCGCTGGCGCGAGGAAATCTCATGGCGCGGGTCCTCCAGGATCGCTGTTCACGGCGGCGTCGCGCAGTAGCACCAGGCTGCGCGCCAGCAGCTCGAAGTGCTGGCCGTGCACGGCACCGGCGCACCGCCAGCGGCTGCGGCCGTCGGGCTGCGTCGTGTCGAGCTCGGCCACCCAGTCGCCCGGCGGCAGCACGAAGCGGCTGTCGATGTCGCTCGAGTTGACCATCAGCAGCAGCGGAGCCCCACCGCCGCCCGGCCCGCCGATCCAGGCGCCGAGGATGCGCGACATGCGGTTGTTCCAGTGTTCGGGCGTCATCGCCTCGCCGGTGCGGCGCATCCAGGCCAGGTCGACGCGGCCGTCGCGGTCGGGCAGCCCGGTGTACCAGCGCAGCGCCAGCGGCAGCAGTCGCCGGCGCAGCGCCAACACATGGGCGGTGAAGTCGATCAGCGTCTGGTCGGCGCGGCCCCAGTCGATCCAGCTGATCGGGTTGTCCTGGCAGTAGGGGTTGTTGTTGCCGCCCTGGCCGTGGCCGAGTTCGTCGCCGGCGGCGATCATCGGCGTGCCCTGGGCCAGCAGCACGGTCGCCAGCAGCGCTCGCTTCAGGCGCGCGCGGCAGGCCTGGACCTCGGGGTCCTCGGTGGGCCCTTCCCAGCCGCAGTTCCAGCTCAGGTTGTGGCCATGGCCGTCACGGTTGCCTTCGAGGTTGGCCTCGTTGTGGCGCAGGTCGTAACTCACCAGGTCCGTCAACGTGTAACCGTCGTGCGAGACGACGTAGTTGACCGACTCGGCCGGCGAACGCCGTCCCGCCTGGTACAGGTCCGACGAGCCCGCCAGCCGCAACGCCAGTTCGCCGCGGGTGCAGTCGCCGCCGAGCCAGAAGGCGCGCACGGTGTCGCGGAAGCGGTCGTTCCACTCCAGCCAACCGCGCGGGAACTGCCCCACCTGCCAGCCGCCGGGGCCCAGATCCCAGGGCTCGGCGATCAGCTTCACGCGCTGCAGGACCGGGTCCTGCAGCACGGCCTTGAAGAAGGGGCCGTCCCTGTCGAAGCCGTCGTCGCCGCGACCGAGCACCGGTGCCAGGTCGAAGCGGAAGCCGTCGACGTGCATCTCGGCCACCCACCAGCGCAGGCTGTCCATCACCATCTGCAGCACGCGCGGGTGGCGGATGTCGACGGTGTTGCCGCAGCCGCTCCAGTTCTCGTAGCGGTCGCGCTGGCCGGGTTGCAGCCGGTACCAGCTGGCGTTATCGAAGCCGCGCCAGCTGATCGTCGGGCCGGTCTCGTCGCCTTCGGCGGTGTGGTTGTAGACGACGTCGAGCAAGACCTCGATGCCGGCGGCGTGCAGCCGGCGCACCATGGCGCGGAACTCGTCGCGGGGCTGCCCGCTGGCAGCGTAGCGCGGGTCGGGGCAGAAGTAGCCCACCGTGTTGTAGCCCCAGTAGTTGACGAGGCCGTTTTCGACCAGGCGGGCTTCGTCCAGGATCTGCTGCACCGGCAGCAGGCTCACCGCGGTGACGCCCAGGCGCTGCAGGTGCGCGACGGCGGCATCCGACGCCAGCCCCGCGTAGGTGCCCTGCAACGCTGCGGGTACACCGGGCAAACACTTGCTGAAGCCGCGCACGTGCAGTTCGTAGATCACGGTGTTGGCCAGCGCCGTGGCGGGCGGGCGGTCACCGCGCCAGTCGAACGCCGGGTCGTGCACGACCCGGGCCTTCAGCGCGTCGCGGCCGTTGTCTTGCGTGTCCATGTGCAGCGGATGTTCGCGGTCGGCACCGAAGTGCGGTCCCTGCCAGTCGTAGCGGCCGACGATCTCGCGCGCCCAGGGGTCGAGCAGCAGCTTGTTCGGGTTGAAGCGGTGGCCGCGCTCGGGCCGCCAGGGGCCGTGCACGCGAAAGCCGTACACCAGCCCGGGTGCCGCACCCGCGAGCCGGCCGTGCCAGACGTTGCCGCTGCGCTCCGGCAGGGGCAGGCGTCGGTGTTCGACGCGGCCCTCGGCGTCGAACAGGCACAGGTCGACCTGCGATGCCCGCTCCGAGAAGACCGCGAAGTTGACGCCGCTGCCGTCGTGGTCAGCGCCCATCGGCCAGGGCCGGCCGGGCTCCAGACTCGTGGTGCCCTGGCCGGCGATCAGGGCATCGGCGCTCAGGCGGTCCATTCCAGGAACACGGTGGCCAGCGGTGGCAGCGTGAGCACGATGGACTGCGCCCGGCCGTGGCTGGCCACGGCCTCGCTGGACGCCGCTCCCAGCGGGGTGCCGACATTGCTGCCGCCGTAGTAGGCCGAATCGGTGTTCAGCCGCTCCAACCAGCGCCCCGCCGCGGGCACGCCCAGCCGCAGACCGTGGTGCACCACGGGCGCGAAATTGTTCACCACCAGCATCAGCTGTCCGTCGCGGCCGCGGCGCACGAAGCTCAACAGGCTGCGGCGCGCGTCATCAAAGTCGATCCACTCGAAGCCGGCGCCGCTGAAGTCCTGGCTGTAGAGCGCTGGGCTGGCCCGGTAGAGTGCATTCAGGTCACGCACCAGGCGTTGCACGCCGGCGTGCGCCGGGTCGTCAAGCAGGTGCCAGTCGAGGCTGGCCTCGAAGTTCCACTCGCGGTCCTGCGCGAACTCGCAGCCCATGAACATCAGCTTCTTGCCCGGGTGGCCGAACATGAAGCCGTAGTAGGCGCGCAGGTTGGCGAAGCGTTGCCAGCGGTCGCCGGGCATCTTGCCCAGCAGCGAACCCTTGCCGTGCACGACCTCGTCGTGCGACAGCGGCAGCACGAAGTTCTCGGTGAAGGCGTAGACCAGGCCGAAGGTCATCTCGCCGTGGTGGTAGGGGCGGTGGATGGGATCGCGCGCGATGTACTGCAGCGTGTCGTGCATCCAGCCCATGTTCCACTTGTAGTGGAAGCCCAGCCCGCCGGCATAGGTGGGGCGCGAGACGGCCGGAAAGGCGGTGGACTCCTCGGCCAGCGTCACGGCCTGCGGGCGCTCGGCACCGATGACTTCGTTGGTGCGCTTCAGGAAGGCGATCGCCTCCAGGTTCTCGCGACCGCCGTGCACGTTGGGGATCCACTCGCCGGCCTTGCGGCTGTAGTCGCGGTAGAGCATCGAGGCCACGGCGTCGACGCGCAGGCCGTCGACGTCGAAACGCTCCAGCCAGTACAAGGCGCTGCCGACGAGGAAGTTGCGCACCTCCGTGCGGCCGAAGTTGTAGATGAGGGTGTTCCAGTCGTTGTGGAAACCCTCGCGCGGGTCGGCGTATTCGTACAGATGGGTGCCGTCGAAGCGCGCCAGGCCATGCGCGTCGGCTGGGAAGTGCGCCGGCACCCAGTCGAGCAGCACGCCGATGCCGGCGGCGTGCGCGCGGTCGACGAAGCGCCGAAACCCCGCGGCGTCGCCGAAGCGCGAGGTCGGCGCGTACTGGCCGAGCGTCTGGTAGCCCCATGAGCCGTCGTACGGGTGCTCGCTCACCGGCATCAGCTCCAGATGCGTATAGCCCATGTCCCGTGCATAGGCTACCAGTTGGTCGGCGAGTTCGTCCCAGTTCAGCCAGCGGTCGTGGTCTTCGGGCTTGCGGCGCCAGCTCCCCAGGTGCACCTCGTAGATGCTCATCGGCGCATCCAGGGCGTTTGCCGCCTGGCGCGCAGGCGCCGGCGGCGCCACCGGGGGCATCGCCGCGACGACGCTGGCGGTGGCCGGGCGCAACTCGGCCTGGCGCGCGAACGGGTCGGCCTTCTGCGGCAGCAGCTGGCCGTCGCGGTCCAGCAGCTCGAACTTGTAGCGCTCGCCGGCATGCACGCCGGGCAGGAAGAGCTCCCAGACGCCGCATTCGCGGCGCAGCCGCATCGGGTGGCGGCGGCCGTCCCAGGCGTTGAAGTCGCCGACCACGCTGACGCGCGACGCGTTGGGGGCCCAGACGGCAAAGCTGGTGCCGGCAACACCGTCGATGTCGCGCGGCGTGGCCCCCAGCATCTCGTAGGGCCGCAGGTGGGATCCTTCGGCCAGCAGCCAGGCGTCCATTTCGCCGAGCACGGGGCCGAAGCGGTAGGGATCTTCCTGCACAGTCTCGACACCGCCGGGCCAGGTGACCTGCAGGCGATAGCGGTCGTCGGCGGGCAGTGCGCCCTCGAACAGGCCGTCGGCGTGGCGCACGGACAGCGGCACGCGGGTGGTGCCGACCAGCGCCGCCACGGCAACGGCGCCGGGCAGCAGGGCCCGCACCCAGGTGCGGCCGTCGGCTTGCCGGTGCGGGCCGAGCACCGCGCAGGGATCGCCGTGCCGGCCCTGGCACAGGCGTTGGATGTCGTCGTCGCTGAGCATGCGGTGCTGTGGGGGCCCGCGCGGGCCTCGATGCTAGGCCTTGGCCGTCAGCCCCCAAACCTGGTTGGCGTATTCGCGGATGGTACGGTCTGAGGAGAAGAAGCCCATGCCGGCGACGTTGGCGATGGCCTTGCGGGCCCAGGCGTCGCGATCGCCGTACAGGACATCGACGCGGCCCTGCGCGGCAAGATAGGCGTCGAAGTCGGCCAGCAGCATGTAGCGGTCGCCCCCCCACAGCAAGGAGTCGACCAGTGCCCGGTAGCGCCCGGGCTCGTCGTGCGAGAACTGGCCGCCGGCCACGGCGTCGAGCACCGCTTTCAGGCGCGCATCGTCCTCGTACAGGCGCAGCGGCTGGTAACCGGCGGCGCGGCTGGCCGCGACTTCGGCGGCCGACAGGCCGAATATGAAGATGTTGTCGTCGCCCACCTGCTGGCGGATCTCGATGTTGGCGCCGTCGTCGGTGCCTATCGTCAGCGCGCCGTTGAGGGCCAGTTTCATGTTGCCGGTGCCCGAGGCTTCGGTGCCGGCGGTGGAGATCTGCTCCGACAGGTCGGCGCCGGGCATGAGGAGCTCGGCCACCGAGACGCCGTAGTTGGGCACGAAGACCACCTTGAGCCGGCCGCGCAGGCGCGCATCGTGGTTGACGACCTGGCCGACGTCGTGGATGAGCCGGATCACGTCCTTGGCGGCGACATAACTCGAAGCCGCCTTGCCGGCGAAGATTACCGTGCGCGGCACCCAGTCGGCGTCGGGATCGGCCAGCATGGCCTGGTAGCGCGCCACCACCTGCAGCACGTTGAGCAGCTGGCGCTTGTATTCATGGATGCGCTTGACCTGCACGTCGAACAGGCTGGCCGGATTCACCTCCAGAGCCGTCGTGGCGCGGATGTAGGCAGCCAGGCGCACCTTGTTGGCGTGCTTGACGTCCAGGAAGGCGCTGCGGAACTCGGCCCGCTCGGCGTGTTCGCGCAGTCGGCCCAGTTGGTCGAGGGCCAGACGCCAGCCGCCGCCGATAGTGGCGTCGATCAGCGAGGCCAGCCCTGGGTTGGCCTGCGCCAGCCAGCGGCGCGGCGTCACGCCGTTGGTCATGTTGGTGAATCGTTCGGGCCACAGGCTGGCGAAGTCGGCGAAGATGGTGGCCACCAGCAGATCGGAATGCAGCGCCGAGACACCGTTCACCTTGTGGCTGCCGACGATCGACAGGTGGGCCATGCGCACGCGCCGCTCGCCGGACTCGTCGACCAGCGAAAGCCGGCGCATGAAGTCGTGGTCGCCCGGGCGGTGCGCCGCGGCATCGACCAGGAAGTCGTGGTTGATGCGCATGATGATCTCCAGGTGCCGCGGCAACACCTTCTGCATCAGCGCCACGGGCCAGGTCTCCAGCGCCTCGGGCATCAGGGTGTGGTTGGTGTAGCTGAAGACCCTGGTCGTGATGGCCCAGGCGGCGTGCCAGCCGAAGCGGTGTTCATCCACCAGCAGGCGCATCAGCTCGGCGACGCCGATGGCGGGGTGGGTGTCGTTGAGGTGGATCGCCACCTGGTCCGGCAGGTTGGTGAGTCGGCCGTGTTCGGCCTGGTGACGCGCCAGGATGTCCTGGATCGACGCGCTGCTGAAGAAATATTCCTGGCGCAGGCGCAGTTCGCGACCGGCGTCGGTGCTGTCATTGGGGTACAACACCCAGGAAATGTTCTCGAACTCGTTCTTGAATTCGGCGGCGCGCGCGTAGTCGCCGCGATTGAAGGTATGCAGGTCGATCTGCGCCGGTGCGACCGCCTTCCACAGGCGCAGTGTGCTCACGCGTTCGGTGCCGTGGCCGGGGATCACCATGTCGTAGGCCTTGGCGTTGACCTCGCCGGCATGGCGCCACAGCGGTGCCGTGCTGGGCGACTCGGCGTGTTCAACCCAGCCGCCAAAGCGCACCGTGTAGTGCACGCCCGGCCGCGCGAACTCCCAGGGCGTGCCGTCTTCCAGCCAGGGGTCCGGATGCTCGACCTGGCGGCCGCCGTGGATGCTCTGCTTGAACATCCCGAACTCGTAGCGGATGCCATAGCCGAAGGACGGCAGCTCCAGCGTCGCCATCGAATCCAGGAAGCATGCCGCCAGCCGGCCCAGGCCACCGTTGCCCAGCGCCGCATCGGCTTCGGTGGCGGCCAGGTCCTCCAGCGTGCAGGCGTGGTCGCGCGCCGCGCGGCCCATCGCACCGCCGATGTCCAGCGCCGCCAGGGCGTTGGACAAGGTGCGGCCGATCAGGAACTCCATCGACAGGTAGTAGACGCGGCGCGCCTTGGCGGCTCGGTCGGCGCAGTCGCCGGCCACCCAGCGCCGGGACAACTGCTCGCGCGCCACCTGCGCCACTGCATGCATGATGTCCGTTCGGGTGGCGGTGGCCGGCGCGGCGCCGACGGTGGACAGCAGGTGGTGATCGACGCCGGCCGTGCAGGCCGCTGCTGCGGTGGCCGACGTTTTGACGACAGAGTTCATGTGTGGACGGCTGGTGGTGTGCGATGCGCCTGGGCGTTGAGGCGTTAAGCAGGATCAATGCCTGAAACCGGAATCTCAATTAGAACAGTGCCGTGAGAGCAGACCCTGATGTGAACTGGCAAGTATCGATGCACCGCCCGGGCCAGCGCGCACCGGTCTCGTGCCGCGCCATGGCTGTCGTCCAGCTGCAACCGTCCCCACAGGAGTAGTCATGAAACCGATCGATGTCGCCCAGGGCCTGGACCTGCCGCGTCGCGCCGTGGCGCTGGTGCTGGCCGGCGGCCGTGGCAGCCGGCTGAAGAACCTCACCGACAGTCGGGCCAAGCCCGCCGTGTATTTCGGCGGCAAGTTCCGCATCGTCGACTTCGCGCTGTCGAACTGCATGAACTCGGGCATCCGCCGCATCGGCGTCATCACCCAGTACAAGAGCCACAGCCTGCTGCGCCATCTGCAGCGCGGCTGGGCCTTTCTGAAGAGCGAGATGAACGAATTCGTGGACCTGCTGCCGGCGCAGCAGCGGGTCGACGAGGAGTCCTGGTACCGCGGCACCGCCGACGCCGTCTACCAGAACCAGGACATCGTCGCCGCCTACCGTGCGGACTATGTGGTGGTGCTCGCCGGCGACCACATCTACAAGCAGAACTACGCCCTGATGCTGGCCGACCACGTGGCGCAAGGCCGTGAGTGCACGGTCGGCTGCATCGAGGTGCCGCAGGTCGAAGCCACCGCCTTCGGCGTGATGGCCGTCGACGCCAACCGCCTGATCCTCGACTTCGTCGAGAAGCCCGCCGATCCTCCCACCATCCCAGGCAAGCCGGGGCGCACGCTGGCCAGCATGGGCATCTACATCTTCAACGCGCACTTCCTCTACCGCGAGCTCGAACGCGACATGGCCGACCCGCATTCGAGCCACGACTTCGGCAAGGACATCATCCCCAAGCTGGTGAAAGCCGGCCAGGCGGTGGCCCACCCCTTCGAACTCAGCTGCGTGGGGGCCCGCATGGGAGAGCCGCCGTACTGGCGCGACGTGGGCACGATCGATGCGTACTGGGACGCCAACATCGACCTCACCGCAACCGACCCGATGCTGAACCTGTACGACACCAATTGGCCGATCTGGACCTACCAGGCGCAGCTGCCGCCTGCCAAGTTCGTGCACAACCAGGAAGACCGTCGCGGCATGGCCATCGAGTCCCTGGTTTCGGGCGGCTGCATCATCTCTGGGGCGGTGTTCCGCTCGGTGCTGTTTTCCAGCGTCCGCGTGCATTCGTTTTCGGCGGTCAGCTGGTCGGTGCTGCTGCCAGGCGTGCAGGTCGGGCGCCACGCGCGGCTGAACCGGGTCGTCGTCGACCGCGACTGCGTGATCCCCGACGGCATGGTCATCGGCGAGGACGCGGCCTTCGACGCGCAGCACTTCCATCGCACCGACACCGGCATCACGCTGGTCACGCGCGAGATGCTGCGCCGGATCTGACCGACGCCCGGGCATGAAGGTCCTGCATGTGGCCGCCGAGGTCTTCCCGCTGGTCAAGACCGGCGGCCTGGCCGACGTCGTGGCCGCTCTGCCGGTGGCGCTGGCCGCGCAGGGCGCCGACGTGCGCCTGCTGTTGCCGGGGCTGCCGGCGGTGCTGGACGCCGTCCAGGCCGCGCGTACCGTCGTCGACATCGGACCCTGCTTCGGCGCCCTGCGTGCGCGCCTGCTGCTGGCGCGCATGCCGGGCAGCCAGCTGCCGGTGTACGTGGTCGACGCGCCCTACCTCTACCGCCGTGGCGGCGGCCCTTACCAGGACAGCCAGGGCGAGGAATGGCCCGACAACCTGCAGCGTTTTGCCCTGCTGGGCTGGGTCGCAGCCCACCTCGCGGCCGATGACGCCGACCCGAGGTGGGTGCCCGACATCGTGCACGCCCACGACTGGCATGCCGCGATGGCCTGCGCCTACATCGCCGAGCACCCGCCGACGCAGGCCGGCACCGTGTTCACGGTGCACAACCTGGCCTACCAGGGCCTGTTTCCGATGCACGACTGGCCCACGCTGGGTCTGGCGACACGGCTGATGTCGCCCGCGGGGCTGGAATTCCACGGCCAGCTCAGCTTCATGAAAGCCGGGCTGCTGTTTGCCGACCGCATCACGACGGTGAGTCCGACCTATGCGCGCGAGATCGCCACGCACGAATTCGGCTGCGGCCTGGACGGCGTCATCCGCGGCCGCGGCGCGGTCGTCTCGGGGGTGCTCAACGGCATCGACGACGCGGTCTGGAACCCGGCCACCGACCCTTCGATCGCCGCGCGCTACGACGCCGAACGTCTGGCCGGCAAGACCAGCTGCAGGGTGGCCCTGCAGCGGGAGCTGGGACTGGAAGTCGACGACGGCGCCCTGCTGCTGACGGTGGTCAGCCGGCTGACGGCGCAGAAGGGTCTGGACCTGGTGCTCGCCGCACTGCCCGAGCTGGCGCGCGCGGGCGTGCAACTGGCCGTGCAGGGCACCGGCGAGCCCGCGCTGGAGACGGCCTTCCGCATGGCGATGCAGGCGCATCCCGGCCGCGTGCACGTGCACATCGGTTACGACGAGGCGCGTGCGCACCGGCTGGTTGCCGGCGCCGACGCGATCGCCGTCCCGTCACGCTTCGAACCCTGTGGCCTGACGCAGCTGTACGGGCTGCGCTACGGCACGCTGCCGATCGTGCGGCGCGTCGGTGGGCTTGCCGACACCGTCACCGACGCCTCGCCGACGGCCACTGCAGAGGGTCGCGCCACCGGCTTCACCTTCGATGCCGCCACCCCAGCAGCCTTCGCATCGGCGGTCGGGCGGGCGGTCGAGACGAGGCGCGATGCCGGGGCCTGGCACGCCCTGATGGCCACGGCGATGGCCTTACCGCTGTCGTGGCAGGGCCCGGCGCGCGCCTACCTGGACTTGTACGCGTCGGTTCGGGCGGGCCGTGCGGGCCGCGTCAGCGGGGCCTGAGCGGGTGCGCCTGGCGGAAGGGGCGGGATTCGAACCCGCGGGGGGTTTTTAGCCCCCACACGCTTTCCAGGCGTGCGACTTAAACCGCTCATCCACCCTTCCGCAGCAGCCGGGGAGTTTAGCCGACCGGTGCCACCGCGTTCTTGCGCAGCCATTCCATCAACACGTACTCCAGCGCCCGCACGTGCGTGCTTTCCAGCACCACCGGCGGTGCGCAGCCGGCCTCGTAGGCCTCGCGCCAGCGCAGCGCGCAGACGCACCAGCGGTCGCCGGGCGCGAGGCCCTTGAAGCGGTGCTCGGGGCGCGGCGTGATGAGGTCGTTGCCGCGCTCCATCTGGAAGTTGAGGAACTCCACCGTGACCTTGGCGCAGATGACGTGGCTGCCGGCGTCGTGTTCGTCGGTGTGGCAGCAGCCGTCGCGGTACCAACCGGTGAGCGGGTCGTAGGAGCACGCCACCAGCGGCGTGCCCAGGACGTTGAGCGCCGGGCTCATCGCGGCGCCGGCGCGCCCTTGAGCAGCGTCATCGCGGTGCCGATCAGCGCCGAGACCTCGCTCATGTTGCCGGGCACGATCATCGTGTTGTTCTTCTGCGCCAGCTGCGAGTAGGCCTCTACCGCCTTCTCGGCCACCTTCAGCTGTACCGCCGCCTGACCGCCGGGTTCCTGGATCGCCGCGGCGATCTTGCGGATGGCCTCCGAGGTGGCCTCAGCCACGGCGATGATCGCCGCCGCCTCGCCGGCGGCCTTGTTGATCTCGGCCTGCTTCTCGCCTTCGGAGCGTGCGATGAAGGCCTCGCGCTCGCCGGTGGCGATGTTGATCTGCTCCTGGCGCCGGCCTTCGGAGGCGGCGATGAGGGCACGCTTCTCGCGCTCGGCGGTGATCTGCGCCTGCATCGCGTGCAGGATCGCCGCCGGCGGCGTGAGGTCCTTGATCTCGTAGCGCAACACCTTCACGCCCCAGGTCAGTGCCGCCTCGTCCAGCGCGTTGACGACGCTGGCGTTGATCATCTCGCGCTCCTCGAAGGTGCGGTCGAGCTCCATCTTGCCGATGACGCTGCGCAGCGTCGTCTGCGCCAGCTGCGTGATGGCCGTCAGGTAGTCGCTGGAGCCGTAGCTGGCGCGCATCGGGTCGGTGACCTGGAAGTACAGGATGCCGTCGACCTGCAGCTGCGTGTTGTCCTTGGTGATGCAGACCTGGCTGGGCACGTCCAGCGGCACTTCCTTCAGCGAATGTTTGTAGGCCACGCGTTCGATGAAGGGGATCACGAACTTGAGCCCAGGAGTCAGCGTGCGGTCGTACTTGCCCAGGCGCTCGACCACCAGCGCGGTCTGCTGCGGCACGATCTTGATCGTGCGCACGATGAAGATGACGGCGACGACCGCCAGAACGAGTGCGATTTCCATGTCTGTTCTTTCAATGTGGCGTGGCGGGTGCCACGCGCAACTGGTTGCCCTGCACGGCGACGATGACGTGTGCTCCCGGCGCCGGCGTGCCCGGGCCGGCGTAACGCACCGTCCATGCCGCGCCGCGGTAGGGCACACGCGCCGAGCCGTCGGCGGCCCAGGCGTCGACCTGCAGCGTCTCGCCGATGTCGATGTTGACGTCGCGGTTGCTCTCGGACGGCGCCGACCGCGGCGAGCGCGCGCGCTTGAAGTGCCAGGCGGCGGTGCAGGCCGCGCCCAGCAGCGCCGCGGTCGCCACCTGCCCGGTGCCGCCCAGCCCGGCGTGCGCTGCCAGCGCACCGGCGGCGCAGCCCAGCGCCACCATCAGCAGGTAGAAGGTGCCGGTGGCCAGTTCGGCTGCCACCAGGCCGCCGGTGGCCAGCCACCAGAGCATGGGTGCGTTCCATTCCACGGGCGGACTCCTGCAAGCGTTGGTCTTCGATCGAGTGTAGCGATCCGCAACCGGTGCGCCGACAACCCTACACTTGGCGCACCTGCATTTGCCCCCCGAGGCCGCGCCCATGCTCCGTTTCCGCTTCCCGATCGTCATCATCGACGAAGACTTCCGCTCCGAAAACACCTCGGGACTGAGCATCCGCGCGCTGGCCGATGCCATCGTCAAGGAAGGCTTCGAGATCCTCGGCGCCACCAGCTACGGCGACCTGAGTCAGTTCGCACAGCAGCAAAGCCGCGCCAGCGCCTTCATCCTGAGCATCGACGACAACGAATTCACGCCCGGCCCCGAGCTCGACCCGGCGGTGCTGAACCTGCGCAAGTTCATCGAGGAGATCCGTCGCAAGAATGCCGACATCCCGATCTACCTCTACGGCGAAACACGCACCAGCCAGCACATCCCGAACGACATCCTGCGCGAACTGCACGGCTTCATCCACATGTTCGAGGACACGCCGGAATTCGTCGCCCGCCACATCATCCGCGAGTGCAAGAGTTACCTCGACGGCCTGGCGCCGCCGTTCTTCAAGGCGCTGATGGACTACGCGCAGGACGGTTCGTATTCCTGGCACTGCCCGGGCCACAGCGGCGGCGTCGCCTTCCTGAAGAGCCCGGTGGGCCAGATGTTCCACCAGTTCTTCGGCGAGAACATGCTGCGCG
>CAYJOA010000042.1:0-29452 GCA_964371495.1 uncultured Rubrivivax sp.
CGTAGATGATCAGCGCGTCCTGGCCGCGGTCGCGGAAGTACTCGCCCATCGTGCAACCCGAGTAGGCCGACACGTACTGCATCGCCGCCGATTCGCTGGCCGAGGCGGCGACGACGATGGTGTAGTCCATCGCGCCATGGGCTTCGAGCGCGCGCACCACGTTCTTGATCGACGACGCCTTCTGGCCGATCGCGACGTAGACGCAGGTCATGTTCTGACCCTTCTGGTTGATGATCGTGTCGATCGCCACCGCGGTCTTGCCGGTCTGGCGGTCGCCGATGATCAGTTCGCGCTGGCCGCGGCCGATCGGCACCATCGAGTCGATCGACTTCAGGCCCGTCTGCACCGGCTGGTCGACGCTCTTGCGCGCGATCACGCCCGGCGCGACCTTCTCGATGACGTCGGTCATCTTGGCGTTGATCGGGCCCTTGCCGTCGATCGGCTGGCCCAGCGCGTTGACGACGCGGCCGATGAGTTCGGGACCGACCGGCACCTCCAGGATGCGGCCCGTGCACTTGACGGTATCGCCTTCCGAGATGTGTTCGTACTCGCCCAGGATGACGGCGCCGACCGAGTCGCGCTCGAGGTTGAGCGCCAGGCCGTAGGTGGCCTGCCCGCTGGCGGTGGGCGGGAACTCGAGCATTTCGCCGGCCATCGCGTCCGACAGCCCGTGCACGCGAACGATGCCGTCGGTGACGGACACCACGGTGCCCTGGTTCTTGATGTCGGCCGAAGCGCCCAGGCCCTCGATGCGGCTCTTGATGAGTTCGGAAATTTCTGCGGGGTTCAGGTTCATGGTGTTCTCCGGTGGGCCTGTAGGCGGCAACCGCCTGCGCGGCCGTTAAGCCGCGGTCAGCGCAGCCTTCATCTGGTCCAGGCGCGCCTTGACCGAGGTGTCCAGCACCTCGTCGCCGACGACGACGCGGACGCCGCCGATGAGTTCAGGCGTGATCTCGACATGCGCGTTGAGCTTGCGTCCGAAGCGCTTCTCCAGCGCCGCGACGACGCCGCCGAGCTGTGCTTCGTCGATCGCGAAGGCGCTCTGGATCGTCGCATCGGACACGCCGGTGCTGGCGTTCACCAGCGCCTGGAACTGCGCCGCGATCTCGGGCAGTGCCGCCAGGCGGCCGTTGTCGACCACCGCGCGCAGCAGGTTGCCGACCTTGACGTCGAAGCTGACGCCCTGGCTGAGCGCGACGCCGGCGATCATGTCGAAGACCTGCACCGGCGCGACCTTCGGGCTGTCGGCAAACAAGCGCATTTCGGGCCCGGCGGTAAGCTGGGCCAGCGTCGCCAGTTGCGCGCTCAGCGCCTTGGCATCGGCGCCGGCCGCGGCCTTGAACATGGCCTCGGCGTAGGGGCGGGCGATGGTTGCCAGTTCGGCCATGTCAGGCCTCCCGCCGGGCCGTCCCAAGGGAGGCCTGCGCCTCCTCGGGGGGCAGCGAACGAATGTGAGCGTGGGGGCGCATGGTCAGAGCTCTGCTTTCAGGCGGCCCAGCAACTCGGCGTGCACGGCGGCGTTGACTTCCTTGCGCAGGATCTGCTCGGCTCCCTTGACGGCCAGGCCGGCGACCTGCTCGCGCAGCGCCTCGCGCGCCTTCACCGCTTCCTGCTCGGCTTCGGCGCGCGCCGCGGCGATGATCTTGGCCGCCTCTTCGCTGGCGCGGCCCTTGGCTTCCTCGACCATCTGCTGGGCCAGCCGCTCGGCGTCGGCCAGCCGCTTGGCGGCGTCGGTGCGGGCGGCGGAAAGCTGCTGCTCGACACGCTGGTTGGCCGCGGCCAGGTCGGCCTTGGCCCTGTCGGCGGCTGAAAGGCCGTCGGCAATCTTGCTGGCGCGTTCGTCCAGCGCCCGGGCGATGGGCGGCCAGACGAACTTCATCGTGAACCCGACCAGGATCAGGAACACGATCATCTGGATGATCAGTGTCGCGTTGATGCTCAATTGATGCCTCCCTTGGAATGAGGTCACTCGCCAAGCAGACGCCACGGAGCCGGCTTGGCCGGGCCGTCGGCGTTGCCCCTTGAGGGGAGCGGCGCAGCCGCTTCGGGGTGGTCCTGTTTACTTCGGCAGGTTGGCGATCTGCGCGAGGAAGGGGTTGGCGGTGGCAAACCACAGCGCGATACCCGTGCCGATGATGAACGCGGCGTCGATCAGGCCGGCCAGCAGGAACATCTTGGTCTGCAGTTCGCCCATCAGTTCAGGCTGGCGGGCGGCGGACTCGAGGTACTTGCTGCCCATGATGCCGATGCCGATACAGGCACCGACGGCGCCCAGACCGATGATCAGGCCGGCGGCGAGGGCAACAAAGCTGATGACTTCCATTTTTGGCTCCTGGTGTGGAAGGTGGGTGAGAAACGGGAAGGAGAGGGGTAAGGCGTCGAAAGGGAATCGGTTCGCGGCTTCAGTGCGCGTCGTGCGCCTGGCCGACGTAGATCAGCGTCAGCATCATGAAGATGAAGGCCTGCAGCGTGATGATCAGGATGTGGAAGATGGCCCACGCCGTGCCGGCGATGATGTGGCCGATGGCCAGCGCGATGCCGGTGGCGGTGAAGGCCCAGGCGCCGCCCATCAGCGCGATGAGCATGAAGATCAGCTCGCCGGCGTACATGTTGCCGAACAGCCGCATGCCGTGCGACACGGTCTTGGCGACGAACTCGACGATCTGCATCAGGAAGTTCACCGGGTACAGGAACCACTTGTCGCCGAAGGGGGCCGAGAAGAGCTCGTGGATCCAGCCGCCGGCACCCTTGATCTTGACGTTGTAGTACAGGCAGATCAGCAGCACGCTGAGACTCAGCCCCATGGTGATCGACAGGTCGGCGGTGGGCACGACGCGCATGTAGTCCTGGGCGCCGATGGCCGGGCCGGCGACGTGCCAGATGGCGGGGATCAGATCCACCGGCAGCAGGTCCATCGCGTTCATCAGGAAGATCCAGACGAAGACGGTGAGCGCCAGCGGGGCCACGAACTTGCGGCTCTGCGCGCTGTGCACGATGCCCTTGGCCTGCGCGTCGACCATCTCGACGAGGATCTCCACCGCGGCCTGGAAGCGCCCCGGCACGCCGGCAGTGGCCTTGCGCGCGGCCAGCCACAGCAGCCAGCAGGTCAGCACGCCCAGCGTGATGGCAAAGAACAACGAGTCGAAGTTGACGACCGAGAAGTCGACGACAGCGGACTGCTTCTGGTTCTGCAGATGCTGCAGGTGATGGACGATGTACTCGCCGGCAGTCGGCGCGTTCGCTTCGTGACCCTGGGCTGCCATGTCTTCCCGTCCCGTTTGCTATCTCTTTGCCGACCCGCGCCACAGCAGCGCCAGCCAGTACACCTTCATGCACAACACCAGGCCGACCAGCAGCGCCGGCCAGCTCAAGGGCTGCACGAACCTCGGCGCCAGCACCAGCATGGCCACCGAAACCGCGATTTTGACCATCTCCCACAACATGAAGCTGACGGCGCTGGCGCCGGGCGACATGCTGCTGAGGCGGCTGGTCATGCCGCGCGCCATCAGGGCCCCCGGCACCACCACCGTGGCGGCACCGTAAAGCACCGACCACCCTACGTCCTGCCTGCCGGTGAGCACGGCGGCCAGCACGGCCACCACCACCCCCACCACGCCCTGCACGCTGACCACCCGCCACGGCGACAGTGGTGGGTCCGCAGCCCGCAAGGCCTGCGCCTGCTCTCTTGTCAGCGGCTTGAAGGCCGCTGCCGGCCCCCCCCAGGAAGCCTCTTCTTGTTCGTCATCCCAGCGCTCGCTCCGGGTGGGCCGTTCGATCGCCATCATGGGTGAGCTCAGCAAAGCCTCGGAATTATACGAACAAACCCGCACCCCCCGAAGACCAAGCGCGCGCACCGGTCTTGTCGGGCGCCGCGCAGCCGCGGCCGTCGCCCCGCTGCGGCACGCCGACGTCTTCGTCCTCATGGGCGGCGGGGAAACGCCAAGGATGTCCGGCGCGGCGAAGCACAATGTGCGGCGGCGCGGAACCTGCGCCCCGAACCCCCTTCCAACGCGCGGCATGAACCATTTCAAACTGCTCTTCGCGGCCCTGCTCGCCGCCCCCCAGCTGGCCGCGGCGGCGCCGGGCGCGGTGGTCACCACGCCGCAGGTGCGGGCCGAGCTGGTGGCGCATGCACCGCAAGGCGTGGTCGCCGGCCAGCCCTTGTGGCTGGGCCTGAAGATCGAACACCAGCCGCACTGGCACACCTACTGGAAGAACCCGGGCGATTCCGGCCTGCCGACGACGCTGGCCTGGACGCTGCCTGCCGGCGTGAGCGCGGGCGGCATCGAATGGCCGACGCCGAGCAAGCTGCCGATCGGGCCGTTGATGAACTACGGCTACGAGGGTACGGTGCTGCTGCCGGTGGCCGTGACCGTGCCGTCCGACTTCAAGGCCGACACGCTCAACGTCAAGCTGAGCGCCTCGTGGCTGGTGTGCAAGGACATCTGCATCCCCGAAGACGGCGAGTTCGCGCTCGAGCTGCCGGCGCGCGCGGCCACCGCCGGCCAGGCCGCGCTGTTCGCCGCGGCGCGCGCAGCCTTGCCGCAGCCGGTGCCGGGCGCGCAGGCCACGGCGGCGGTGCAAGACGGCGCGCTGGTGCTGCGCGTGGCCGGGTTGCCGGCGGGCTGGCAGGGCCGCGCGCTGACCTTCTTCCCCGAAACCGAAGGCGTCATCCACAACGCCGCCCAGCCGCAGGGCGCCTGGCAAGGCGGCGAGTGGACCGTCCGCGTGCCGCTGGACCCGCAACGCAGCGCCGCGCCGCAGGCCATGCCGGCCGTGCTGACCGCGCCAGGCCAGCCCGCCGGGCTGCTGGTGCAGGTGGCGGTGACGACGCCGTGGCCGGCTGTCACCGCGCCACCGTCGCCGCCGACGGCGCCGGGCGAGGCCGCGGCGACGACACCCCTGGAGCCGGCCACGCCGCCTATCAGCCTGGCGCTGGCGCTGCTGTTCGCGCTGGCCGGCGGTGTGCTGCTGAATCTGATGCCCTGCGTGTTCCCGGTGCTGTCGCTCAAGGTGCTGGGGTTTGCCGCCCACGGCGCCGACCGGCGCGCGCTGCTCGCCGGCGGGCTGGCTTACACGGCCGGTGTCGTGGTCTCGTTCGTGGCGCTGGCCGCGCTGCTGCTCGCGCTGCGCGCCGGCGGCGAGCAGCTGGGCTGGGGCTTCCAGCTGCAGTCGCCGGCGGTGGTGGCGACGCTCGCGGCGCTGTTCACGCTCATCGGCCTGAACCTGGCCGGCGTCTTCGAACTCGGCTCGGTGCTGCCCAGTTCGCTAGCGTCGGCGCGGGTGCGACACCCGGTCGTCGACTCCGCGCTCACGGGTGTGCTGGCGGTGGCGGTGGCCTCGCCGTGCACCGCGCCTTTCATGGGTGCCTCGCTCGGCTTGGCCATGACGCTGCCGGCGTGGCAGGCGCTGGCGGTGTTTGCCGCTCTCGGCCTGGGCATGGCCTTGCCCTACCTGGCGGCCAGCCTGTCGCCGGGGCTGGCGCGGCTGCTGCCGCGGCCGGGCGTGTGGATGGCGCACTTCAAGACGCTGATGGCCTTTCCGATGTTCGCCACCGTGGTCTGGCTGGTCTGGGTGCTGGGCCAGCAGGTGGGCATCGACGGCGTCGCGGCGGTGCTGGCGCTGCTGCTGACGCTGGCGTTTGCGGCCTGGGCGCTGGGCTCGCCGGCGCTGGGGCCACGCGCAAGAGGCGGTTTCGGCGCCGCGTCGCTGGTACTCATGGCCGCGGCGCTGTTCTGGGCCCTGCCGGCATTGCGGCAGGAGGCGGCGGCGCAGGTGCCGTCTGCCGGCGACACCTGGCAGCCCTGGTCGGCCGAACGCGTGGCGCAGGCGCAGGCGGCCGGCCAGCCGGTGTTCGTGGACTTCACCGCCGCCTGGTGCGTGACATGCCAGTTCAACAAGCGCACCACGCTCGCCCGGGCAGAAGTGCAGACCGCCTTTGCCGACAGGCGCGTGCTGCTGCTGCGCGCCGACTGGACGCGGCGCGACCCCGCCATCACCGCCGAACTGACGCGCCTGGGACGCAATGGCGTGCCGGTGTATGCGCTCTATTCCCCGGGCCGTGCAGGGCCACGGCTGTTGAGCGAAATTCTGAGTGTCGACGAGATCCGCGCTGCGCTGTCCGCGCTGCCTGCGTCCTGACCGCCCCGCCACCAGGAGCCTGACGATGAAGCCCTTCCTCTTCGCCACCGCCCTCGCGCTGAGCGCCAATGCGGCGCTCGCCAGCGCCACCGTGGGCCAGCCGGCGCCCGCCTTCAGCGCCGTCGACGTTGCCGGCAAGACCGTGTCGCTGGCCGACCACAAGGGCAAGCACGTCGTGCTGGAGTGGGTCAACCCGGGCTGCCCTTACGTGCGCAAGCACTACGACAGCGCCAACATGCAGGCCACGCAGAAGGACGCCACGGCCCAGGGCGTGGTCTGGCTGGCCGTCAACTCGACGGCGCCCGACGCCGGCGACTACAAGACCCCGGCGGCGATGGCGTCATGGATGCAGGGTCACAAGGCCGCTGCGAGCGCGACGCTGATGGACAGCGACGGCAAGATCGGCCGTGCCTACGGCGCGCGCACGACGCCGCACATGTACATCGTCAATCCCGCCGGCACGCTGGTGTACGCCGGCGCCATCGACAACAAGCCGACGGCCAGCGTGGCCGACATCGCCGGTGCCACCAACCATGTCAAGGTGGCGCTGGCCGAGACGCTGGCCGGCAAGCCGGTGAGCACGCCGTCGACGCGGGCCTACGGCTGCTCGGTGAAGTACTCGTCGATGTAAACGGCAACGGCAGGCAGTGACGCGCCGCGCGCCGTCCAGGCCCGGCGTCAGGACTTTCAGGCGCAGGCGAAGTTCACCGGCAGGCCGGGCACGTCCAGCGCCATCGCCAGCACGCAGCCGGCCAGCGGCTGCGCGGCGAGTTCCGCCGCCGGCCGACCCGCGCGCGCGGTGGTGATGTACAGCGTGCGCAGGTCGGCGCCGCCGAAACAGGGCATGGTGGGGCAGCGCACCGGCAAGGGCACCTCGCGCAGAACATCGCCTGCAGGCGACAGGCGCAGCAGGCGCTGGCCTTCGTACATCGCCACCCAGTAGGCACCTTCGACGTCGACCGCGGCGCCGTCGGGCCTGCCGCCATAGCCGGCGAGGTCCGGCCCCGGCGCCTTGAGCGGGAACTCGGCCAGGACGCGCTGCCGTGACAGCGTGCCATCGCTGCCGTCGAAGTCCAGCGCGAAGATGCGGTGCGAGGGGGTGTCGCTCCAGTACATCGTGCGGCCGTCGGGGCTGAAGGCCAGCCCGTTGCTGACCGTGACCTCGCCGGCCATGCGCTGCAGTCGCCCTGCCGACCAGCGGTACAGGGCCGCAAGCGCCGCCGTGCGCGGCTCGTAGATCGTGCCCACCCAGAAGCGGCCCTGCGGGTCGGCGCGGCCGTCGTTGAAGCGCTCCTGCTTCGGGTCGTAGGGCGCTGGCGCCAGGCGGCGGCGCCGGCCGCTGGACGGGTCGAAACGCCACAGGCCGTCGCGCATCGCCACCAGCAAGTCACCGCCGGGCAGCGGCGCGATGCAGCCGGGCTCGGACTCCAGCACCCAGGTGCTGTGTCTGGCATGGGCCGGTTCCCAGCGGTGCAGCGCGCGACCGGGGATGTCGCACCAGTACAGCGCCGCCTCGTCCGGATGCCACAGCGGCGACTCGCCCAGCAGCGCCGGCGCCACGGGCACGGCCGTGACGGCGGCGCACGACATCATGCGTGATCGACCTCGATCTTCATCCAGGCATCGAAGGTTGCCTGCGGCGCCAGCGAGCGCAGGCCGTGCGCCGCCGGGTCGGCCATGTGCATGGCGTTGCTGACGTGGCTCACCGGCTCGACGCAGTAGTAGGGTTTGGTCTCGGGCGTGTAGACCACCAGGTAGGGCAGCGACGAAGTCAGCCGCAGCGACAGCTTTTCGTCGCGGATGCGCGCGGCGCCACGCCAACCCTCGAAGCAGTGGTCGAAGTCGAGGTGCGCGACGTCGCCGTCGATGCCGGGCTGCGGCACGCGTCGCGTCGGCAGGCCGCTGGGGTCGTTCTCCCAGCGGTCGGTGAGCTCGACGTGCAGCCGGCTGCGCGAGCGCTTGGGAAAGTACGGGTGCCAGCCCAGCCCCACGGGCTGCGGCTGCGCGGCACGGTTGGTGAACGCCAGGTGCACTTCCAGCGCCGCCGGCGTGAGCACATAACGCTGGCGCAGCTCGAAGGCGAAGGGCCAGTCGGCGTCGCCGCCGTGCTGGTAGCGCAACTCGGCCTCGTGCTCGCGCGTGGCCAGCACCTCCCAGGCGCGCTGCCAGGCCACGCCGTGCGCCGAATGCGGGCTGTCGTCGAAATTGGGCGCGGTGGTGTGGTCCTGCCCCAGCCAGCGGAAACGCCGGTAGCCCAGACGGTTGGAGTAGGGCGCCAGCGGAAAACAGCCGGCCAGCCGCGACGACGCCAGTTCGGCGGCCTCGCTGCTGCGCAGCACGGCCTGTTCACCGTGCGGCCCGGACAGCCACAGGCCGGCGATGGCGCCGCCGAGGTCGGGACGCAGGGCCAGGCGCAGTTCGCCGGCACGGAGTTCAATGGGTTTGGGCGTCATGTCCCGGATGATGCCGCAAGCGCGGCTCCCTTCAGACCGACCACGGATCGGGACCGCCGGCCAGACCGTAACGCTGGCGCGCAGCGGCGGGTACGGCGGCGGCGACGGCGCCGTCGTCGGCCAGTGCCTGCAGCGCACGCAGCACGATGTGGCGCGGGCTGACTTCGAAGAACTCGCGCAACTGCGCGCGGCCGTCGCTGCGGCCGAAACCGTCGGTGCCGAGCGTGACGTAACGGCGGCCGGCGGGCACCCAGGCGCGCAGCTGCTCGGGCACCGCGCGCACGTAGTCGGTGGCCGCGACGATGGGGCCGTGCGTGGCCCGCAGCACCTGCGTCGCCCAGGGCAGGGCGGTCGCCGCGCCGCCGAGCACGCGCGTGCGTTCGACCGCCTGCCCTTCGCGCGCCAGCTCGCTGAAGCTGGTGGCGCTGCAGACCTCGGCCTGCACCTGCCAGTGTTCGGCCAGCCACTGCGCCGCGGTCAGCACCTCGTGCAGGATGGCGCCGCTGCCCACCAGCGTGCAGCGCGCCGCCGGCGCGGCCAGTGCATCGGCGCGCAGGGGCAGCCGGTACAGGCCGCGCAGCACGCCTTCTTCCGCCCCCGCCGGCAGCGAGGGCTGGGCGTGGTTCTGGTTCATCACCGTGATGTAGAAAAAGACGTCGTGCCGCAGCTCCAGCAAACGCCGCATGCCGTGGTGCACGATGAGCGCCAGCTCGTATGCAAAGGCCGGGTCCCAGGCGATGCAGTTGGGCACCGTGCCCGCCACCAGATGGCTGTGGCCGTCCTGGTGCTGCAGGCCTTCGCCGCCCAGCGTCGTGCGGCCCGCGGTGGCACCGAGCAGGAAGCCGCGCGAGCGCTGGTCGGCGGCGGCCCAGATCAGGTCGCCGACACGCTGGAAGCCGAACATCGAGTAGTAGATGTAGAACGGCAGCATCGTCAGACCGTGCGTGCTGTAGCTGGTGGCCGCCGCCGTCCACGACGCCAGCGCCCCGGCCTCGCTGATGCCTTCCTCGAGGATCTGTCCGTCGCGCGCCTCGCGGTAGCTCAGCAGGCTGGCGGCGTCCTCGGGCTCGTAGCGCTGTCCCTCGGGGGCGTAGATGCCGACCTGCCGGAACAGGCTGGCCATGCCGAAGGTGCGCGCCTCGTCGGCGACGATGGGCACGATGCGCGGCCCGAGTTCCGGCACCTTGAGCAGGCTGGCAAGCAGCCGCACGAAGGCCATCGTGGTGCTCATCTCCTTGCCGCCGGCGTGCAGCGCAAAGGCGCCGAAAGCCTCCACCGCCGGCACCGGCAGGCCCGGCGCGTCGGTCTGCCGCGCCGGCACGGCGCCGCCCAGGGCGGCGCGGCGCTGGCGCAGGTGGCGCATCTCGGGGCTGTCTTCGGCGGGCCGGAAGAATCGCTGCGCCCGGGCGTCTTCGTCGCTCATCGGCAGCCGGAAGCGGCGCACGAAGTCCAGCAGCTCGGCGCCTTCGAGCG
Source organism: uncultured Rubrivivax sp. (assembly GCA_964371495.1). Lineage (GTDB taxonomy): Bacteria > Pseudomonadota > Gammaproteobacteria > Burkholderiales > Burkholderiaceae_C > Rubrivivax. The sequence goes on from CAYJOA010000042.1 coordinate 10,068, forward strand.
TCTTCTGCTGGTGCGTCGTCATGCGGCCCTGGCCGCTGGCGCCCATGCCGTAGCCCTTCATCGTCTTGGCCAGGACGACCACCGGCGCACCGCGGTGCTCGACGGCCGCGGCATACGCAGCGTGGATCTTCACGAGGTCGTGCCCGCCGCGGTGCAGGCGGTCGATCTCGTCGTCGGTCATGGCGTTGACGAGCAGTTCGAGTTCCGGGCTCTGACCGAAGAACTTCGCCCGGTTGTAGGCGCCGTCGTTGGCCGAAAAGGTCTGGAACTGGCCGTCGACGGTGCGCGCGAAGGCGCTCGCCAGCGCCTGCGTGTGGTCGCGCGCGAACAGTGCGTCCCAGTCGCTGCCCCAGACCAGTTTGATGACGTGCCAGCCGGCGCCCGCGAACACGGTTTCCAGCTCGTCGATGATGCGGCCGTTGCCGCGCACCGGGCCGTCCAGGCGCTGCAGGTTGCAGTTGACGACGAAGACCAGGTTGTCGAGCTTTTCGCGCGCCGCCAGGCTGAGCCCGGCCAGCGACTCGGGCTCGTCCATCTCGCCGTCGCCGAAGAAGCCCCAGACGCGGCGGTCGCTGGCCGGCGCCAGGCCACGGTGCTCGAGGTAGCGCATGAAACGCGCCTGGTACACCGCCGACAGCGGCCCCAGCCCCATCGAGCCGGTGGGGAACTGCCAGAAGTCGGGCATCAGCCACGGGTGCGGGTACGAGCACAGGCCGCGCGCCGTGCCGCCGCGCGCGCGTTCACCGGCGGCGGCCACTTCCTGGCGGTAGTGGTCGAGGTCGGCCTCGGCTAGCCGGCCTTCGAGGAAGGCGCGCGCGTAGACGCCGGGCGCCGAGTGCGGCTGGAAGAAAACGAGGTCGCCGCCGTGGCCGGCCGGGCCGTCGACACGGGCGCGGAAGAAGTGGTTGAAGCCGACTTCGAACAGGTCCGCCGCCGACGCGTAGCTCGAGATGTGGCCGCCGAGTTCACCCTGGCGCCGGTTGGCGCGAACGACCATCGCCAGCGCGTTCCAGCGCATGATCGCCGCCAGCTTCTGCTCGATCTCCAGGTGGCCCGGGAAAGCGGCCTGGTCCTGCAGCGAGATCGTGTTGACGTAGGGCGTCTGGCGCTGCGGCTGCCAGGCCAGCGCGTGGCGGCGCGCTTCGTCCTGCAGTGCACCCAGCACGAAACGCGCGCGCTGAGGCCCGCTCTCGCGCACCAGCGTGGCCAGCGCGTCGAGCCACTCGCGCGTCTCCTCGGCATCGCTGTCGCCGGGGAATCGGATGGCGTGCAGCAGGGCCTCGAATTCGGGCGTGTCAGGGGCGGGCAGTGATGTCATCGTCGCATGGTCTCTCGGGGCGCCATCGAGCGGCCGCCGCGGGAGCGGCGAAGCCGCTTCGGGGGTGGTCGTCAGTCACCAGCGCGTGCCGGGGGCGTCGAGGTCGACCTTGAGGTAGTGGGCGCCCGGAATCGGGTTGTAGTAGTAGGGCGGGATCTCCTGGAAGCCGAGCGCGGCGTAGAGCCCGCGCGCCGCTTCCATGTCGTCCAGCGTGTCCAGCAGCAGCGTCGAATAGCCGGCCTGCACCGCCAGGTCGATCAGCTGCTGCGCGATCAGCCGGCCGATGCCGAAACGGCGGAACGCGCGCGGCACGTACAGGCGCTTCATCTCGCAGGCGTTGGCGTAGTCGACGTCGTGCAGCGGGCGCAGCGCGCCGCAGCCGGCGGGCTGGCCGTCGAGCAGCGCCACCAGCAGCGCCCCGGCCGGCGCGGCGTAGTCGCCGGGCAGGCCGGAGACCTCGGCATCGAAGTTCTGGAAACACAGGTCGACGCCGATCGTCTGGGCGTATTCGCGGAACAGCTGGCGCGCGGCGGCGATCAGCGCCGGCTCGTCGGCCGTGGCCAGCGTGATCCGCGGCGTCGTGTCCACGGTCTCAGCCGCCGAGCCGCACGACCCAGGTCACGGCGCCGGCGCACACCGCCAGCAGCGCCAGCGCCAGCAGGCGCTGCGGCCAGCCGTCGGCGCTGGCCGGCGTGCCGGCGGGCAGCGGCTTGTCGCCGACCACCATCGGCCGCACCAGGTTGGTCTTCTTGCGCAACAGGTAGAAGACGATGGCGCCGACGTGCAGCGCCACCAGGGCCACGATCAGCCATTGCCCCCACTGCTTGTGCCAGGCCGTGGCGCCGAGCGCGGTGGCGCTGCTGACGTAGCGGTTCAGCGGGCCGAGGTTGGCGATCTCGTCGTCGGCCACCAGGCCGGTGCCGACCTGCACGGCCAGCATGGCCAGCAGCGCGAAGACCGACAAGCTGCCCAGCGGGTTGTGGCCGACGTCGAGCAGCTCGCCCGGCCGCGCTTGGCCGCGCAGGTAACGCCATACCGTTCCCGGGGCGTAGATGAAACTGGCAAAGCGTGACCAGTGGCCGCCCACCAGGCCCCACAGCAGCCGGAAGACCAGCAGCGTGAACACGACGAAGCCGAAGCGCATGTGCCAGACCATCGCGGCGCCGCCGATCTTGGCGCTGGCCACCGAGCCGACGAGGGTCAGCGCCAGCAACCAATGGAACAGGCGCGTGGGCAGGTCCCAGACACGCGTCGGCTTGAGGGCGGGGTCGGGCATCGAGTGGGTGCTTGCCGTCGGGGGCGGAGTCCGGGAGCCGCAACCATACCGCGACTGCCCCGGGGCCGGCACGGCGGCGGCGCCGTTTTGGGGGCATACCCTGAGGCGGGAATGCCGTGGCGGCGCCCTTCGTACACTGCCATGCCGGCACCGGGCCCGCCCCAGCCGTCCCCCTCAACCCTCAGTTCGGAGATCTGCGCATGACCCGTCTTCTCATGGCTGCCGTCGTCGGCATCGCCACCGCCCTGCCCGCCGCCGCACAGTTCCAGAAGCCTGAAGACGCGATCAAGTATCGCCAGAGCGCGTTCACCGTGATGGCCAACCACCTGGGCCGCGTCGGCGCCATGGCGCAGGGTCGCGCACCGTTCGACGCCAAGGTGGCGGCCGACAACACGGCCATCGTCAGCATGATGTCGAGCCTGCCCTTCACCGCCTTCGTCCCCGGCTCCGACAAGGGCGCGCCCAACCGCGCCAAGGCGAATGTCTGGAGCGACGGCGCGAAGTTCAAGGCCGCCGCCGAAAAGATGCAGGCCGAAGTGGCCAAGCTCGACGCCGCCGCCAAGAGCGGCAACCTCGACGCCATCAAGGGCGCGATGGGCGCCGTCGGCGGTGCGTGCAAGGCCTGCCACGACGACTTCCGCGCGGAGAAGTACAGCAGCAACTGAACCCCGCGCTCGGCAAAGCCGAGCACGGGGTTCGGGCAGGCAGGCCCGAACCCGTTCGCCAGGCGAGAGGCCGTCCGCAGGGACGCCCTCCCGTCCGGGCTCACCCCTGCGGCTCGTGCTCGGCAAAGCCGAGCCCCGGGGTAGGGGGGGGCGGCCCCCACCCCATAGCCAGGCGGGAGGCCCGCCGCCGGGCCCCCCCCGCGCCGCCCGCCCCCCCCCCCCCCCCCCCCCCGACCCTGCGGGTCATGGCTGACTTCTTTTCGATCTTCGTGACGACGACGGGGCCGACTTCGGCGGTGTTGGCGACGTGCGTGCCGCCGCAGGGCTGCAGGTCGACGCCTTCGATGTCGAGCACGCGCACGCGGCCCAGTCCGCGCGGCGGCTGCACGCTCATGCTGCGCACGAGCTGCGGGTTGGCGTCGAGCTCGTCCTCGCTGATCCAGCGCTGGCGCACCGGGTGCGCGGCGGCCACCAGGCGCGCGATGCCGGCGCTGAGCGCGGCCTTGTCCAGCGGCTCCTTCGTGTGGAAGTCCAGCCGCGCATAGCCGGCGGTGATCGAGCAGCCGTCCACCGGGTGCGGCACCAGCGCGCACAACAGGTGCGTGGCGGTGTGGAAGCGCATGTGGGCGCGGCGGCGTTCGGCATCGATGGTGGCCACCACGCGCGTGCCCGGCTCGAAGGCCGCCGTGTCCGACCCCAGCGCCGGCAGGTGGGCGATGGCGCCTGGACGCGACGGGTGCTTGCGCGTGTCGGCGATGGCGAGCACGGCGCCCGACGCGGCGCGCAGCGTGCCGGCGTCACCCGCCTGGCCGCCGCCCAGCGGGTAGAAGACGGTGCGGTCGAGCACGATGCCGGCGTCGTCGACGGCCAGCACGGTGGCCTCGCACTGCAGCCGCGTGGCGTCGTCGCGGAACAGTGCTTCGGTCATCGCGATTCCAGCGTCACCTCGCCCAGCGGCGTGGCCAGCAGCGCGCGCAGTGCCGGACCGGGCCCGGCAGAGCAGCCGACGCCGCGCAACTGCAGGGCATCGCGCGCGGCGTCAGGCACGCCGGCCAGGTGCAGCGAGCGCAGCGTCACGCCGGCAGCGGCCATGTGCGCAGCGGGGTGGCTGCCTTGCCACTGGATGAGCGTGGGCAATGCGCCGCTGCAGGCCAGCCGGCCGTCGTCGCGGACGAGGATCTGCCAGGCCAGCGTGCCCTGCGGCGTTTCGCGGCTGGCCCGCACCGGCACGCCCGGGTCCAGGCCGGCAGCGACGAGACCCTGGCGGTGCGCTTCGAGCGTTTCGGTTCGCGCCACCAGGTGGATCAGCCGCGGCGACGCCGCCAGGCGCCGCTGCAACGCCGGATCGTCGAGGCCGAACCAGCGCGCGCGGCCCGGCGGCGGCGCCGTGGGGTCGATGGCGATGATCTCCAGGTAGGCATCGGGGAAGGCCGGCGAGGCGACGCCGAGCAGCCGGTTGTGGGTACCGAACAGCACATGCTTGCCGCCGGGCCCCGGCGTCACGCCGAGCGTCGCCGCGCACCAGGCCACGCCCTGTTCCAGCGTCGCGGCAGCCACCACCAGATGGTCGACGGCCACCGTCACAGCGCCACCGTGCCTTCGATGCAGCCGGCGACGTCGCCGCCGATCCACACCGTGTCGCCGACCTGTTCGACGTGGACCCGCCCGGCGCGCCCGAGAGCCGTGCCCTGCGTGGCCAGGTAGGCCGGCGGCGCCAGGCCGGCACCGATGAGCCACTGCGCGACGCTGGCGTTGAGGCTGCCGGTGACCGGGTCCTCGCCGACCCCCAGCGACGGCACGAAGGCCCGCACTTCGAACATCGCCTCGTGCCCGGCGGGGTGCTTGCCGACGACGCCGAGCTTGATGTCGCCCAGCCGCGCCGGGTCGGGCTTGCAGGCCAGCACCTGCGCCGCCGTATGCAGCATCACCGCGCACCAGCCGGGGCCGTTGTCGACCCAGTGGTGGTGCAGCACGTCGCGCCGCGGCAGGCCCAGGGCATCGGCGATGCGCTGCACCAGCGCCGGCGCCAGCGGCCCGCTGCGGCGCAGCGGCGGCGCGGCGAAGGCCAGGCGGCTGCCGTTGCGCCGGATGCGCACCAGGCCGACGCCGCATTCCTGCACCACCGTGTCGGCCGCCTGCGGCACGCCACCGGCGGCCAGCCAGGCGTGACAGCTGCCCAGCGTGGGGTGGCCGGCGAAGGGCAGTTCGCCGCCGGGCGTGAAGATGCGCACCCGGTAGTCGGCCGCGGCGTCGGTGGGCGGCAGCAGAAAGGTCGTCTCCGACAGGTTCGTCCAGCGCGCGAAAGCCGCCATGGTGTCGTCGGCCAGGCCCTGGGCGTCGTGCACCACGGCCAGCGGGTTGCCCTCGAGGGGCACCGCGGTGAAGACGTCGAGCTGGTGGAAGCGTCGTGGCATGGTGGGATCCCTCAGGCGGCCGCGAGTACACGGGCGAGTGCGGCCACGGCAGTATGGATGGTCTCGGGCGGCACCGTCACGAAGCTCAGGCGCAAGGTGTTGGCGTGGCCGCCGTGCGGGAAGAAGGTGCTGCCCGGCACGTAGGCCACGCCGGCCTCGACGGCCCGCGGCAGCAGCGCGGTGGCGTCGATGTGCGCCGGCAGCTCGACCCAGAAGAACATGCCGCCCGCCGGCGCCTGCCAATGGCAGCCCGGCGGCAGGTGCTGCCGCAGCGCCAGCTGCATGGCGTCGCGCTGGGCCTTGTAGCGCTCGCGGATGGTGGGCACGTGCTCGCGCAGGAAGCCGTCCTTGATGATCTCGTACACCACGCGCTGGTTGAAGCCGGGCGTGTGCAGGTCGGCGGCCTGCTTGGCCTGCAGCAGCTTGGGGTGCAGGTGTTTCGGCGCCACCACGTAGCCCAGGCGCAGGCCCGGCGCCAGCACTTTGGAAAACGAGCCCAGATAGACCGCGGCGTCGCCGGCAGTGGCGCTCAGCGGCGGTGGCGGCGGTGCGCCAAACCAGAGGTCGCCGTAAGGGTTGTCCTCGACGATCGGCAGGCCGAGCTGCTGCGCGCGCGCCACCAGTGCCAGCCGGCGCGCCGCGCTCATGCAGCGGCCGGTGGGGTTTTGGTAGTTGGGCAGCAGGTACAGGAAGCGGGCGCCGCGCGCCGCGTCCAACGCCTGCGGCAGCGGGCCTTCGGCGTCGCCTTCCACGGCCACGAATTCGGGCTCGTAGGGCGCGAAAGCCTGCAGCGCGCCCAGGTAGGTGGGCGACTCCACGGCCACCGTGCTGCCGGGGTCGACGAGCACCTTGCCCACCAGGTCCAGCCCCTGCTGCGAGCCGGTGGTGATGATCACCTGCGCCGCCTCGGCGTGCATGCCGTGCGTTCCCAGCTCGGCTGCCACCCATTCACGCAGCGGCGCAAAGCCCTCGCTGGCGGCGTATTGGAGCGCCTCGCGCGGGCTGTCGCGCAGCACGCGCGCGGTGGCTTCCTGCATCGCGGCCACCGGAAAGGCGTCGGCCGAGGGCAGGCCACCGGCCAGCGAGACGACACCCGGCCGCTCGGTGATCTTGAGGATCTCGCGGATGGTCGACGGGTTGAGCCGCTCGGCGCGGCGGGCCATCTGCCAGGGCATGGGGACTCCTGTGTTCGATGCTGCGGGGTTTCAGGATGCGGCGCCGGGCTGGCCCAGCAGCCAGCACACGGCCGCGTCGGCGTGCAGCTCGGTGCTGTCGAACACGGGCAGCGGGCTGCACTCGGCGCTGATCAACAGGCCGATCTCGGTGCACCCCAGCACGACGGCCTGGGCACCCCGAGCGCGCCGGCGCTCGATGATCGCCAGCACCGCGCTGCGCGATGCCGCAGCCACGACGCCGCGGCACAGTTCCTCGTAGATCACGCGGTGCATGAGCGCGCGGTCCTCGTCGCCGGGCACGCTGACGTGCAGGCCGAAGCGCTGTTGCAGGCGCGTGCGCACGATGGCGGGGTCTTCCATCGTGAAGCGCGTACCCAGCAGCGCCGCGTGCTGCACGCCTGCGGCTTGCAGTGCGGCGCCGGTGGCGTCGGCGATGTGCAGCAGCGGCAGGCCTGATCCGGCCTCGATGCGGTCGGCCACCTTGTGCATGGTGTTGGTGGCCAGCACCAGCGCCTGCGCGCCAGCGCGTCGCAGGCCCGCCGCGGCCGCGGCCAGCAGCTGCGCGGCGCGCTCCCAGTCACCGGCGGCCTGCAACGCCGCCACCGGCGCGAAGTCCACGCTGTGCAGCAGCAGCCTCGCGCTGTGCAGTCCGCCCAGGCGCCGGGCCACGCCCTGGTTCAGCAGCCGGTAGTAGACGGCCGTGCTCTCCCAGCTCATGCCGCCGAGCAGGCCCAGGGTGCGGTCGGCGCTCGGGTCCGGCGTGTTCATGGCGCGGGCCGCCCCACCGGCAGGCGCCGGCCGACGAAGACCACCGCGACGACGGCCAGCGAGAACACCACCGTCAGCGGTTGCAGCTGCTCGCCCAGCACCGGCACCGCGAACAGCAGGGCCAGGAAAGGCTGCAGCAGCTGGGTCTGGCTGACACGCACCACGCCGCCCAGCGCCAGGCCGCGGTACCAGGCGAAGAAGCCCAGCCACATCGAGAACACCGCCGTGTAGCCGAAACCCAGCCACGCCGAAACACGCGCCGGCTGCTCCGGCCACAGCCAAAGCGCCGCCGGCAGCGTGAACGGCAGCGACCCGACCAGCACCCAGCCGATGACCTGCTGGGCCGGCATGACCAAGGACACCTGCGCCCCGGCCACGTAGGCGATGGAGGTCGACGCCACGGCCAGCAGCAGCAGGCCATCGGCCGCCGACAGCCGGCCGCTGCCCTGCCAGGCGGCAAAGCCCAGCACCAGCATGCAGCCGAGCACGGCGCAGGCCCAGAAGGCCGCCGACGGCCGCTGCCGCAGCCACAGCGCCGCCACCACCGCGGTGCCCAGCGGCATGATGCCGGTGACCACCGCGGCATGCATGGCGTCGACCTCGCGCAAGGCCAGCGCCAGGAAGAGCGGGAAGCCCAGCACCGTGCCCAGTGCGCTGACCGTCAGCGTCGGCCAGTGCCGCCGCGCCGGCGGCTGCGCGCGCACCGCCAGCAGGTACAGCGCACTGAGCAGCCCCGCCACCGCGGCGCGGCCGGCGGTGACGAAGGCCGGCGGCAGCTGCGGGTCGCTCACGTCGCCCACCGCCAGGCGCGTCATCGGCAGCGTCATCGCGAAGATGACCACCCCCAGGACGCCGAGGGCGAAGCCGCGCGCGGCTGCGGTCATGGCGCGGCCCCCGCAGCCGCGGCGCGGGCGGTGGACGGCTGGGGTCGGGCTGCGGCGGGTGGCACGGCCAAAGTCTATGCGGCGCGCGCGCACAACCGGACACACCTGAAACAGCGCGCAGGCCGAACCGGGCCGCAACTGCGGGTCCAATCCGTTGAGCACGGCACACGCCGTGCACGAAAGCCGTCATGTTCGAACCGACCCTGCCCCACGACAACGCCGAGCTGATGGCCCTGAGCGAGTTCCGTCGCCTGCAGGACGAAGCGGCGCGGGCCCGCAGCATCGACGCCGGCACGACGCGGCTGACCTCGCTCAGCGCGACGCTGCTCGACGATCTCAGGCGTTTCGAACCGACCGGCCGCGACGGCGACGGGCTCGAAGCGCTGGAGGTGCTGGCCGCCGCGGTGCGCCATGGGCGCCCGCTGCGGCTGCACCTCCAATACCGCTACCGGGTGATTCCGGTGACCGTTTTCCCGCCCGAGGGCGCGCTGCACTGCACGCTGCCCCTGCCGCAGCTGCTGGCCATGGAGCTGAGCGACCTGAGCGTGCTGCACGTCGAGCCCGCCTGGCTGCGCCCGCCGGGCAGCAGCGACGCGGCGCGCGTCGGCGAGGCGCGGCACTATGCCCCGCTGGGGCCCTTCCTGTGGGAGCTGGCGCTGCGCGGCGCGCGCGAGTCGCTGCTGCCCGAGATCGCCGCGCCGGCCGCCTACCGTGTGCCGCCGGGCACGGCGCTGCACCTGCTGGGTCTGACCGGCAGCCTGGGCGCGGCAGTGGACCGCTTGCAGCGCCGGTTCTGCAACGTCAGCGAGATCGCGTCCTGGCCTGGCTTCGACCGCGAACGCGCGACGCGACTGCTCAACGCCCTGTACCTGCAGGCGGCGCTGATGGTCAGCCGCACGCACCCGGCAGCCATCAACGAGGATCGCACCGTCGGCCCGGCGCACTGACTGCGGTCAATGCGGCACTTGCAGGCGCAGCCGGCGTGCTGTTTCCTCGGCGCGCGCGTCGTCGATCTCACGCAGCACGCCGACCATGTCCACCGGGCCGGTGCGGTGCTCGAAGCGGCCGCCGAGCGCCGCGCCGGGCTGCAGCATGCCGCGCTGATAGAGGTCCCAGATCTCGGCGCCGTACTCGGTGGCCAGCAGGTCCGGGGCAAAACGGCCGAAGAAGCCGCGCAGGTTGGCGACGTCGCGCAGCAGCATGCGCTGGGCGTGGTTGTTGCCGGCGGCGTCGACGGCCTGCGGCAGGTCGATGATGACCGGGCCGTCGGCGCCGAGCAGCACGTTGAATTCCGACAGGTCGCCGTGCACGATGCCGGCGCACAGCATGCGCACCACTTCCTGCAGCAGCGTGCCATGGTGCAGTCGCGCCTGTTCGGGCGTGAAGTCGACGTCGTTCAGCCGTGGCGCGGCCTCGCCCTGTGCGTCGGCCACCAGCTCCATCAGCAGCACGCCGTCGTGGAAGTTGTACGGCACCGGCACACGCACGCCGGCGGCAGCCAGCCGGTACAGCGCGTCGACCTCGGCGCTCTGCCACGCCGCTTCGGTGGCCTGGCGGCCGAAACGCGTGCCCTTGGCCATGGCGCGCGCCTGCCGCGTGTTCTTGACCTTGCGGTTTTCGGTGTAGTCCACCGCCTGCCGGAAGCTGCGCTGGGTGGCGTCCTTGTAGACCTTGGCGCAGCGCGTTTCGTCGCCGCAGCGCACGACGAAGACCATCGCCTCCTTGCCGCTCATGAGCTGGCGCACGACGCTGTCGATGAGGCCTTCGTCGATCAGCGGCTGCAGGCGCTTCGGTGCTTTCATCGACGGATTGTCCGCCGGACGCGGACGCGGCGCCGGCGCTCGATAATCGCCGGCCCGCCACACGGCTGCCCCGCCCACCCATGCCCGTGATCACCCGCCCCGGCAGCGCAGGCGATGCCGCCGAACGCTGGGCCGTCGACGCCGGCGCCGCCGACATCGCCACGCTCGACATCCCGCCCAGCGCGCACCGCCGCCGCGTCTTCGCCATCGACGTGCGTTTCGTCGTGCGCGCGCCGGCGGGCGCCGGCGCGTGGCAGGCGCTGAGCGTGGAACTCGACGGCGTGCGCGAGTGGTCGCACCGCATCAGCACCCACGGCGAGACCGATGCCCTGGACTACCACTGCCGCCGCGTGCTCGAGGTCGGCCAGGCGCTGCGCGTGCGCGCGCTGACGAAACTGGGTGGCGCACAACGGGTGCGCCTGCTGATCGAAGCCGAAGAGCAGGCGACGCGATGACCGCCGCGAACCTGCCCTTCAGCGCCGCTGCCGAACGCAACCGCGGGCCCATCCTCGACGTCCTGCGCCAGGTGTTGCCGGCACAGGCCGTGGTGTTGGAAGTCGCCAGCGGCAGCGGCCAGCACGCGGCCCACTTCGCCGCGGCGCAGGCAGGCTGGACCTGGCAGCCTACGGAAGCCGACGCGGCTGCGCTGCCGGCCATCGGCGCTCGCTGCGCTTTGCTCGCCAACGTGCGCGAACCGCTGCGGCTGGACGTGCTGGCAACACCGTGGCCGCCGGCGCTGGGCCGCTACGACGCGATCTACTGCGCCAACCTGCTGCACATCGCGCCCTGGCCGACCTGCGCGGCGCTGATGGCCGGCGCCGCCGCGCACCTGGAGCCCGGGGGTGCGCTCGTGCTTTACGGTCCCTACTTCGTCGACGGCGTGGCGCCCGCCCCGGGCAACCTGGCCTTCGACGCCGACCTGCGTGCGCGCGATGCCCGCTGGGGCCTGCGCCGCCTGGCCGACGCGGCCGAAGCGGCGCAGCACGCCGGCCTGGTGCTGGAGCAGCGCTTCGAGATGCCGGCGAACAACCTGGCGCTGGTGTTCAGGCACTGAGCGGCTCGCGGCGCTGACTGCCGCGACAACGCATCAACGCGCGGCCAGCGTCTCCCAGCGTTCGAGCGCCAGCGTCAACTCGGCCTCGATCTGGTCGTGCCGGGCCTGCATGGCGGCCACCAGGTGCGGCGCCTCGGTGTACAGCGACGCGCTGGCCAGGCGCTCGAAGAGGGTCTTCTGCTCGGCTTCCAGTTGCTCGATGAGGCCGGGCAGCGCCTCGAGTTCACGCTGTTCCTTGTAGCTCAGCTTGGCTCGCGCGCCGGCCGGGCGCGGCGCCGCAGGGCCGGCCGCCGGCTTGGCCGCCACCGGCGTCGCGAGGGCCGCACGCGTGCGCTCGCGCTGCAGCTTCCAGTCCTCGTAGCCGCCTTCGTATTCGCGCCACAGGCCCGGCTTGCCGCCCCAGGCCGGGTCGCCTTCCCAGGCGATGGTGCTGGTGACGACGTTGTCCAGGAAGCGCCGATCGTGGCTGACCAGGAACACCGTGCCGTCGTAGGTCTGCAGCAGTTCTTCCAGCAGTTCCAGGGTCTCGATGTCGAGGTCGTTGGTCGGCTCGTCGAGCACCAGCACGTTGGCCGGCAGCGCGAACAGGCGGGCCAGCAGCAGCCGGTTGCGCTCGCCGCCGGACAGCGTGCGCACCGGCGAGTTGGCGCGCGCCGGCGAGAACAGGAAGTCGCCCAGGTAGCTCATCACGTGTTTGCGGCCGCCGCCGATCTCGACCCATTCGCTGCCCGGGGCGATGGTGTCGGCCAGCGTCGCGTCGAGGTCCAGCGCGCTGCGCATCTGGTCGAAGTAGGCCACCTGCAGCTTGGTGCCGCGGCGCACCGTGCCCGAACTCGGCTCCAGTTCGCCGAGGATCAGCTTCAGCAGCGTCGTCTTGCCGGCGCCGTTGGGCCCGATCAGGCCGACCTTGTCGCCGCGCAGGAGGGTGGCGCTGAAATGGCTGACGATGGTCTGTTGGCCGCCTGCCGCAGGGAAGTGCAGGCTCACGTCCTCGAGCTCGGCGACGATCTTGCCGCTGGGCGCGCCGCTGGCCATCTCCAGCCGCACGCTGCCCAGCGTCTCGCGCCGGCGGGCGCGCTGCTCGCGCAGCGCCACCAGCCGCGCGATGCGGCCGACGCTGCGTGTGCGCCGCGCCTCCACGCCCTTGCGTACCCACACCTCTTCCTGCGCCAGCAGCTTGTCGGCGCGCGCGCTGGCCATCGCCTCGGCCTCCAGCTCGCGCAGCTTGGCGGCCTCGAAGGCGGCCAGCTGGCCGGGGTAGCTGCGCAGCTGGCCGCGGTCGAGCTCGACGATGCGGGTGGCCACGTTGTCGATGAAGGCGCGGTCGTGCGAGACCAGCAGCACGCTGCCACCGAAGTCGCGCAGCAGGCCTTCGAGCCAGGCGATGGCGTCCAGGTCGAGGTGGTTGGTCGGCTCGTCGAGCAGCAGCACGTCGGGCGTGGCGACGAGCGCGCGCGCCAGCGCGACGCGCTTTTTCAGGCCGCCGGAGAGCTGGCCCACCGTGCGCGTGCCGTCCAGGTCCAGGCGGTGCAGCGTCTCGTCGACACGCTGCTCCCAGGTCCAGCCGTGCAGCGCCTCGATGCGGGTCTGGATGGCGTCGAGGTCGTCACCCTGCGAGCCGTCAGGGGCGCCCATCTGGTGCCCATGCGCCTCGTAGCGCTCGCGCAGCGCCTTGACCTCGGCCACGCCTTCGCTGACGACGTCGAACACGGTGGCCGCGGTGTCGAGCTCGGGCTCCTGCGGCACGTAGACCACGCGCAGGCCCTGCTGCGCCTGCAACAGGCCGTCGTCGAGCTTCTCGATGCCGGCCAACACCTTCAGCAGCGAGGACTTGCCGCTGCCGTTGCGGCCGATCAGCGCCAGCCGCTCGCCGCCTTCGAAAGACAAGGCGGCGCCGTCGAGCAGCGGGACATGGCCGTAGGCGAGGTGCGCGTTGCTTAGCGAGAGGATGGCCATTGCAGGATTGTCGCCCGCCCCGCCGCGGCCCCTGCCGTGCCCGCGACGATGCCGTCGCCGCACACCGTGTCGCGGCCTTGCGCCTTCGCGCAGTAGAGCTGGCGGTCGGCGGCAGCGATCAGCGCCTCGACGCTGTCGATGCCGGCGTGCCGTTCGGCTGCGCCCATCGAGAAAGTCACGCCGTGCGGAAACGGCAGCCCCGGCACGCGGCGTTCGGTCAGCGCCTGCCGCAGGCGGGCAAACACGGCCGGCAGCTCGTCGGCGCGGGCGCCGGGCATCACCAGCAGCCACTCTTCGCCGCCCCAGCGGCCGATGCGGTCCTGCCCGCGCACGACGTGCGCGGCAGCGGCCGCGAAGGCCTCGAGCACGCGGTCACCGGCGGCATGGCCATGGCGGTCGTTGACGGCCTTGAAGTGGTCGAGGTCGATCAAGGCCACCGACATCGGCAGGTCCAGCCGTCGCGCCAGCTTGAACTGCTCGTGCGCGAAGGCCAGCACGGCACGCCGGTTGGGCAGCCCGGTGAGCTCGTCGCGCAGCGCCAGGTCGGCCAGGCGGCGGCGGCGGCGCAAGGCGCGGGCGAAGAACCAGCCGCCACCGGCCAGCACGGCGCCCAGCGCCGCCACCAGTGCCCACAGCGCGCGCTGGCGCTCGGCGCGGGCGTCGAGTTCCAGCCGTGCCACCTCGGCGAGGTGGCGCAGCTCGCGGTTCTCGGCGTCGCGGCGCGTCGCTTCGTAACGAGCCTGCAGGCGCTGCGCGTCGCGCTCGCGCGCCGAGCGCACGTCGCTGTTGGACAGCCTCAGGTAACGCTCGAGCTCGGCATAGGCCAGCGCATGCTGGCCCAGCGCCCGGTAGCCGCGCGCGGCGCTGCGCGCGATCAGCGCGGCGGTGCGCGGCGACGGGTCGCGCGCGGCGACGGCACGCAGGCGGTCGATCTCGACGGCGAGCTCGGGGCGCTGCAGCAGCGCCAGCGCCTCGACGACCTGGGTCTGCGCCGTGATCTCGCGGAAGCGCAGCCCCTCGTGGCTGGCTGCCAGGCGCAGCGCGGCGCGGGCGTGGCGCAGTGCACCTTCGGCGTCTCGCTGGTGCAGCTGCACCTCGGCCAGTCCTTCATGACCGCGCATCATGAACGACACGTCGCCGATCGCGGTGCTCAGCGACAGCACCTGCGCGAAGGGGCTGAACGCCGCCGCCGGCTGGCCGCCGTTGAGCAGTGCCCAGCCCAGATCGTCGAGCAGCCAGGCGCGTTTGTAGCGCGCGGGCAGGTTGCCCAGCGCCTGCAGCGCACGCTCGTAATAGGTCTGCGGCGGCTGCTGCGAGCCGACACGCCAGGCCAGCGGGCCCATGGTGCCCAGGGCATACGACTGCAGCCCGCTGTCGCCCAGCCGCGCCGCGCAGCGATCCACGGCCTCGAGCGCCGCCCAGGCCTCGTCGACGGCGTCCAGCTCGATCTGCACCACCGCCTCGTAGAGGTCGAGCCGGCACAGCAGCGCCTCGTCACCGGCAGCGCGCGCCTGCTCGCGGGCCTCGGCCTGGTGGCGGCGGAAGAGCGCGGCGTCGACGGCACCGCTGTCGACATAACGCTTGTAGAAGGCCAGCCACAGCCGGTGGCGCTGCGCCAAGGGCCCGCTGGGCAAGGCTTGCGCCGCCGCCTCGAGCTCGCGGCGCGAGTCGGCTTCGTTGTCGGTGTGGGCCAGCACGTCCACCAGCGCCAGCTGCAGCCAGAACGCGTCGTCGCCGCCGTTCGAAGCAGCGCCTGCCAGGCGTTGGCGCACCTGAACGGCAGCCGTTCGCGGGTCGTCCAGCGCCTTGTCGGCAACGTCGCGCATGAGCGCCAGGCCCGCGGCTGCCGCCCCGGCCGGCGGCAACGCCAGCACCAGCATCAACCAACCGACCGCGGCGCCACGCCAACGGCGCTGCGCCGGGCGCTGGCGAGGTCGAAGCAGGCAGCGGGGTGACATCGGGCAGGCGGTGTGCGCGCATTCTCGCCGAGCCCGCACGCGGCGGCGCCCCCGGTGGCGTCAAAAACGCAGCGACAGGCCCAGCGCGAGCGCGTCGACGCGGCCGCCGGCGTGGCCGACGTAGCCGCGTGTGCCGTCGAACGACAGCTCGGCAGCCAGCAGCGGCGTCAGCATGTAGCCCAGTGTGAGGCCGTAGTAGCCCTCGATCGAGCTGCCGGTGGATGACGGCGCCGTGCCGGCAGGCAGCGGCCGCAGCGTGGCGCGGACACCGGCCACGCCCAGGCGCAGCAGGCCGTTGAAACGCGCCCCGTACTCCAGCGGCAGGGCGATGCCGACGCCGACCAGGCGCACGCCGAACTCGGCGTCGCCGTAGCCGTCGCCGATGCGGCCCTGGCCGAAGTCGACCGCCGCCACTTCGAGCGCCAGCACCGGCGTCACGAACAGGCCCAGCGCGGCGCGGGCCCCCCCCCCCCCCCCCGGGCCCCGGGCGGGGGGGGGGGCGGCCGCCCCCCCCCCGCCCCGGGGGGGGGGCCCCGCGCCGCCAACGCGGTCGCACTGGCGGCTGCCGGCGCAGTCGGTGGCATGGGCGGCGATACCCGCGCCGACGCTCAGGTAGCCGCGCGGCGGGGTCGGCGTCGGCCACTGCGGTCGCGGGTCGCGCTGGGCCAGGCCCGTCTGAGCGGCCGCCAGCAGCGCCACGGCCACCGCCCAGCGCGCACCACGGGTGCCGAAGCAGGCCCTCATGGACCCGTCCTGGTGCGGCCGGGGTCGGCGCGCAGCGCAGCCTCGAGCGCATCGACGAAGCGCCGCGCGACATCGAAGCCGCTCTGCTGCGTGATCTCGGCAAAGCCGGTCGGACTGGTGACGTTGATCTCGGTCAGGCACTCGCCGATCACGTCCAGCCCGACCAGCAGCAGGCCGCGCGCGGCGAGGATGGGGCCCAGCGTGGCGGCGATCTCGTGGTCGCGCGCGCTCAGCGGCCGTGCCACGCCCTTGCCGCCGACGGCCAGGTTGCCGCGGATCTCGCTGCCCTGCGGGATGCGCGCCAGCGCGTAGGGTACCGGCTCGCCGCCGATGACGAGCACGCGCTTGTCGCCCTCGACGATCTGCGGCAGGTACTTCTGCACCATCACCGTCATCGCGCCGCCGCGGTTCAGCGTCTCGCTGATGCTGCCCAGGTTCAGGCCGTCGGGGCCAACGCGGAAGATGCCCATGCCGCCCATGCCGTCGAGCGGCTTCAGGATGATGTCGCGGTGCTCGGCGTGGAAGCGCCGGATGTCGGCGGCGTCGCGCGTCACCAGCGTCGGCGCGATGAACTGCGGGAACTCCAGGATGGCGAGTTTTTCCGGGTGCTCGCGCAGCGCTGCCGGCCGGTTGAAGACGCGTGCGCCCTCGCGTTCGGCCTGGCTCAGCAGATGCGTGGCGTAGTAATACTCGCTGTCGAAGGGCGGGTCCTTGCGCATGAGCACCGCGTCGACCTCGCACAGCGGCTGCGGGCGCGTGCCGCCGGGCTGCTGCGCGGCGCGGAACCAGTCATCGGCGTCGCCGGTCAGCTCGATGTCGCGCACGAAACCCAGCACCGGCTCGCCGCGCTGCCAGCGCAGGTCCTGGGGCCGGCAGGCCATCAGCGTGTGGCCGCGCGCGGCGGCCTCGCGCATCATGGCGTAGCTGCTGTCCTTGTAGGTCTTGAACGATTCCAGCGGGTCGGCAACGAAGAGCAGTCTCACGCGCATCTCCTCAGAGGTTGAGAGGCCATCCCATGCACCCGCGCCGGGGCGGCCAAGGGCGCTGGGGTAGGCGCGACGCGCGGCCCAGGCGTCCGCCTGGGCAAGCGGAGCAACACCACCCCAGCGCCCTTGGCCACCCCGGCCCTTCGGGTAAGCCCCCAGAACAGGCACGCTCGGCGTTGCAAATGCTCGCCGGGGCCCAACCCCGGCTGCGCTTTGCGCCTTGATCGGGCCTGTTCTGGGGGCTTACGCGGGTGCATGGGATGGCCTCTCAACCTCTCAGACGGGCCGCCACTGTCGCACAAGGCGGCGCGGCGCGCCCGGGGCGGCTACAGCTTGAGCTCCAGCCGCAGCTGCCAGTTCGTGTAGCTGGGGCCGCCGCTGACGACACGCGTGCGCTCGACCAGGGCGCTGGCCGGGTTGTCGCTGTCGTTCAAGGTGGTGCTCGCATAGTCGCGCGGCAGCAGGTTGTTGGCCATCAGGCGCAGACCGACTTGCGGGCTGAAGGCCCACAGCGCAAACAGGTCCCACTGGCGCTTGGTGGTGGTGGCCGTGGTCTGGTCGGCGGCCAGCCGGGTGGTGGTGGCGGGCACCCAGTTGAGGTTGCCGCCCAGCGTCAATGGCGTGCCGCGCCAACGGTAGTCGGCGCCCAGGTTGACCGTGCCGCGGGCCTGCTCGTCGAGCCGGTTGTCGGGGCCGGGCACGGCGTCGACCCGCGAGCGGTACAGCGAGACGTTGGCGCGCAGTTCCACCGGCGCCGTATCGGCCACCAGTTGGTCGAGCCGGAACTTGGCCTCCAGTTCGATGCCCTGCGTGGTGGCGCTGCCGATGTTGCGCGTGCGCCGCACCCAGCGCGGGTAGGGGCTCCAGGGCACCTCCTCCAGCAGCGTGACGCCGCGCATGAGGTCGCCGATGCGGCGGTGGAAGAGGTTGGCGCTGAGCAGGCCGCCGCCGTCGAGGTAACGTTCGAAGGCCAGGTCGACGCCGGTGGCCAGCTCGGGTCGCAGGTTCGGGTTGCCGGCGTGGTCGGGGCTGGTCTCGGTGTTGCTGCCCAGTGCCGGGTCGTACAGGCGCGTGACGTTGGGGCGGCCGATGAGCGCGGCCGTGGCCGGTGCGCGCCAGCTGCGTGTCAGGCTCAGGCGCACCTGGTCGCGCGTCTTCGGGTCGGGCTTCCACAGCACGTGCACGAGCGGGGTCCAGACGCTGTTGCGGTTCTCGGGCCGGCCGCCCAGGCCGTCGTCGCCTTGCGTGACGATGCCCTCCCAACGCAGGCCGGCGTGCAGCGCCCACTGCGGCGTGAGGTTCCATTCGTCCTGCGCATAGGCCGCCAGGCGCAGCGTGCTGGCCTCGAAGCTTTCGCCGAAGTCGGCCAGTGCGAGCTGGCCGTCCTCGAGCCGCGTGCGCGTGTCGTCGCGGCGTGCCGTCTCGGCCTCGGCGCCGAGCACCAGGCTGTGTTCGCTGCCGGCACCGCCCAGCAGGCGGCTGCCCTTGGCGTTGAGGCTCAAGGCGCGCTCGCGCGACAAGGAGCGGTCTTCCTGCGTGCGCAGCACGCTGTCGTCAGCGCGCCTCTCGTCGCGGCGGCTGTCGCCGCGGGCGCGCGATGCGCGCAGGTTGCCGCCGCCTTCCAGCCGCCAGTCGCCCACGCGCTGGCGGTACTGCAGCATCAGACGCGGGCCGAGAAAGCTGTTGTCGTTGCCGCCGCTGCCGCGGTCGGCCAGCTCGGGCGTGATGTCACGGCGCAGGCGTTCGTCGACGTCGAAGGTGTAGCGGCCCGCGCTGCGGCTGGCGTAAACGCCGGGCATCAGCGTCAGCACATCGCCGGCCTCGCCCAGGCGCCACTGCAGCCGCGCGTTCAGGTTCAGGCCCTGGTTGCGGCCCTGGCTGGTGCTGCTGCTGCTGCGGTCTTCGAGCAGCGCGCCGCTGGCGGCGTCGGTGACCTGGGTGTCGGTGTGGTTGCTGCTCAGTCGCCGGTTGGCGAACAGCCCGGCCGACAGCGTGTAAGTGAGCGCGCCGGCGCTGTCGTTGTGCGACCAGAAGCTGCCCAGCGAGGGACGGCCGTTTTCGACCCCGGTGCTGATGCGCCAGTCGTTGAGCCGCTTCCTGAAGCCTTCGCGCGTGATGATGTTGATGGTGCCGGCAATCGCCCGCGCGCCGGTCTCGGCGGTCGGCGCGCGCAGCACCTCGATGCGTTCGACCTGCTCGGGTGTCAGCGAGTCCAGGCTGAAGCCGGGCGGCAGGCGCTGGCCGTCGATCAGCAGCTGCGTGAAGCCGCCGCCGAGCCCGCGCAGGCGCGGCGCGCCGCCACGGCCGGGCGCGCCAGGGGTGGTGACGCCGGGCAGGCGGCGCAGCACCTCGCCGACGGTGGCGTCGCCGAACTTTTCGATCTCG
>CAYJOA010000043.1:0-29354 GCA_964371495.1 uncultured Rubrivivax sp.
TGCTGGCGCTTCCTGGCAGCGGCCCGCTGCGCCAGCGCGCCGGCCCTGACGTCGAGTCGAGCGACCTCCTCGGCGACCCGTTGCAGCGCCGCCCTGGCGCCGACTGCAGCCCTGTCGCGCTCGGCGGCAAGGTCGCCACGTCGTTTGTCGGTTTCCGCCGCCGCCTGCGAATCCGCGAGCACGGCTGCCTCGGCAGCGCGGGCCGCATCCAGTGATCGTGCCGCGGCATCTCGATCAGTGATCGCCCGTGAAAGGGCCGCCCCGGGATCGCCGAGAGTGCTCAGTTCGTCAGCCAGGCGCGCAATTTCTGCCGCCGCGCCGGCCTGCGTCTGCCGGATCACCGCCAGACCGTTCTTCAGCAGCCTGGCCGTCTCCGCGGCACGCTCACCCTGCTGCCGGACCTGATCCAGGCCGAGCAGGTCGGCCAGCAGGCCCTTGATCTCGCCATTGCGATAGGCGGACAGCGGCCGCTTGCCCTGGGCGGAGAACACCGACGTGAAGAAGGTCTCCGGCGGGCCGAGCAATTCGCGCACCGCCTGCTCGTAGATGTCGACCTTGCCATCGCTGACGGTGCCGTCGGCCAGCACCACCGGTTTCCATCGGCTGCCGGACTGTTCGAACAGGAATGCCTCGGTCTTGCGCTTGCCATTGATGCGAAACACAAGTTGCGATTTGTAGCGGCGCCCCCGGTGTTCCCACGTCAGTTCCTTGTGGCTTTCCGGTAGAAAGACGTGGTCGTAGTACGAGAACGCACCGAGACCATCGGCACCGGCGCGGGAGGGCATGACGAGGTAAGGATGTTAGGTTGCATTCGCGCGTGTCAACACGGTTGGAGGCGTGAGGTGCAGCGCCTACAGTGACTGAGGCCCGAGCAGCCCGGCCTCTCTCAGAGGCGAGTAGCCCGGCGCGTTGCATTCCTCAGGCAACCCCGGGGAGGTCGCGATCGTGACACCGCGCAGATCTTTCGACGCCGAGACGTTGCTTCGGCTGCGCGCGATGCCCGCTTGTGACGCCTTGGCGCTCGTGGCGATTCACATCAAGGCTGACACGACCTACGTGCCGCTCAAGACCGATCTCAGTCGCCGTTGGCACATTCGCACTTCAAGAGGCGAGTTCGAGATTCTGACCACTGGCGTCAAGTGGTACGACACGCGGGGTCAACGCGGCGGCGGCGGTGCCATCGATCTGGCCATGCACGTCCTCGGCCTGTCGTTCGTGCAAGCGGTCAAGCATCTCGCCCTCAACACCGTCGATCATGGTTCACATCATCCGTAAGGCGCCACTGCCGACACCAGCAGAAGTCATGGGGCTTGCGCAGAGCGCGGCCAAGCAGGCACATGCGGTCATCCTGCGCGAACCACGCCCTGATGGATTTCCGCTCCTGTTCAACAGCCAATGGCAGCTGATCGAACCGGCGGTGGCCTACCTGCACGAACATTCGGTGCAGCGCGCTCACACGGCCGACACGCTTCGGACCTACGCCGAGATCCTCTACGACTGGTTCGAGACGCTCGAGCAGAACGGCATCGGCTGGGCCAGCGCTGACGCCGTCGACCTGGTTGCCTATCGCAACCGCATGATGACGCAGCCGAGCCCGCACACCGGCAAGCCCTACCGGATCACAACGATCAACCATCGCGTTCGGGGCGTGCTGAGGTTCTACGAGTGGACGGTCCGCATGCACTGGTTGAACGCGTCGCCGCTTGCCGGCAAGCAGCATGACTTTGCGGTGGCGCGGCAGCGCCAACCCTTCCGTGCCGGTGCCTCGCCAGCGTTCGATCGCAACCTCTTCGTGCTGTGTCAGCACGAGACACTGCCGCGGCCGTTGGTCGCCGAGCAGGCACGCGAGCTCCTGGCGGTGTTGCCTGCACCGTACGACCTGATGGCGCGCTGGCAGTTGTACACGGGTCTGCGGGTCAGCGAGTTGCTGCGCCTGGGCGTCAACGATCTCGGCGGCCGACGGGCGCCGGCCACGGAGCACCAAACGATCGAGATCATGCGCAAGGGCCGCAAGTCCGGCTACGTCATCGCGCCGGCCGGCCTGCTCGACGAGACGGCGGGCCACGTGTCGGGCCATCGCTACGCCTGTCTGGCACGAGCCCGGCACAAGGGTCGTGCCGCCGACCACGAAGCGCTGTTCATCAACTCCCGCGGTGCCCCGGCCGGCAAGAACGCGTATCAGCGCGCCGTCAGCAGCGCTGGCTTGGCCAGCGGCTTCAAGGCGACCACGCACCTGCTGCGTGCCACCTTCGCCTGCATGCTGCTGGCCCGGTTGCAGCACCTCGCCAATCAGGGCGCCGCGATCAACCCGTTGCTCGTGGTGAAGATCCTGATGGGCCACGAGCATGTCGAGACCACCGACCGGTACCTGCGCGCCATCGCCGTCGACGCCTGCGTCCTGAAGGACGTGCTCGACACGCTGCTCTCGCAGACGCACGCGCCATGATCTCGCGCCGCGGACCCATCCCTCGGACGCTGCCCGCCAAGACTCGGGCCGCCGAGCACCAGGGCGTCCCATCCCTACGATTCGACACGCCACGCCTCGTCCGCAAGACGCTCGTTGACTTCTCGTCGCTGAGCCTACCCGACGATGTTCGTGAGGTCCTTGCGCAGGCCTTCTGGAGCCATGTCGGCGTTCGGTCGGCGCGCAGCATCAGGACGCAGTGGACTTCGATGCTGACCTTCAACCGGTTCGCCACCGAATCGGGCGCGATCGCGTCGCTGCCCGACCTCGGCCGCGTCATGCTCGTTCGCTACATCGAATGGCTCAACCTCCAGCGCTGCGCCGATGGCCGTCCCTGGACGCTCTCGACCCGGGCCGCAGCGTACGGCTCGCTGCGCCGATTGCTGCAGTGGCTCGAACGGTGTCGACCGGACCTGGTCGGCACCATCGAGTATCCCTACAGCCCGTTCCCTGGGCGCGGCCGCGCCACCCTACCACGCGCAACGCCGTCCGCAGCCGAGTTGCGCGCGATCCTTCACGCTTGCGAAGCGGAGATCGCGAAGATGCGTGCAGCACGTGACGCCGCCGCCGTCCAACGTGCCACCGTTGACTGCACTCCCGGCTCGCTGGGTTGGTTGCTCGATCAGGTCGATCGCCGCTTCGGCGGCATCATGCCCAGCGCACTCGAGTTGGAGCGCCCCGGCAACCATGCGCTCAAGCTGGCGCTGCAACGATCCGGGGGCGCCAGGCAGATCGAGCCATTGCTGTATCCGCGCGCAGTCTCCTTGCTGCCCTACTACCTCGCCATCCTGGTCCACGCTGCCGGCAACCCCGAACCTATCGCCGATCTCGATCGCGACTGCCTGCAAGCGCTCCCCTTGCTGACGGACCGCGAGACACTGGTGTGGTTCAAGGCACGTGCCGGCCGCATCCAGCGGCGGACCTTCGGCATCGCCAATGCCTTCGAGCCACCCGCGCTGGTCAGGGACATCCTGACTTGGAACGAACGGTTGCGCCGGCTGGCGCCACCCGAACAGCGCAACCGTCTGTTCATCTTCAAGGGGCTGCGCACGGTGAATGCGATGACGACCATCACCGTCCATCACCTGCTCAACGCCTTCTGCGAGCGCCACGGCCTGCCTAGGTTTGCGCTGGCAAGCATTCGGCCCGCCGTCCTGTCCAGTTTCTATCGCGTCAGCGGCGACCTGCTGCGCACCAAGGCCGTCGCCAATCACGCCAGCCTCGCGACGACCGTGCGCTATGTCGAGACGCCCGCGGTACAGATGCAGAACCGCTCCCGCATCGCGGCTGTGCAGGACGCCTTCATCGGGCACATCAATTCGCGGCAACCCCCGGACGGTGCAATACCCGTCGATGACCCCCGACCGCACGAGTCGGTCCCACCTGGCCGGGTAGTCTCGATGTTCGGCTTCGACTGCGACGATCCCCTGGCCGGCGTCGCGCCTGGCACGCGCCGAGGTGAACTGTGCACCAGCTTCATGGGCTGCTTCACTTGCCCCAACGCCATCATCGCGCCCGATCCCGCCACGGTGGCCCGCCTGCTTCAGGCACGCGATCACCTGCGCGGCGCGGCTGCGACCCTGCATCCGGCGCGCTGGCAGGCGTTCTACGCGCCGCAGCTGCGCATCCTCGAAGAAGACATCCTTCCCCGCTTGGGAATGCGTGAACTCGCTGCCGGCCAGTTGCTGGTGGCGCGTCTTCCTGCCCTCCCCGACTTGCGATGAGGGTCGGCTATGCCACTGCCACAGACAAATACCCTACTTCTTCCGGCACGCGCTGACCAACGCGACCTCGACGGTCGTGCGTGGTTCCTGCGGGACTCCAACTGGGAGGACGTGGTCTGGATCCTCGCGCCGACCAACGCTCTCGACGAGCGGGAACCCGTGCGGCTACGCTGGGACTTCGCGCTTCGTGACGGGCGGCGCTTCACGGACGCACGCTATGGACCGTTGCTGCGGACCAGCCGACAGCTGATCGGCCTTATCCGCAACGGTTCGCCATGCACGGGTCTGTCGCTGCGCCCAAGTACCGTCAGGAAGTACTTCTTCTCCCTCCGTGCGCTCTTGCGCTGGATGGACCAGGAAGGCTTCACCAGGTTCGCCGATCTCGACGCGACGGCGCTGTTGCAGTTTCAGCACTGGCTCACGGCGCGCCCGATGGTTGGACGGCCGACGCGTGCCGCCGCGACAGTGCAGCGGCACCTATACGTGCTGACTTGCCTCCACCGGCTTCGCAACGAGCTGGAGGATGGTCTGCACGTCGATCCGTTTCCCAGGAGCAACCATCGCCAGGCTGCCAGCAATCGCGACGGATTGCGCCGGCCGTGGCCCCATACGCCGGACAGCGCTGCGGTCACCCTGGTTCTGGCCGCCGTCAACATGGTGGGCAATGACGCCGCGGGCATCCTGCTGGCGCGCGAGACCTACAGACAGGCGGCGGCCGCAGCACGACCGACCTGCGATGGCAGCCACGCGCATACGAGCCGGGCAACGCGAGCGCTGCGCTGCGCCGGAGGGTCCCACACGAAGGCATCCGTGCTTTCGGTCTCCGATCTCGTTTCGCGGATCGACATGCTCTACGCAGCGTGCTTCGTCGTCATCTCGTATCTGGTCGGGCCGCGTGTCAGCGAGATCCTGCATCTGAAGGCCGGCTGTGTGCAGGCCCGCTGTGCCGACGCCGGCGGCGAGACTGTCGCCGTGATCGTGGGTTCGATCTACAAGCATCAGCCGGGATTCGACGGCCATCCTCACGAGTGGGTTGCACCTCCGCCGGCCGTCCGGGCCGTCGAGGTACTCGAGGCGCTGTCCGCCGCACATCGTGCCGTCACCGGCCGCTCCGAGCTGTGGTTGCGTCGCCGCCGTGGCAACGGCGCGACGGAGTGGCACGACGTCGATCCCGAACGGCTCGAGGTCCCGTCGACCGCGCGGATCAACACCCAAATGCAACGATTCGGCAGATCGCTCGGTCTGACTCAGGATGAGCAGCCTTGGCGGTTGACGAGCCATCAGGGCCGCAAGACGTTCGCCCGGTTTGCCGCCCTTCGCGACCGCACGTGCCTGTTCGCACTGGCCCAGCAACTCGGACATCGCGAGCGGGCTGAGACCGACCAAGGCTACGTCGGCTCGGACTATCGCCTCAGCCAGGAGATCGACGCCGAGATCCTGCAGCAATCTGTCGACGCCTGGGAGCACATGCTGGCCGCACCTGGCCTGGGCGGGCGCGCCGGCGTGGAGATCGTCGCCAAGCGTCCGCGCTTCAGGGGCAGCCGCATGAAGCAGGACCTGAAGGGTTACGCGCGGCTGCTCGTCGATGCCGGCCTGGTGCTCGGCGTTTGCGATTGGGGCTACTGCGTCTATCGCGAGGAACACAGCGCGTGCCTCGGCAACGCGGCCGGCCCCAACGCAGCGCGGCGGGAACCCTCGACCTGCGCGCGCTGCAAGAACTTTGTCGTGTCCGAGCCGCACCGTCCGTACTGGACCGAGCAGGCACACCGCAGCGAACGAATGCTCGACGAGCCCGCACTGCCGCTGGAGACCTTGCGCATCGTGCGGCAGCGACTCAATGAGGCCCGTTCGCTGATCCGTGCGATCGATGCCACCGGGAGCAAGGGGAGCGAGCATGATCGAGAAGTCGGCCCCTGATCCAACGCGAGGTGCAGTGGCAACGCGCCTGCACGACGCCTTGACAGCGATGCTGCAGCAGCAGGCCAGCAGCACATTACCGCCGGCGCTGACCGTGACAGCCCTGTGTGAACGGGCGGGCATCTCGCGCAATGCGTTGTACCGATACCACCCGGATGTCCTGCAAGCGCTGCACGATGCACGGCAGCATCGCGGGGGCCGCTGTGGTGCGGCCACTCGTGTCGCGCATGAACTGCGTCAAGAGAACGCAGTGCTGCGCGAACAACTGGCCAAGCTGGCGGCGCTGGTCGACCACTACTTCGCGGCGTGGCAGGAGACACGCCTGCTGCTGCAGCGGCGCGACCGCGAGCTGGCCGAGTCGCGCCGCGTTGCCAAGGTGCGCGTGGTGTCGATCGCGCCGGAGCACCGCAGTGGCTGACCGAAGCGCGCGCGCTGCGCGAACGCAGAAGTCGTGCCGCCCTGCATCACGGGTCATCCCGCGACGAGGACTTGCTCTGCAGCCTGCGCCTTCAACGCTTCCAGGTCGATCACGGCATCCGCCATCGCGGTCAGCTCCGGCGTCTGCGTGACGAAGTACTCGCGCTCGTAGCCACCCAGGCGCAGCACCTCGCGCTTCATCGCCATGAACATGCGTTTGCGGTCGGGATCGAGCGCACCGTCGGCTTCGTCGCAGAACAGCGTCGAGTACCTGCGCCCCGTATTTGTCGCCAGGTACAAGGCGATGGCGCGGGTCAGGCAGGCCTCCAGCCAGGTCCGTTCGCCGCCGCTCATCAGGCCCATGCTCTTCGCATCGCCAGTGCTGCCGTCGTGGACGACGATGTCGAAGCCTTCCTTCTGTTCGCCCTTTCCACTGTCGAGCAGCGTGTGGATCGACACCGTGAAGCGGGGTCCGTAGCAGGCCAGCATCAGGTCGTTGGCCAGGCCGGACAAGGCCGGCCCGGCGTCGTCGATCGCCAGCGCGATCAACCCGTCGTTGCTCATGCAGCGCGCGAACAGGTTCCAGTTCGCGAGTTCGTTCTCGACCGTCGCGCAGCGGGCCTGGCCCTTCTCGCGGCGGGCGACGAGTGCCGCCGACTGCTTGCCGAGTTCCACCTGCGCCTGCGCGTCGCGCGCGGCCTCCAGCAGCGAGCGCTCGGCCGTCGCGAACGCGGCGCGCCCACCCGTCACCGCCTCGGCGGCGGCCTTGAGCGGGCTCTCGTCGTGGGCCACCGGCAGGTCTGCCAACAGCCGCTCGATCCGTGTCAATGCCGCGGCGGATCGCTGCTGCTGCCTCTGCAGCTCCTGCGCGATGGCCAGGCGCGAGGCCCCGATGTGCACACGCTCGGCTTGCTCCTCGGGGGTCTGCTCGACCCGCACGGACGGCAAACCCAGGGCAGCAAGATCGCGATCGACCTCGGTCAACGTGGCCCTGGCCTGCGCGCACGCCTGCTCCTTCGACGCGAGCACGGCCATGCGGTCGGCGCGCTCGCGTGCAGCGCTCTCACGATCCTCTGCCCAGGCCAATGCCTGCGGGGCACCGGCAAGCGCTTCGTGTCGCAGGCGCGCCTTGTTCAACTCCCCCTGGACCTGCTCCTGCTCGCGGGCACAGCGTGCCACCTGAGTCCTTGCGTCGGGCATGAGGGCCTGCGCCTCGCGCGCATCGCCGAGCAGTTTGCAGCGCCCTTGCAGATCGGTGCCCGAACAAGGCACCTCGGCAGTGAGGCCGAAGCGGTGGGCAATGTCCTGCGCCCGAAGCACCGCCTTGCCCGCGTCTCGTTCGATGCCGGCCAGCTTCTGTTCCGCGAGACGGACAGCTCCCTGGCATTGGGTCAGCAACTGGACCTGTTGGCGACCCGCCTGAGTGCGCGAGCGGCGCAGTTCGTGCGCGCGCTGCGCCAGCGCCAGCCGCCGGACTGACCGGTCGACCGCATCGGCCTGGCCGATCACCTCCAGGCAGCGGCGGCGCGACTGCATCAGCGACTGGCGCCGCGCCTGCTCCTGCTGCTGGCGCGCGCCGATGCGCTGCTCCAGGCGTTCCAGCCGCTGCACCTCCGCGAGGTCCTGGGCCTGCAGTGCCTCTGCCGTCTGACGGGTCGCGTCGAGCTCGGCCTGCCGTTCGGTAGTCAACTGGGCACGTCGTGCCTCGATCGCGCGGGACTGTTCGCGCTCGGCCGACAGGCGGGCGTGCCGCTCGAGCGCCTCGTCCAGCCCAGCCTGAGCCGCCCGCTTGGCGACGTCGGCACCGGCCACCCGCGAGGCCGCGCCGTCGAGCCTCTGTCTGGCGGACTCGACAGCCGCGATCTCGTCGGCCAGGCCGGACTGCTCCTGCCGGATCGCGACCAGTCCCGCCTTCAGCAGGCGTGCGACTTCGGCGGCTTTGTGGCCGATGGCGCGAATCTCGTCCTGGCCCAGCAGATCGGCCAGCAGCGTCTTGATCTCGCCATTGCGGTAGGTGTTGAGCTGGCGCTTGCCCTGGGAGGCGAACACCGACGTGAAGAAGGTCTCCGGGCTGCCGCAGATGCTCTCGACGCAGCGGGTGTACGACTCGACGCGCCCGTCGGATTCCGTGCCGTCGGCGACACGCACGGGCCGCCATTGCCCATCGTCGTCCAGTCCGAGCAGGAAAGCCTCGGTCTTGCGGCGGCCACTCATCCGGATGACGATTTGCGATCGGTAGCAGCGGCCTTCGTGCGCCCAGGTCAGGTCTTTGACGCTCTCTGGGAGGTAGACGTGGTCGTAGAACGTGAAGCCGCCAGGCCCCGCCGTCGCCGCCCGGCTGGGGAGCAAGTTGTAGGGCGTGAGGTTGTCCATGATCGTCGTCTTGCCGCTGCCGTTGGCACCGGCGATCGCGATCAACTCGGCACCGTCGGCGAGCCGTTCGAGATCCAGCGTGATCTCTTCCAGGCCCAGGCCATCGCGGATGCCGCGGAAGCCCTTGAGGGTCAGCTTCAGAGGTTGCATGAGAGGCTCCGATGGCGGTGACCGGACAAGTCTCCCCCGCGGCCGTGGAGTTTCAACCCACGGCGCCACTACCCGCAGCCAACCATCGCAGTCCGGTGCGCGGTGACAGTGACTGTTCGCCGCAGGACCTATCTGCGATCATTGAACTACTTCATTGAACTACTTGATCCGCGCTCACGAGCACCCGTGGCGAAATCAAGAGGCCCAGAGCTCTCGCTGTCTTCAGGTTGATCACGAGCTCGAGCTTGTTCGGATGTTCTACCGGCAGGTCGCCGGGCTTCGCTCCCTTGAGGATTCGAGACACGTATGTCGCGGCGCGCCGATAGCTTTCCCGCAAGTCCGGGCCATACGAGACCAGACCGCCGTCAGTCACGAAATTGCGGGCCTCGTACATCGCGGGCAGACCCTCGCGCGCTGCCCACTCGACGATCCGGCCCCGGTGCTCGAGGGTCAGCTGGCTGACCTGGACGATGAGGCCCTGGACCCGCTGGGTGCGGAAATTCGCGAATGCGTCGACGAGCCGGTCGGCATTCGCGACCTCTTGGACGACGAGATCGACTCCCAGCTGTTTCGCCGCCAGAGTAGTTTCGTCCACGAGCGCCTTGGTCGTGCCCTGAGTCGGTCCGGTGACCTGCTCGGCCAGCAAGGCTATCCGGTTCGCACCTGGCACGAGCTCCCGAAGCAGCTCCAACCGCTTACGGGCGACCTCAGTGGTCTGCAGCGACATCCCTGTCACGTTGCCGCCCGGTCGGCCGAGGCTGGCGATCAATCCGGACGCCACTGGATCGGCAGTTGCCGCCATCACGATCGGGATGGTGCGAGTTGCATGCATCACGGCTCGGGTCCCGGCCGTGGTCGCGGTGACGATCACCTGCACACCGAGCTGCACCAGTTCCTCGGCCATCGGCTGCAACTTGCGCAGATCATTGCCGGCCCAGCGGTATTCGATGATGAGATTGCGCCCGGCAACGTAGCCCAGGTCGCTCATCCCCTGGACAAAGGCCTCGTCGAATGCCGCGTACGTTGCGCGGGGGTTGAGATATCCGATTCGATGGACCTTCTCTGGAAGCTGCGCGTGGGCTTCCCGCGAGGCGCCGAGCAGAACATACGCAAACGCACCGCACAACGAACGGCGGCCGAGTTGCGCCGGCTGTCCACCGCGGATCGAATGCGCGGCCATCACTTGCCTTCGAGAAAGGCCAGCACGGCCGCTGCGCCGGCGTCCGGCTCTTTCGCGAACCAATCGTGGCGCCCGCCGCGAATCGTCGCGGTCGAGACGCTCATCGGCAGGCACCCGACCATCGTTTCACTCCCGTAGCGGAAGATCGCCCTCGATCGTTCGCCCGTGACGACCAGCACCGGCATCGGCAAGGCTTTGAACTGCTCGCAGGTCACGGGCGCGGCGGGCGGCTGACGCGAGTACGGTCCCATCGTCTTCGCATTGTCGAGCGTGCGCGACTTCGTCGCAGCGGATGCGTTCTCGAAGGCCTCCGCGTCGTCGAGCACCGCGTTGTACAGCAGGATGGCCGACATTCTCGGATCGCCGGCCCGCGCGGCCGCGACCGACATCGCCGCGTCCTTCTGGAAGGAGCTGACCGCCGCCCGCCCCTCGATCGAGGTCGGAGCGATGACGAAAGGGTCGCCCAGCACGGCGCTGCGCACCAGTTCCGGGTACTTGATGGCGAGGTGGGCGACGATGCGGCTGCCCATGGAGTTGCCCACAAGATGCACTTTGCCGACATCGAGGGCGCGGATGAAGGCCGCCACGTCTTCGACGTGCTGTGCAAGGGAGTAGTGCCTGCCGTCGTCGGCCCACTCGTTTGGATGGTGGTAGCGAAGACTCAAGGCGACAAAGCGGTAGCGACTTGCAACCGACGATCGCATGCCTTCCCAGTTGCGCCAATCCCCGAAGGCGCCGTGGACAAAGACGACCGTCTCACCACTGCCCTGCTCGACATAGGCCAGGCTCGTCCCGTTAACAGATATCCGATCGATCTTCGGCACTCCGGCACCTCCCGAGCCGAGCGCCTGACAACCGGTGAGCAGCGAAAGGACAAGCGTCGCGGCCAGTCTGCGGTTCATGGCTGCACCTCCGCAATGCGGTGGCGAGCGTTCCGAACGCCGTAGTGCCACTGCAGCGCCAGATTGATTGCCACTGACGCGGCGTTGAGAAGGTACAGCCAGAAGACGGGCGCCAGCGGCGTGTCTTGCGCCGCCAGCACCAGCTTGGCGGCAGCGCCGCTGATGTAGCCGGTCAGCACAAGAAGCGTGAAGGGCAGGCCCTTTCCTTGCGCCTTGCCGGTTCGCAGCATGCGTAGGTTGGACACCGGCCAAGCCAGGCCGAAACAGATCAGCATCGCGGCTTCCAGAACATGTGCGGTCGTCATGTGATCGCTCCTTGGAAAGGGTTTGTGGGATAGTTCGCAGCGGCATGTGATGTTCTTCCGCGGGTCGCGGCGAAGAAATCGTCCGGAAGTCCCTGTATGCGGCGTGCAATGAGCCCGAGGTACTGGTTCTCAAGGAGGAGCGGGCCTCAGGCGCGCCGCCGTGCAACCCTCCTGGCAGCCTTGCAATGAAGTTTCTAGTCGTCGACGACCACACCTTGATCCGGGAGGCCCTGCGCGACGTTCTCTGCGACCTGCGCAGCGGATCGACGGTGCTGGAGGCCGGCGATTCATGTCAGGCGTTGACAGCACTTCGGCTCCATTCCGAGGTCGACCTCGTGCTGCTCGACCGGCACCTCCCGGACCGCGATGGTCTCGACGTGCTCGACGAGATGCGTCGCACGTATCCGGCGGTGCCCGTCGTCATGCTCTCCGGCGACAAGGACCAGGTGACGATCAACCAGGCACTGCGGCGGGGAGCGCTGGGCTTCATTCCGAAGTCGGAGACCCGCGGTGTGCTGTCGAGCGCACTGGCGTTGGTTCTCGCCGGGGGGGTCTACGTGCCGCCTGCGGCGTTGGGTGCCGAGGCTCCGTCGTCACCGCAGTCGACAGGAAATTCGCAAGGCCAAACGTCTCCACGCGATGCCGGCCTCACCGAACGACAGATCGAAGTTCTCGCCCTGCTGATGGCCGGAAAGAACAACAAGATGATCTGCCGCGCGCTCGATCTCGCCGAACCCACTGTGAAGAATCACGTTTCCGCTGTCCTGCGCGCGCTCGGCGTGACAAGCCGGATGGAAGCCGTCGCTGCAGTCGCCCGGAGGGGATGGAACCTTCCACCCACCTCCTGACTAGGTCTGGCTGACCAGACGGCTGGCCACGGCCCTCAGGCGCATGGGCGGAACCGGCTTGTCGAGCAGGTGCAGCCCCGACGACGCGGCGCGTTCGCGGACGACCCGCCCGACATCGCCCGAGACCAGCAATGCGGCTACCGACGGCCCATAGCGCTGACGCAGCAACTCGATGCCGGCCGTGCCGTCGCCGCTTTCGCCAAGGTGGAAGTCGGCAATCACGAGATCGGGTGCCGTGTCTCCCAATTGCTCGAAGGCCTGCTCGACGGATGCGGCGGACACGACATGGCAGCCCCAGGCGGACAGGAGGCCGGCCGTGCTTTCGAGCACCCCTTCGTCGTCGTCGAGCACGACTACGCGCTTGCCGCGAAGCGGGTCGACGTACAGGTCGTCTATGGCTTCGGCCGGCGCAAGGCTCTGCTGCGGCGCGGCGACGGGCAGGCGGATGCCGAAGCACGATCCGCGTCCAGGCACCGACGCGATGCGAACGGGGTGATCCAGCAACTCGCACAGCCGGGCCACGATCGCGAGACCCAGACCAAGCCCCTCGCCGCGCAAGGTTCCCGGCGGCGTGACCTGGTAGAACTCGTTGAAGATCTCTCTGTGCTTGTCGGCAGCGATCCCGACCCCGGTGTCACATACTTCAATCCAGAGGTGGCCGTCGCGCCTGCGGCAGCCGACGACGATGCCGCCGCGAGCCGTGTAGCGGACTGCGTTGCCCACCAGGTTTCCGACCACGCGCTCAAGGAGGCGCGGATCGCTGCGTACCCAGGCCCGGCTGCGCGCAACGGCGATTCGCAAGCCCTTTCCGGCAGCATCGGCAGCGAAGGTCGCTTGCGCTCGGTCGAGCAACTGCTGGATCGGGAAGTCGCACACGTCGGCGGTGACCACGCCGGCTTCCAGCTTCGAGATGTCGAGCAGACCGTCAAACAATTCGTTGATCGCTTCGACCGCGGCCTCGACCCGCCGCGTGAGCCGCTCGCGCTTTTGCGGCTCGCGCTCGAGGCCCAGTTGCGCCACAAGCAGGTTCAAGGCGTGCAAAGGCTGGCGCAGGTCATGACTTGCCGCTGCCAGAAAACGCGACTTTGACCGGTTCGCTTCGGCCAAGTCCTGCGTTCGAGCCTCCACCTTGCGCTCCAGGCTTGCGTACGACTCACCCAGCTCGCCGGCCATGGTGTTGAACTGCTTGCCGAGCGTCTCGATCTCGTCGCCGGTCCGGATGGAGATGCGGTGGTCGAGCTGTCCCGAGCCGATTCGCGCCGCACCGGCCGTCAGCGCCCGGATCGGCCGCAGCATCCGCCACGACAGGGCGACCGCGAATAGAAGAGCGAGCAACAGGCTTCCGGCGCTGATCCACAACGAGCGAACGATGGCATGGCGAAGCGGTGCGTCGGCTTCCGTCAGCGGCAACTCGACGACGACGCGCCAATCCAGTGGCGCAGCCACGACGCTCGCCATCAACACCGCTTGCCCCAAGAGTCCTGAAACCCCGCGCGCCATAACTGGGAGGTCGTTTTGCGTCGCCTGGAGATGTCGTGAGACATTGGTGCTGCGCAGAACGAGGCTGATGTCGGGATGCGCAATGAGTCGGCCCTGCCGGTCGACCACGTAAGCGATACCTTCCTGCCCCACCTGAATCCGGGCGACGACATCCCAGATGTGCTTGAGATTGACTTCGGCGACGACGACACCCGCATCCGCCCGCGGTCCCGCCACGGCCAGCGTCATGAACGGTTCGGTCTCCTGTCTGAAGTACACCGGCCCGTAGTGGACCCCCTTCGCCCTCGCATTCATGAACGTCGATTCGGCCGAGTGGTCGGTACGCGTTTCC
This sequence comes from uncultured Rubrivivax sp., assembly GCA_964371495.1. GTDB lineage: Bacteria > Pseudomonadota > Gammaproteobacteria > Burkholderiales > Burkholderiaceae_C > Rubrivivax. The sequence continues at coordinate 14,112 of CAYJOA010000043.1, forward strand.
ACGCGGGTCATGCTCAAGCGCGACACAAACAGGCGCTCCCGCCCGTCGGCATCGAGCAAAGCGAGGTCGGTGACGGCCGAGGTCTGGCGCAACATGCGCAGGGCGTCGAGTCGGTGACTGTCGAGGGGCTGATCGGCCCACGGCAGGTGCGTCCCCCATCGGAGCTGGCTCTCGATCTCGCCGACAAAGTGTGCGATGCGTGACGCCGCAGCTTCGGCACGGGCCTGCTGAATTTCTGCGAGCGCCGCACGATGCTCGGCAAAGGCGAACCAGATGCTGGACACGCTGTAGGCCACCGATGCAAAGCCGACGACCCCCAGGAAGGAGACGACGTACTTGATCAGCAGCGATTGCCCGCGCACTGTAGCCATGGTGTCCGCGTCGCCGGAATCGTCCGCGATGCGCAGACCATGCGTATTGTCATCGGTTGATCGTCGGCCAAACAGCCCTGTAGGCCAGCAGGCACGAGATTGGTCGGCATCCACCGCTATGAGCGGTAGCGCCTTGCCCGCATTTTCATGAGCCACAGCCTTCTCACGACGTGCTCTGTTGCGAAGGACGGCGGGGAGCGCCTCAAGAGACTCGCAATCCGAACTGGAAGGCGGACTTCCCGCCACAAAGGTGCCGGCCGTGACGGGCGAGGCAAGCCGCCTCGTTCATCAACGGAGCCGCATGCGCTCGTAGGCTGCGGACGTCTCGGGCGACGGATTGGTTCCCAGCAGCAGCGACAGCGCCTCTCGGCATCGACGGTACACATCCATCGCCGCGGCCATTTCGCCGCGGCCCGCAAGCGACTGCATCAACCGCCGGTACATCGTCTCGGCGATCGGCTCGAGGTCGAGTGCCTCGCGGTAGCAGCGCTCGGCCTCCTCTGCTCGGCCAGTGGCCGCATAGCGCGCGCCGGCCCACTCGACCAGTCGAGTGAAACGCGCGCGTAGCTTGTCGCGGTACGCGACGGCCCACGGCGCATCGGCCGCGCCGCCGAGCAGCGGTCCGCGGTACAGCCCCATCGCGCGTGCCATCGCGTCGTCGAGCGCATCGCCTTGCGATGCTTCGTTCTCGATGCGCTCGGCGAGCCGGACGAACGCGAATGCATCGACCCAGCAGTGCTTCGTGTTGAGGCTCGCGCGACCGTGTTCGAGGCGCACGGCGGCGTCGGCTCCGAGCAGCTTGCGCAGGCGGTGCAGCGTGATGTCGAACGCCTTCTTCGCGGCGTCGCCGTCCGCCTCTGGCCACAGCGCATCCATCGCCTTGGTGATCGCAGCCGGCTCGCCGCCCTGCGCGACGATGTAGTGGAGCAGATCGAGCGGCTTGCGCTGTTGCCGCTTGCCCGCCCCGGCGGCCGGCTGCTCTCGTTCGAGCAGCGGCGTGCCGAGCACGCGCACGCGCACCGGCCACGGCCACTCCTCGATGTCGGCCGCGGGCGGCGGTTGCTCGAGCATGCCGATCAGGTGCCGGGCGTGGTCGGTCTCGATACCCTGTTGCAGCGCGAAGGCCAGCACGTCCGTGACGATCTGGTCGCCTGCCGCGAAGTGCCGAGCGATGCCGCTCTGCCTGCTGTGCTGCAGCCACGCGCGTGTGGCCGTAGCAGCCTGCCGCACTTGGCCACAACCCAATTGGGCCGCGGCGCGCAACATAAGCATCAGCGGCAAGACGTGCGGCGGCGTACCGGCCACACGTTTGCTCGCCTGCTCCACGCAAGCCAACGCCGCGGCGCCGTCCCCTCGCGCCAGCGCGACCTGAGCGAGCATGGCGGACGCGTACTCGCTGTACTGCGATTGCGCAGGCATCAGCGCTTGCAGCTCGTTGGCGTTGCGCTCGGCCGCCGAGAGATCGGCGCACTCGATCGACAGACGCACCGCAGAAATCAGGAACAGCAAGTATCGGAATGGCACCAACCTGACCATCGGGCGCGCGAGTTGCTCCCACCGCGCTGCGGCCTCAAGGTCGCGGGCAGCGAGCGCGGAACGTAGTGCGCACTGCGAGACAAAGTTCTGGTCGATGTGGAAACCACAGACGTCGCCCACCGCCGACAGTTCCGCAAGCATGCGGCGGTTGTCCGACACGGTCCCGGACCAGATCCAGTACCAGCTGGATAGCGCCAGACAGTTGGCGCGCGCACGGATCGAACCCTTGCCGGCGTCGATCAGCGGGCGCGTGCGCGCTTCGATGTCGCGCAGTCCGTCGACGTCGCCGAAGGGCACGCAGTAGTTGGCCCGAAAAGCTCCAAGCCAAAGCAGGGCTTCTGCGTCGAGCGTCGCCTCGGGCAGTTTCGTTGCGCGGGCGTGCAGATCGCGCATTAACGCGGACGCCTCGGGCATGCGGATGTCATTGCGGTACTGCGCGAGCGCCTCGACCTGCTGCTCGGCGGGAGATGCGTCCCAGTGGAGATCGACCAGCTGTTGCAGTTCAGCCACGAGCGCTTTCGCTTCGTCCACGCGCACAGCGGTAAGCATCATCCAGACGCGAACTGTAAAGGCACCGCCCAGCTCGCGATTGCGATCCAGACGCTGCTTGGCGCGATCGAGCGTCGCGCGCCAGCAGACGTCGCCTGCCGCAAGCTCGCACAGCCCGCGCCACATCAGCATCCGCGGCGAGCGTTCGAAGTCCGCCTCGTGTACGTGTTGGAGCCAGCCGCGCAAGGTGGCAAAGCGCGCGTGCCGCAGCATCTCTTCGCCGTGCTGCTCGATCAGCGGCACGAGGCGATCTGTATCGCCCGCCTCAATCAGCAGCGTCGCAGCAGAGTCCGCTTCGCCGGCCGCCAGGAGCAACGCGGCCGCCTTGCAGCGGATGTCGTCGACCGCCGCGGACCCGAGCGTCTGCGCCGCGTGGGCGCAGAGGAAATCGCGAAACAGCGGATGCAGCTCGTAGCTCGCCGGCCCGGCCTGGGCCTTTCGATCGACGAAGAAGTTGTCGGCATGCAATTCGGCGAGGAGCTTGTCGGCACGCGGCTCGCCGGTGAGCACCTGCGCGAGCGCAGCCGTCACGTCGGGCAGGAAAGCGACTCGCAGCAGGAACTGCGCGACGTCCGCCGGCAGGCGCGCAAAGATCTCGGTGGCGAAATAATTGAACAGGCCACGCGAGGCGCCGGCACCCGAGTCCTGCAAGTCGATGCCGGCGCGCAACGCGCGCATCATCAGCACGATGCCTGCGGCCCAGCCTCTGCTCGAATGTGCGATCGGCGCGACGAGCGCGGCATCGTGCACATCCCAGCTGGCGGCGAGCGCGACCGATTCGTCGACCGAGAAGCGCAACTGGTCCCACAGGAGGGTAGTCAGCTCGGGGCTCGCCTCCCACCGCGCGAGCGCTGCGGGCGGCCCGTTGCGGCTGAGCACGACGACGCGCGCGTGTTCGGGCATCGAGGTCAGCAGCGCGTCGAGCACTTCGTCGGTGCGCGCCTCGCCCGCCATCCGTTCGTAGTTGTCGAACACGAGCGTGACCGCTTCGTCGAACGAAGCGAACCATGCTTCGAAAAAGCGCCGCGCGTACACATCGAGCGCGACCATGTGCGCTGGCGCGAACTGCGGAAGCGGTTCGACCTTGGCCCGATCGTGGATCGCCAGACGCAGAAACTGGAACAGCGTCGCCGGGTCGGCGTCCCCTGCGTCGATTCGGTACCACAACGCTGCAATGCCGCGCGTTTCCAACCACGTCGAGACCAGCGAGGTCTTGCCGGCACCGCCCGGCGCGGCGATCCACACGATGCGGCTGCGCACCGCAGTATCCAGCCAGCGGAAGAGGCGTGGGCGCCGCACCAGTCCGGTGGCGGACGGGCGCGTCAGCTTGGCCGGCAGCGGCGTCTGGCGCGCTGCAGCGGCTGTGCGAGTGCGGCGGTGGTTCGTCAAGGCGATCGGGTGCCGGGACGGCTGCGTGCCGTTGCGCGGGCTCAGTCGCCCTTGACGCCCGACGCCTTGACGATCTTCGACCAGCGCTGGGTTTCGGCCGCGATGTGCGCGGCGGCCTCGCCAGGCGTGCTCGGCATCGCCTCGCTGCCGAACGGCGTCAACCACTCCCGGAACGCTGTCGAACCCAGCGCCGCTGTGAGCTCGCGGTTGAGGCGCGCGATCACCTCAGGCGGCGTGCCAGTCGGCACGACGTAGGCGTTCCAGCCGGCCGCTTCGAACCACTTCATGCCGAGCTCGGCGGCCGTGGGCACGTCCGGAAGTGCCGGTTTGCGCTGGTCGCCGCCGAGCACGGCGAGCGCACGGAGCTTGCCCGACTGCACCTGAGGAACGGCGACTGGTGAGAATGCGATCAAGATGTCCAAGCGGCCGGCGATCAGATCGGTGGTCGCGTCGCCTGCGATCCGGTACGGGATGTGAACCATGAAGGAGCCGGTGCGCTGCTCGAACTCCTCCATCGCGAGATGCTCAGGGGAGCCGACCCCGGGCGACCCATAAGACAGCTTGCCTGGCCGCGCCTTCGCGTAGGCGATCAGCTCGGCAGGCGTCCTGACCGGCGACGCCGCGGGCACGAGCAGCAGCGGGTAGCCGCGCGCGGCGAGCGTCACCGGCGCGAAGTCGCGCTGCGGCTGGTATGGCAGCTTGCTATAGACGGCCGGGTTGATGGTCAGCACCGCCACGGGTGCCATCAGCACGGTGTAACCGTCGGGCTTGGCCTTGGCGACCCAATCGGTACCAATGATGCCGTTGGCGCCCGCCCGGTTCTCGATGACCACCGGCTGGCCTAGAGTCGTCATCTGCTCGACGGTCTTGCGTGCCACGCTGTCGGCTACGCTCCCGGCCGCGAACGGCACGACGATGCGCACCGGCTGGCTCGGCCACTCCTGCGCACCGGCCTGCGCCGCCGCCGCGCACACGACCGCAACAACGGCGCCGTGCGTCAGAAGACTGATCGCTTTCATGCTTTCCCTCCTGATGTCCCGCGGAAGCTGCGGGGGTCCAACCATGTTCGCCACCGCGAACCTACATCAAACCTACGGGAAGCGAAAATCCGGCGCCTTCGAGCCACCGAAGCCTACAGACCCACGATCGCCGTCCTGATCAGAAGCGATGCCGCACCGGCCAACAGCACGACGCCCAGGATGCGGCGAAACAGGGGCAACGGTATGGCATTGGCCGCAGCAACGCCCGCGCGCACGGCCAGCATCCCGGAAGAGCCGATCAGGATCGCGGGCACGATGAGACTGCGATCCGACATCGCCGCCAGCGGCACCCCAGCCATCAAGGCGTGGGCCGAGGTTCCGCCCAGTGCGATTCCGACGTTCAGCGCGGTGCAGGTTGCGGTGGCTCGCAACAATGGAACGCCTTGCGCCGCGAGGTACGGTACCGACAGCGTCGCGCCGCCCATGCCGGCACAGCTGCAGACAGCGCCGATGGCTCCGCCGGCCCAGCGCGGCGGCAGGGCGCCGAACCGCGAAACCACGCGCTGCCGCCAACCAAGCGACGCCGATGCCGGTCGCAACAGGCTCCACCCGAAGCAGGAGCACTGCAGCGCAAAGAGCAGCGAGAGCACCAGGCTATGCAGCCGCGTGGCCAGAACCCCACCCGCCACAGCGCCGACGAGCATCGCAGGCAAGAGGCGGCGCAGCCATGCCACTTCGAGTGCGCGCCGCCGATGGTGCTCCCACGCCGCCGCCAGTGCTGTGGGTGTCATGGCGATGAGAGATAGCTGAACCGCCACGTGCGGCACTTCGGCGACCGGAACGCCGGATTCCGGCAACAGCAGGTACAGAGCGGGAACTACGACGAGCGCCCCACCGATGCCTAGCAGTCCGGACATGAAGCCGGACAACAGCCCGACAAAGACGAACGGCAGATGGGCGACGCCAGCGGCGACGATTCCCGCCGGAGCGGGATCGAGCATCGAGGCGGCGGCGGCGCCGATGACGACGAGCAGTCGCATGGGCAGCGAAACGAAGGTCTTCATCAAATGCTCCTTGGCTTCCGGCTGATTCCCGGAGACGAGGGCATGTTGGAGACGGCAGACCTACATCGCACCTACTCTCCACAGCGCAAGTGCGCGTCGACGTTTTTACGACGCTTTGGCGATGGTGCTGGCGACCGCGATGGCGGGGGTTGCGGTGCGGCTACCATCGCCAGCGCATCGAAGCGCCGGACCGGCTCAGGCTCAGGTTCAGGGCCGCCGAGGCAGAGGAACTGAACCCGTCTGCTATGAGTCGAGGCTGTGTGAAAACCCTCTTCCAGCCGCAGCCGCCGTTGCCTAGAGTGGTGGTCCATATCGAGCACAGGAGTCGGTATGGCGCGATACGTCGAGGGCCAAGATCGAACGCAGTGCGTTCTCTTCCCCGAGCGACTAGATGACTGGATCCACGAGGACAGCACGGTCCGTGTGATCGATGTCTTCGTCGAGGAACTCGACCTCAAGAAGCTGGGCTTCGACCGCGCCGAGCCAGCCCTGACGGGTCGCCCGGCGTACAGCCCAGCCACGCTGCTCAAGATCTACATCTACGGCTACCTCAACAGGGTGCAGTCGAGCCGGCGCCTCGAGACCGAAGCGCAGCGCAACCTCGAGCTGATCTGGCTGACCGGGCGACTGGCTCCGGACTTCAAGACCATCGCCGACTTCCGCCGCGACAACGGCGAAGCAATCCGCAAGGTCTGCAAGGAGTTCGTCCTGCTGTGCCGCCGGATGAAGCTGTTCACCGACGGCATCGTCGCCATCGACGGCAGCAAGTTCAAGGCGGTCAATAACCGCGACAAGAACTTTACCGACCGCAAGCTCGCAGCACGCATCGAGCAGCTGGAAGAGAGCATCAAGCGCTACTTGGTCGAACTCGATCGCGCTGACCGCGACGCCGCTGCAGTGCTGCCTGGTCGGGTCGCCCACCTCAAGGACAAGATCACCCAGGTCAAGCAGCAGATCCAGGCACTGAACGACATTGGCGAACAGATGAAGGCGTCCGAAGACGGACAGATCTCTTTGACCGATCCCGATGCGCGGTCGATGGCCACCAGTGGCCGAGGCACGGGCATCGTCGGCTACAACGTGCAGACCGTGGTCGATGCCAAGCACCACTTGATCGTGGCCCATGAGGTCACCAACGTGGGCCATGATCGCAATCAACTGGCGCACATGGCCAAGCTTGCCAAGGCAGCTACCGCGGAAGACGAGCTCATCGCGCTGGCGGATCGCGGCTACTACGAAGGCTATGAAATCCTGGAGTGCGAACGTGCGGGTGTTGCCGCGGTGGTACCCAAGCCGATGACCTCGAACAACGCAGCAGCCGGCTTGTTCGACAAGCGCGACTTCGTGTACGACGACAAGGCGGACCAGTACCGGTGCCCGGCGGGCAGCATTGCCATCTACCGTATGACTTCCGAAGAAGCCGGCAAGATCCAGCACAAGTGCTGGTCGTCAGACTGCCCTCGATGTCCCATGAAGCCGCGATGTACTACGAGCAAGGAACGGCGCATCTCGCGGTGGGAACACGAAGACATACTGGATGTCGTTCAAGAGCGGCTCGAAGGCGCACCTGAAGCCATGAGACTGCGCCGTCAGACCGTCGAGCATGTCTTCGGCACGCTCAAGGGCTGGATGGGATCGAATCACTTCCTGACCAAGACTCTGCCTCGGGTAGCCACCGAGATGAGCTTGCAGGTCCTGGCGTACAACTTGAAGCGGGTGATCAAGATCCTCGGAGCTGGAGCGCTGATCAAGGCGATGAGGGCGTAGGGCGAGAGCCCGTCGTCGCCTCTTGCGCTCGCTCTGATTCCTCAGCAAATGACGACGGCCGCGTCGGCCGTGTCGGTCGCGTGGGTTGAGCCACCCGAGGACTCGGCAACGGGCGTTTCCACACGGCCTCAGTCGAGTGCGCTGCGTCGAGTCATGGGCAGCCGGTCGTTCGTGCGGCCCGAATCGCCTCACCGAAGCTCAGGGACCGCAGCACCGTCGGAAGCACCCCAATTCGCGGGTCGGGTTGGCGGACCTCGAAGCCGTCATCCAAGCCGCGGTGATTCAGCGCCTTGGCGGGGCCGTCTCCATCTGAAAATGACCGCACAAACGGTGACAGGACTCCCCACGTTGACACATCGAAATCAACATAACGGGTGGAGGTTGTCCATCACCGTAGTCTTGCCGCGCCCATTGGCTCCGGCGATGGCCACCAGCGTCGCGTCGCCGGCCAGTGCATCGATATCCAGTTGAAGGGTGTCGCGGCCGAGCCCGCTCCTGATGCCCTTGAAGCCGGTCAGCGTCAGCGCAATGGGGCAGTAGCCACGCGCCGCATTCGGTTGCTCGCCGTATTCTTTGTCGCCCATTGCAATTCTCCTTTCCAAGGTACGCTGTGCAGCAACTCCAGCCATGCTCATGAGTCTCTCGCCAACGAACGGGGCGTCAACCACCGGCTGCGAGGCGCGTGCGCCCGTCAGGTGGCTGTTGTCTGCAGTGCGGTGTTGCATCGACCCGGGACCAGTTGCGCCGAAAAGGTGGGCGATGTGAGTTCGCGCGACCCCGAATCCGCCTTCCCGGCGGACACCGAGGAGGTCGCGCGGGGCAGCGGCGACAGTGACGCCGCGGAGAACGAGAACGAGACACGGCTGCGACGCAGCCTGCTGCGCGCAAGCGCCAACAATGCAAGGCTGAGTTCGGTGGCGCTGGCCTTCGCCACGCTCTATGTCGGATGGCTGGCTTGGCGGTTCGCAGATTCGAGGCTGCTAGCGCTGGCGCTGGTCATCACGGGACTGACCACCGCGATCTGGCGCTGGGCGATCGGTGGCATGGCCGCCGTCGACATCCTGCCGCGCAAGGATCTGGAGCGGCGCTTCCATGGCGCGCTGGATCACAACGCCTACCTGATCTGCCTGTTCTGGGCACCCGCGTCGCTGATCGTGTATCCGGCCATCACCGACAAGGCGCATGCCGTGACCTATGCGCTCTGCGCCCTCGGATCCATGAGCGTCGGCTCGATGTACCTTCTGCCAGGGGCGCACCGCGGCTTCTGGGCCCTGGCAGGCGTGCAGTTCATGTCGTTCCTCATTGCCACCGTCTTCGTCGAGACCTCACACCTCTGGGTGACGGCGTTCCTGCTGGTGCTTTACGCCGTGGCGGCGTATCGGATCTCGGACCAGGTGCGACGCACAACGCGCAAGTTGCTGCGCACGCACCAGATCACCGATCAGCTGCGGCATGCGGCGATCGAGCGCGAGCAGTTGATGCTGGTCGAGGCAGCATCGGCTGCGCGCGCCGCCGAGCTGATGGCCACTGAACGCCAGCGGGTCTTCATGGCCAAGGTCGGCCATGAGATCCGCACGCCCGCCCAGATCATCATGGCGGATGTCGAGTTCCTGGAACACCGACTCGCCGACAGCCCGGAACTGCACCTGACCCTGCGCCGGCTCCACTCCGCCGCCGACCTGATGGCCCATCAGATGCAGGGGATCGCCGACTACGCGCGCAGCCAGTCCTGGCGCGCCGACGATCGGCTGCAGTTCGCGCAGTTGTCCACTGTCGTCGCCGACATCACCAACCTTCACGCGTCGACTGCCGCCGCGAAGCGGCTCGCGCTCAAGGTTGCTGCGCAGGACGTGGAACTGCTACTGGACCTCGGCAAGGTCCGCCAGATTGTCGAGAACCTCGTCGGCAACGCCGTCAAGTACACCGCCACGGGGGAGGTCAGCGTTTCCGCCGAAGTCCGCTCGACAGCGACCAGGCCGCGCGAACTCGTCATCGTCGTCGCGGACACCGGCATTGGTATCCCGGAAGACGTCCAGGACCGCGTCTTCGAGCCCTTCTTCAAGGCGGCGCAGTCGCCGGCCCGCAGGGATGGTCTGGGTCTCGGCCTTGCCATCGTCAAGTCGCTCGTCACCAAGCTCAGTGGCCGCATCGAACTGCAGTCGCGATCCGGAAGGGGCACGACGGTCGTGGTCTCGCTTCCGCTTCCCGAGTAGGCGGACACCACGGAAAGAGGGAGCAATGCATGCCCAGGCTCGACGTCACCACCGTACCCGCACGCAAGGGATCGGGCTATCCGTCACCATTCGATGCACCCTGCAATGCGCGTATCCGCCAGCGCCTGGGCGATGCCGGCGGGCTTCGCGACTTCGGCGTCAATCTGATGACACTGCCGCCGGGCGGCTGGTCGAGCCAGCGCCACTGGCACAGCGACGAGGACGAGTTCGTCCATGTGCTTGAAGGCGAATTGACGCTCGTCGAGAACGATGGCGAGATCCTGTTGCACGTCGGCGATTGCGCGGCCTTCCCGAAAGGCACAGGCAACGGCCATCATCTGATCAACAGGTCCTCCGCGATGGCCGTCTTCCTGGAGGTGGGCTCGCGCCAACCGAACGACCTCACCACCTGCTCCGACATCGACATGATGAGCTCCAACGCCGACGGGCGGTTCGTGCACAAGGATGGCTCACCCTACACCGAGTCATAGCCGCCTCCGGCATGCGCTGCGGTCGCGAATCGGCTCCCCGCGCGGAGCGAGTCGCCTCTGCAAGGCCGCGTCGCGGCAGCGACACAGAACCGGACGGGAAACTTCAGTCAGACTGGCTTGGCAAGCGGCATGAGTGCCTTGCCGCCATCGGCATCACCAAAGGTCATTTGCCTGCCATCGAGCAGGACAACGTCACTGTCGCCGGCCACAGTCTGAACCTGCGCGAAGGCTTCGGCGCTGAGGCGGAAGTAGGGGCGCTTCAGGAGCGCCACTGCCGACCTGAAGTCGGCGGGCAGGCGCTTTTTCGGCGCCGGCGCGAGGCGCGACGCCAGATCTCTCGGTGCAGGCAACAGCATCCCATGCTCCTCACGAACCGAATTTCCATCTTGGTCGACAACACTCAATTCCGGCCGTCGAACAACTCCAGCTCAGCTTCGGGATTGCCCGAAATCGACCTGGGCACCGTGGCCAAAGGTTCAGCTCTACCCACGATTGCGAGAGTCCCGGGATCCATCGCCCGCGTGCGCTGCGTGAGCACCACCTCAGCGATCTGCTCCGGCGTCTGATGCGTCAGGCGCTCCAGACACGCCAGTAGCGGCTCCGCCGGGGCACCCGTGACGTCGGCCCACGCGCGCACCTTGGCGTCCAGACTGGAGCAGCGCGAGATGCCTTCTGCCCTGCTGCGCACGATGGGCACGAACCGCCCCTCCAACTGGACTCCGGCCGCACCCGCCAGCGCGCGCTTGATGGCCTCGCGGTCGACCTCGTGCCGTTCCTCGTCGGCGATCGTCCAGCGCACGCGCACCCACGCCCCGCCCAGTGCGCCGCCCGCCATCGCCGTCTCGATCCGTGCCAGATCGGGCCTGCCGTCGAAGAACAGGTCGACGGTCCGCCGCGCAGGGGTTGGCACCAGTTCGAACGCAACCGCCGAGGCGTCGACATTCCAGAACACGAAGCCCTTTTCGCCGACCTCACCATGGTGGAAGCGTCCGATCGATCCGGCGTAGGCAACGACACGCCCGCCCTGCTCCCAGTGCTGGTGGCGATGGATATGCCCCAGCATGAAGGCCTGCGTCTGCGCCGCGAACAGCGCACCCGACGTGAACTCGTGATCGAAGCCGGCCATCGGCACGTCGTGTTCGGTGGTGCAGCCGGTGACCGTGCCGTGCGATACGCCGACTGTCGGCACCAGCGCATTCCGTGCGATCTGGTTGCTCGCCGCAAACCCGGCCAGCAGGGCCGCCAGTTCCTGGCCCAGTGCGACACCCGCGTCCGCCGCGCCCACGCTGGCCGCGACGGACGCCTTGTTGACCGTCGGAACGCAGGTGAACAGCACCCGCGCACCGTCGGGCAGGCGGTCGTGCGCGCCGTCGAAGCGCCAGCCCTGCGATCCGAGCCAGGTACGGTCCTGGCGCAATGCCACCTGGCCGATGCGATCGACGACGTGCACCCCGTACCGGCCGCCGAGCAGGCGGAAGATCGCCAGCGTGCCCGGCGGCTCGTGGGAGAAGGTGCCCTGCAGCATCAGCACCGGGCAGTGATCCGCCAGCCGGCGCACCTGCCGCGCCAGGCGTTCGACCGCCGGGCTGTGCACGTCGAGTGCGTGGTCGGTCGAGTCGCCCGAGATGACCGCGACCTCGGCTCCCCGCCGAATCGCCTCGTCCACCGCGAAGTCGAAGCAGCGGTCGGCCTCGGCCAGGTTCTTCTCGCTGTAGTGCAGGTCGGAAAACTGCGCGATCCGGATCATGGAGTCACCTCGCTGTAGTTTCACTTGGGGGCATGTGTGAGGCCATCGTCGCGCGCCTCCCCGCCGATGCAAGGCGGCGCATGTGGGCTCAGCTGAAGACATCGAGCTCTGCATCCACCTTGGCCCGGAAGCCCTCGCCGTCACCGGCGAACCCGGTGACCTCGTCGAGTGCACGCCTGCGACCGTTCGCGTTCATCTTCCAGCCGCGGCCCCAACGCTTTTCCGCGTAGCGCTCGAAGCGTTCGCCCGCGACACCCAACGCCTCCGCGGCCTGCGAGACCCGAGCGGCGTCATCGCCTGCGCCGGGTGCCGCCTCGCGCTGCGGTTCGGGCCGAGTGTTCCGGGCCGGCATCGTTGGCCCGGTCGCACGGCCGTTCGGGGGCGGCGCGGCAGGCCGCTCGGCAACAGGTCCGAAGTCCGACGCGGGACGCGATGCAGGGGCGGTCACTTCGATCACGCCATCGTCGCCGGCCACCCCGCGGCCGCAGGCGCGTTCTGCAGTCCCGCCCTCGAGCACGTGCAGCGCCTCGGCAGCGCGCGCCTCGGCGCCGTCCAGCCCTTCGTCGGGCCGCAGCAGTGCCGCCACGTCGACCGGCGCCTCGAGTTCGATCAGCCACTGCGAAGTGCGCACCGGCCGGCCCTCCTCGTCGATCCGGGGCACCTCGACCAGCCGCTTGGTCAGATAGAACGGCGTGTGCTTGCCGTCCAGGAAGCCTGAGATGCGGCCGCCCCGCATGAAGCCGATGGTCTGGAACTTCTGGATCGCGGCGTTCATCGCGTAGAAGCTGTTGGTCGGCAGCTCGAAGGCGCTGATCGACTTGATCCCGGGGATGAAGAAGATGAACCGCCCCGACAGGTTGCACTTGCGATCCTGGTACTCGGTGCAGGACTCGGGATCGCACAGACCGCCGTTGTCGACGCGGCGCATGGTCTTTCGGCCGCCCCAGACGCGGATGGCCCGGCGCGTGCCGCTGACCACCGGCACGGGCGCGTGGCTCATGCAGTAGCGGGTCTGGCCGTCCGGTGCGTACTCCGACCAGAAACGCCGCTCGCTGGACGTCCACGCCACCAGCTCGTGCGGCATCACCGATTGCCACGCATCGGCAGGAAAGACCACCGGGAAGCGGTACAGCCGCTTCACCCCGTCGCCGCGGTCTTCCCCGAACAGGTCCGTAATCTGCCGTTCGATCTCAGGGTTCGGAAAATCCTCGCCGCGCACCGTGAAGTACGGGACGTTCTTCGGCGTCAGCGGGTTCTTGAGGTCCGGCGCAGCCTCGGTGATCTCGCGCTCGATGGTGTCGAAGCTCTTGCCCTGCTCGACGCCGCGCTCGTAGATGGTGCGCACCCGGTCGTTTTCGGCCGCGCGTCGCGTCAGTACCTTGATGCCAGCACGGATGCGCCCGGCCACCGGGATGCGCGGTGCCGTGCGGCCCAGCAGCGTCGGCATCGTCAGCGCGCCACCCTGCACCACTGCGACGGGGCCGGCCTGGCCATTCATCGCCACGTTCTCCATTGCACTTGCCATTGCAGGCTCCTTGTCCAGATTGAGAGGGATTGAGGAACCATGCTCCCCCTGGAATTGCGTTCATCAACCCCGCGATCCGCCTGCCGCATGCCGGCGGGCCGGCTCGATCACAAGCTCGAAGTCGGGCAGGCCGCGCATGAGCAGGCCACCCCAGCGTTTGGAAACAAGTCGGCGATCCAGGATCGTTGCCGTGCCGTGGTCCTCGTCGGTGCGGATGAGACGCCCGAGCTGCTGCTTGAGGCGGACCGCGGTTTCCGGGACGGTGATCTCGATGAAGGGCGAGCGCCCCTGTGACTCGATCCACTCCCGGCGCGCCTCTTCGAGCGGAGAGTCCGGCACCGAGAACGGCAACTTCGCGCACACCACGTGGGTGCAGTACTCGCGTGGGAGGTCGACGCCCTCGGCGAAGCTCTGCAGCCCGAACAGCACGGATCGCTCGCCACTGTCGATCGCGGCCCGATGCCGCGACAGCATCTCCATCTTCGGCATCGTGCCCTGCATCAGCGTGCAACGCCGCAGGTCCTCTGGTAGCAGCGCGTAGACCTCGCGCATCTGCTTGCCCGAAGCGAACAGCACCAGCGTGCCCAGCGTCTGCACGAGCCCGGGCATCCTCTCGACAACCTCGTCGGTGTGCGCCCGGGCGTCGCCAGGATCTGTGCGCATCGCAGGAATGACGAGCCTGGCGTTCGATCGATAGTCGAACGGAGACTCGACGCGCAGGAACTGAACGCCGGCGTAGACCGACAGGCCGGACTGGTGGAGGAACAGGTCGAAAGAGCCACACGACGTCAGCGTCGCCGACATCAGGATCACGCCGCTGGCACGGTTCCACAGCAGCTGGCGCAGCTTGTCGCCGCCGCTGATCGGCGACGCACACACCAGGTAGTCACTCGACGAGGACGCGCTTTCGTGAAGCTCGATCCACCGGGCCACCGGCGCCTCGCCTTCTACATTCTCGGTCATCACCAGGCGCCAGGTCTCGACGAGGTTATCGAGCTTCGCCGCGAAGAACCCGAGCGCCGACAGCACCTGGGTGGCCAGAGACCCGTCAATCGGGGCACGCTGCAGGACGGCCTCGCGCAGCACGGCGAAGGTCTTCTGCAGGTCGGACGCCGCCGCATGAAGCGTGCCACCATGTCGCAGCACCCATTCAGGAAGTTCGCCGCTCCTGAAACGACGTGCCTTCCTCCCCTCGAAGGCCCGGGTCGCGTGGATCAGCCGGTACAGCTCAGCCAGGGATTCGTCCATGCGGCCGGCGTGATCCCGCGCATCCCGAAGCAGCCCTTCGTCAAGACGCAGCGCAAGCACGGCATCGCGCACGGCATCGGTGGCACCCTGCACCCATTCCCTGGCTCCTCGGAGCGCATGCCGGGCGGAGAAGTGCTCCACCACCTTGGCCGACAGGCTGTGCGCCTCGTCGAACACGTAGAAGGTATCGCCAGCCGCTGGCAGCACGCTGCCAGCCTCCATGTCCAGCGCCGACAGGACGAGGTCGTGGTTTGCGATCACCAGATCCACCGCCTTCGCAAGCTGGCGCGCAGCATGGAACGGGCAGCGGGCAAATTCGGGGCATCGATTGCCCGAGCATCCCTGGCGGTCGGTCGTCAGGCC
>CAYJOA010000044.1:0-28795 GCA_964371495.1 uncultured Rubrivivax sp.
TCTGTCCCACCGGCAGGCGCGTGCCGACGGACCGCGGGCCCTGACCGGGCCTAGGCCTCGCTGGCCACCGGCAGCCGCGGCGGCTCGATCGCCCGGCCCGGCCCCTGGCCGTGCAGCCATTGCAGCGCCAGCTCGGCCGGCATCGGCCGCGCGAGCAGGTAGCCCTGGGCTTCGTCGCAGCCATGGCGGCGCAGGAAGGCCATCTGCTCGGGCGTCTCCACGCCCTCGGCGATGACACGCAGCTGCAGGTGGTGCGCCAGCCCGATGATGGCGACGACGATCACCGCGTCGTCCGGATCGACCGCCACGTCGCGCACGAAGGAGGCGTCGATCTTCAGCCGGTCGACCGGAAAACGCTTCAGGTACGACAGCGACGAATAGCCGGTGCCGAAGTCGTCGATCGACAGTCCCACGCCCATCCTCTTCAGGCGGTCCATGGTCTGCAGATTGGCTTCCAGGTCCAGCAGGCTGGACTCGGTGATCTCCAGCTCCAGCCGGCAGGCCGGCAGGCCGCTGGACAGCAGCGCACTCTGCACGATGCGGTCCAGATGCGGGTGGCGGAACTGGCGCGCCGACAGGTTGACCGCGATGCCCGGCGCCTGCCCGGCGGCGACGCGCACGCCGGCAGCCCAGCGGCAGGCAGCGCGCAGCACCCACTCGCCGACTTCGACGATGAGTCCGATCTCTTCCAGGATGGGCACGAAGACCGCCGGCGGCACCGCGCCCAGACGCTCGTTGTTCCAGCGCAGCAGGGCCTCGAAGCCGATCACCGTGCCGTCGGCGATGGCCACCTTGGGCTGGTAGTGCAGCGAGAATTCGCCGCGCGCCAGTGCGCCGCGCAACTCGTTGCCCAGTTCCAGCCGTTCATGCGCGCGCGCGTTGATCTCCTTGGTGAAGAACTCGAACGCGTTGCGCCCGTTTTCCTTGGCGCGGTACATCGCGGCATCCGAATTCATGAGCAGCAAGTCGACGCTGTCGCCGTCCTGCGGATACATCGCGATGCCGACGCTGGACGTGACGTAGACCTCCCGGGCCCCGAGCACATAGGGCCGCACCGACTGCTCCAGGACGTGGGCCGCGACGCGCACCGCTTCCTCGTCGTGCGCGATGTTCTCCAGGATCACCGTGAACTCGTCGCCGCCGAGCCTGCTGACGGTGTCGGTCGACCTCACCACCGCTCCCAGGCGGCCGGCCACCTGTTCGAGCAGCTCGTCGCCCGCCGCGTGGCCGAGCGAGTCGTTGATGTTCTTGAAGTTGTCGAGGTCGACGAACAGCAGCGCGACGCGGTTGTGCTGGCGATCGGCGGCGTGCATCGCGTGCGTCAGGCGGTCCCTGAACAGGAAGCGGTTGGGCAGCCCGGTGAGCGGGTCGTAGTTGGCCAGGTAGGCCAGCCGGTCCTCGGACTGCTTGCGCTCGGTGACGTCGATGGCCACGCCGATGGCGCCCTTGACGACGCCGGCCTCGTCGCGCAGCGGCGAGTAGCGCAGTTCGAACGCGACGTCGCCGAGCTGGCGCGTGCAGGCGAAGGCCTGGCCGGCGAGGACGCGGCGCGTGTCCTCGACGATTTCCGGGACATGGGCGTAGAACTCGAACAGCGACAGGCCGACCACCTGACCTGGGCGCAGTCCCATGGCCTGCAGTCCCTTGCCTTCGGACAGCAGGAAGCGGCCGTCGCCGTCGATCATCCACAACACCACCGGCAGGCCCTCGATCACCTTGCGCAGCGTCTCCTCGCTCTCGTGCAGCGCGCGCACGGTGCGCTCGCGCTCGGTGACGTCCATCACGGTGCCGATCATGCGCAGCGCAGCGCCGTCGGCGCCGCGCATGACTTCGGCGTTCTCGCGCACGTAGCGGACCTCGCCGCCGGGCAGGACGATGCGGTGGGTGATGTCGTAAGGCTCGCCGTCGTCGAGCGCCCGGCGCATGGCATCGCCGACGGCACCGCGGTCATCGGCATGGACGCGGTCCATGAAAGCCTCGTAGCTGGCCGCGAACCGGGACCTGTCGACGCCGAAGATGCGGTGCGTCTCCTCGGACCAGTAGAGCCGGTTCTCGGCGATGCGCAGGTCCCAGTTGCCCATGGCGGCGATGTGCTGCGCGCGCATCAGGCTGTCCTGCACCTCGATCATCTGCAGGGCCTGCAGCCGCAGCGCGCTGGCCTTGCTGCCGATCTGGCGGTTCTTGCGGATCAGCAGCGCCAGCGAGGCCATCAGCGACAGCGCGAACATCGCGGCCAGCGCGTAGAGCGTGAGCATGATCTCGCGCTGGTGGCGC
The DNA here is from genome assembly GCA_964371495.1 of uncultured Rubrivivax sp. Taxonomy (GTDB): domain Bacteria; phylum Pseudomonadota; class Gammaproteobacteria; order Burkholderiales; family Burkholderiaceae_C; genus Rubrivivax. The sequence goes on from CAYJOA010000044.1 coordinate 2,275, forward strand.
TGGTAGACGCTGGGCAGCTGATTGCGGATCGTCGCCCGCGCCGCGATCTCTGCCGGCAGCGTCAGCCCGGCGCGCTGCAGTTCACGGGCGTCGACGAGGTACTCGTTCGGGCTCGCTTGCACCGGCGCCATCGCGGCGATGGGCGTGCCGGCGAAGTGGCGCACGACCAGGCGGGCAGCCGCCTCGCCCTGCGCGACGCCGCTGGTGACGTAACCTCCCAGCACGCCTTCGAACAGGTAGACGTCCTCCATGCTGATGACCGTGTGGCGCCCGAGCGCAGCAATCGCGGCAATGCTCTCGTGCAGCATCAGCCGCCTCCCGCCAGCGTCGACGAGCGTGCCCAGGGTGGTCAGGACGATGAAACGCTCGCGGCCCGCGCGCAGGCCGTCGAGCACGGTGTCGAGGCTGCGATCGGCGACGAAGCGGGCGCGTATGCCGGCTTGCTTGGCCAGTTCGCCGCGCACTTCTTGCTCGATCGCGCGGTAGGTCTCCGAGGCATCCCCGACGACCACGATGTCGCCGGCGCCCGGGGCGATCAGCCGTATCAATTCGAGGTTGGGGGCGATCTCCTTGCGCTCGAAGACGCCGGTCACACGCGTCGGGTCCAGGCGCGACTGGACGGCGAAGTCGTTGACGCCCGAGAACACGACCGGCGCCGCCGGGAAGATGCGGCTCAGGTGGTCGAGCGCGAACACCAGCGCGTTGTCGTCGGTCACGTACACCACGCCGGGCACATAACCCTTGTACTTGGCCGCCAGATGGTCGGCCATCAGGCTGGCGTAGGCCGGGTCGTAGCGCACGCGCTTGGTGTCCAGGTATTCGGCGTTGACGCCGTAGCCGCTGGCGGTGTCCTGTGCCAGCCCGCCGAGGAAGCCCTCGTGCTGGCGCTTGGTCCAGGGGTACTCCTGGCTGTAGGAGTGCAGCACGAACACTTCCCTGCGCTGAGCAGCGAGGGCGTCCACGGCTGCAAGCAGGAGCAGCAGGACGAGGACGATCCGATGCACCCGCGAGCCGCCCGTGGTGAAGGCAGTGAACGTCATCGCCTGTTTTCGGCCGCCTGGCCGCCGTCTTGAGCCCAGACGGCGCGTCGGCAGCGCGGCGCGCGTGCGGGAACAGCCGGTTCAGGCGGCGGCGCGCACCGGCGGCGCCAGCGCGGCGTGTTCGGCCAGCCAGCGTGCCGCTGCCGTGCCGTCGCCCTGCGCGGGGTGGAAGTCGCTGCGCAGGTAGCGCCGCCAGGGGGCAAGACCCAGCCGCACCAGGCCCTGGCGGCCGAACAGCAGCCGCCAGCCGCTGGCCCAGGTCGAAGGCCGCCACCAGCTGCCGTCGTGCCACAGGTTGGCCGCCGTCTGGCGCAGCGCGTCGCCGACGAAGTGCCAGCTGACGACGCGGAAGATGCGTTTGCGCCAGGCGAGGTTGCCGCCCAGCGCGAGGTAGAGGTCGAAGGCCGTGCTGCGGTGCTCGGACTCCTCGGCGCTGTGCCACAGCCAGAGGTCGCGCAAGCGCGGCTCGGCGCCGTCGAGCGCCTGCGGGTGGGTCAGCAGGTGCTCGGCGAAGATGGCGGTGAAGTGTTCGGTGGCCGCCGTCACCGCCAGCCAGTTGCGCGGGTCTATGCCTTCCAGGCGCCGGCGCCGGCGCAGGATGCTCGCCTCCCAGCGGTTGACCAGCCCCTGCTGCGCCAGATGACGGTTGAACAGTTCGTGCACGCGCCGGTGCGTGGCCTCCTGGCCGATGAAGGCCTGCACTTCGCCGGCGAAACGTTCGCGCTGCGCGGCCGGCAGCGCGGCCAGGCCGATGCGCATGGCGTCGATGAAGACCTGCTCGCCGGCCGGAAAGCTCATCGACAGCGCGTTGAAAAACGCGGTGCGGAAGGCGTCGCCGCCGTTCCAGTGGCGGCCGATCGGCGTTTGCAGGTCGACCAGCAGGCGGCGTACGACCAGCGCAGTCATTTGAGCCAGCTTCTCGCGTTGTGGAACATGCGCATCCAGGGGCTGGCCGCCGCGACGTCACCGCCGCCGGCGTAGCTCATCTGCACGTTGCGGAAGATACGTTCGGGGTGCGGCATCAAGGCCGTGAAGCGGCCGTCGGCGGTGGTCACCGCGGTCAGGCCATCGGGGCTGCCGTTGGGGTTGGCGGGGTAGGCCTCGGTGGGCCGGCCGTGGTGGTCGACGAAACGCATCGCGCGCTGCACGGCGGCCGCGTCACCGCGCTGGGAGAAGTCGGCAAAACCCTCGCCGTGCGCCACCGCGATCGGGATGCGGCTGCCGGCCATGCCGGTGAAGAACAGGCTCGGGCTCGCCAGCACTTCGACCAGCGACAGCCGGGCCTCGAACTGCTCGCTGCGGTTGCGCGTGAAGCGCGGCCAGGCCGCGGTGCCGGGGATCAGCGGGCTCAGCGCGGCCATCATCTGGCAGCCGTTGCAGACCCCGAGGGCGAAGGTGTCGGGGCGGCCGAAGAAGGCCGCGAAGGCCTCGGCCAGCGCCGGGTTGAAGAGGATCGACCGCGCCCAGCCTTCGCCGGCGCCCAGCGTGTCGCCGTAGCTGAAGCCGCCGCAGGCGACGAGGCCCTGGAACATGTCGAGCCGGGCGCGGCCGGACTGCAGGTCGGTCATGTGCACGTCGTGGGTGTCGAAACCGGCCTGCGCCATCGCATAGCTCATCTCGACCTGCGAGTTGACGCCCTGCTCGCGCAGGATCGCCAGCCGCGGCCGCTTGGTGTGCACGGCGGGCGAATGCCTCGGGTCGAAGCTCAGGTGCAGGTGCAGCCCGGGGTCGTCGGCGGCCCCGGCGGCGGCGTGTTCGGCGTCGGCGCAGGCCGGGTTGTCGCGCAGGCGGGCGATGCGCCAGCTGGTCTCGTCCCACTGCTGATGCAGGGCCTGCAGCGCGGCGCTGAACTGGCATTTCGTATCGCGCCAGACCTCGACCACACCGCGTTCGTTGGTCTTGCCGACGACGTGGGCGTGGCGCGCCAGGCCGTGCTCGCGCAGCGTGGCGATGACGTCGTTGCGCACTGCGCTGGGCACCTGGACGACGACACCCAGTTCCTCGTTGAACAAGGCCTTCAGCGTCAGTTCCTGGCGGCGTGCGCCGACCTGCGCGGCCCAGTTCTTGGCGTCGCCGGCCTCGGCGCGGCTGTCGGCGATGCCGTCGCCTTCGGTGACCAGGATGTCGACGTTCAGGCTCACGCCGACATGGCCGGCAAAGGCCATCTCGCACACCGCGGCCCACAGCCCGCCGTCGCTGCGGTCGTGGTAGGCGAGCAGGTGCCCCTGGCCGCGCAGCACGTTGATGGCGGCCACCAGCGACTTCAACTGCTGCGCGTCGTCGAGGTCGGGCACGCCGTCCTGCACCTGGCAGCCGAACTGCCCGAGCACCTGCGCCAGCATCGAGCCGGCCAAACGCATGCGGCCCTGGCCGAGGTCGACCAGGATCAGCGTGGTGTCGCCGCGCTGCAGCTGCGGCGTCAGCGTGCCGCGCACGTCGTCCAGCGTGGCGAAGGCGGTGACGATCAGCGACACCGGAGCGGTCACCTGGCGGTCGCCATCGCCGCTGCGCCAGCGCGTGCGCATCGACAGCGAATCCTTGCCCACCGGGATGCCGATGCCCAGCGCCGGGCACAGCTCCAGGCCGACCGCACGCACGGTGTCGAATAACGCCGCGTCCTCGCCCGGCTCGCCGCAGGCCGCCATCCAGTTGGCGCTGAGCTTGACGCGCGGCAGCTCGATCGGCGCCGCCAGCAGGTTGGTGATGGCCTCGCCCACCGCCATGCGGCCCGAGGCCGGTGCCGACGCCGAGCCCAGGGCCGCCAGCGGCGTGCGCTCGCCCATCGCCATGGCCTCGCCGCGGAAGCGGGCAAAGTCGGCCAGCGTCACCGCGCAGTCGGCCACCGGCACCTGCCAGGGGCCGACCATCGGGTCGCGGTGCGACAGGCCGCCCACCGTGCGGTCGCCGATGGTGACCAGGAAGCGCTTGCTCGCCACCGTGGGGTGGCGCAGCACGTCCAGTGCCACGGTCTCCAGCGCGACGCCGGTGAGGTCCAGCGGCGGCGACTGCAGCGGCAGCCTGCGCACGTCGCGGTGCACACGCGGCGGCTTGCCCAGCAGCACCTCCAGCGGCATGTCGATGACGCGCTCGCCGCCGGCGCCATCTTCCACCACCAGCTCGCGCCCGGCCGTGGCCACGCCGACGACGGCGTACGGGCAGCGTTCGCGCTCGCACATCTGCTCGAACAGCGGCATCAGGTCGGGGTCGACGGCCAGCACGTAGCGCTCCTGGCTCTCGTTGCACCAGATCTCCTTGGGCGCCAGGCCGGATTCCTCCAGCGGCACGCGCCGCAGGTCGAAGGTGGCGCCCTGCCCGGCGCCGTCGACCAGTTCCGGGAAGGCGTTGCTCAGGCCGCCGGCACCGACGTCGTGGATGGCCAGCACCGGGTTGCGCTCGCCCAGCGCCCAGCAATGGTTGATGACCTCCTGCGCGCGGCGCTGGATCTCGGGGTTGCCGCGCTGCACCGAATCGAAGTCCAGCGCCGCGGTGTTGGTGCCCGCGGCCATCGAACTGGCGGCGCCGCCGCCCATGCCGATGCGCATGCCCGGCCCGCCCAGCTGCACCAGCAGCGTGCCGGGGCCGAAAGGCAGCTTCTTCACCTGGTCGGCGCTGATCGTGCCCAGGCCGCCGGCGATCATGATCGGCTTGTGGTAACCGCGGCGAATGCCGGCCACCGTCTGCTCGTAGACGCGGAAGTAGCCGCCCAGGTTGGGGCGGCCGAACTCGTTGTTGAAGGCGGCGCCGCCGAGCGGCCCGTCGCTCATGATGGCCAGCGCGCTGGCGATGTGCTCGGGCTTGCCGACGGGGTCGCGCTCCCACGGCTCGGGCGCGCCGGGCCCGGACAAGCCGGGCAGGCCCGGCAGGTGCAGGTTGCCGACCGAGAATCCGGTGAGCCCGGCCTTGGGCCGCGCGCCGCGCCCGGTGGCCCCTTCGTCGCGGATCTCTCCGCCGGCGCCGGTGGCCGCGCCGGCAAAGGGCGAGATCGCGGTCGGGTGATTGTGCGTCTCGACCTTCATCAGCACGTGCGCGGTCTCGCTGCGTGCGGCGTACAGCGGCGCGTTTGTCCAGCCCTGCGGCAGCCAGCGCTCGACGGGCCCGCCGGCCATCACCGCGGCGTTGTCGTCGTAGGCCACCACCGTGTGCTGCGACGAGGTCTGCTCGGTGTGGCGGATCATGCCGAACATCGACAGCGGCTCGTCGACACCGTCGATCGTGAAGCGTGCGTTGAAGATCTTGTGCCGGCAGTGTTCGCTGTTGGCCTGCGCGAACATCATCAGCTCGACGTCGCTGGGGTTGCGCCGCAGGCGCGTGAAGGCGTCCCGCAGGTAGTCGATCTCGTCGCCCGACAAGGCCAGTCCGAACTCGGCGTTGGCCGCCACCAGCGCGTCGCGGCCGCGGCCCAGCACGTCGACATGCGCCAGCGGCGCCGCCGGTTGGGTGTCGAAGAGGTGCGCCGCGGCCTCGCGCCGGAAGGCCACGCTTTCGGTCATGCGGTCGTGCAGCAGCAGCGCCACCGCCGCCTGTTCATCGGTGGACAGCGACCTGCCGGCGCCGCCGAGCAGGCTGCCCTTGACCCGGAGCTCGAACTCGGTGACACGTTCGACGCGGTGCAGCGCCGACCCTGCCGAGGCGCCGCCGCCGACGCCGCAGTTGTGCGCGATGTCGGTGGCCTTGCTGGCCCAGGGCGACACGGTGCCCAGGCGCGGCATCACGACCGCGCACTCGGCGCCGGCCAGCGCCGCGTACGGGTCGCCGTAACTCAGCAGCGCCTGCAGCTTGTCGACGTCGGCGCGCGCCGGTGCGCCGTCGAAGGCGGCCCAGTGCACGAAACGCGCCGCCACATCGGTGATGCGGGGACAGGCGGCCTGCAGGCGGGCCAGCAAGGCCTGGGCGCGGAAGGTCGAGAGGGCGCTGCCGCCCTCGAAGTGCAGGAGATGAAGCGGCGAGGCAGGCATGCAATCCCGGGGCGGGCAAGGTGAGCGGCGATTTTACGGGCCCGGTGGGATAATCCCGCGCCATGTCGATACCGATCAAATCCGCGGCCCAGATCGAGGGCATGCGCCTGGCCGGCCGGCTCGCGTCCGAAGTGCTGGACATGCTGACGCCGCACGTGCGCGCGGGCGTCACCACGCTGGAGCTCGACCGCCTGGCGCACGACCACATGGTGCACGTGCAGGGCGGCGTCCCGGCCACGCTGGGCTACGGCCCACCGGGCTACCCTCCCTACCCGGCTTCGCTGTGTTCGTCGCTCAACGACGTCGTCTGCCACGGCATCCCCGACGAGCGGCCGCTGAAAAACGGCGACATCGTCAACATCGACGTCACCGTCATCAAGGACGGCTGGCACGGCGACAACAGCCGCATGTACATCGTCGGCGAGACCAGCATCGCCGCGCGGCGGCTGTGCCAGGTCACGTTCGAGGCGATGTGGAAGGGCATCAACAAGGTCAAGCCCGGCGCGCGGCTGGGCGACATCGGACACGCCATCCAGACCTACGCCGAACACGCCGGTTATTCGGTGGTGCGCGAGTTCTGCGGCCACGGCGTCGGCGCCCGTTTCCACGAGGAGCCGCAGGTCCTGCACTACGGCCGCCCGGGCACGCTGGAAGAGCTGGTGCCAGGCATGATCTTCACCATCGAGCCGATGATCAACGCCGGCAAGCGCGACATCAAGGAAGACCGCAAGGGCAACCGGCCCTACGACGGCTGGACCATCGTCACGCGCGACCGCTCGCTGTCGGCGCAGTGGGAACACACGGTGCTCGTCACCGACAGCGGCTACGAGGTGCTCACGGTGTCGGCCGGCAGCCCGCCAGCGCCGGCTTTTGCCGCCGCGGGTTACGGCCAGGCGCCGGCGGCGGCTGCGGCGCGGTCCACCGCCGCGGCGCTGGCCGCGACCTGAGCGCATGTCTGCGCTCCCGCATGCCAGCGCCCGCGGGCCCGGCAGCGTGGCGGCACTGCGGGCCCGCTACCGCGACGGCAAGTCGGCGCTGATCGCGCAGTTCCGCGACGACCGGCCCACCGCCACCGCCGCGGCGCGTCTGCTCAAGGCACTGGCACGCCATGTCGACGCCACGCTGGCCGAACTCTGGCAACACGCCGCCGTGCCTGCCGGTGCGGCGCTGGTGGCCGTCGGCGGTTATGGCCGCGGCGAGCTGTTTCCATATTCCGACGTCGACGTGCTCGTGCTCCTGCCCGAGGTCCAGGACGAAGCCCTGCGCGAGGCCGCCAGCCACTTCGTGACCGCCTGCTGGGACATCGGCGTCGAGCCCAGTTCGTCGGTGCGCAGCGCCGACGAGTGCGTGGCCGAGGCCCGGCGCGACGTGACCGTGCAGACCGCCTTGCTCGAAGCGCGTCTGGTCTGCGGCTCGCGCCGGCTGTACGCCGAGTTCCAGCGCGCCTGTGGTGCGGCGATGGACACGCGCGCCTTCCTGCGCGCCAAGACGCTGGAAATGAAGCAGCGCCACGTCAAGTACGAAGGCACGCCCTATGCGCTGGAGCCCAACTGCAAGGAAAGCCCGGGCGGCCTGCGCGACCTGCAGGTGGTGATCTGGGTGGCGCGCGCGGCGGGGCTGGGGCGCACCTGGCGCGAGCTGGCCGCCAAGGGGCTGATCACGCCCTTCGAAGCGAGCCAGCTCGTCAAGCACGAAGGCACGCTGCGCGCGGTGCGCGCGCGGCTGCACATGGTGGCCGGCCGCCGCGAGGACCGCCTGGTGTTCGACCTGCAGACCGCGGTGGCCGGCAGCTTCGGCATCCGGGCCAGCAAGGAGCAGCTCAGTTCCGAAGTGCTGATGCACCGCTACTACTGGGCAGCCAAGGCGGTGACGCAGCTCAACCAGATCCTGATGCTCAACATCGAGGAGCGCATCAATGCCTCGGAAGCGGCACCGATGCGGCCGCTCAACGCGCGTTTCCTGGACCGCGGCGGCATGCTCGAGGTGGCGCGCGACGACCTCTACCTGGACCAGCCGCACGCCATCCTGGAGACCTTCCTCGTGTTCCAGCAGACGCCCGGCCTGCAGGGCCTGTCGGCGCGCACGCTGCGCGCGCTGTACAACGCGCGCGAGGTGATGGACGCGGGCTTCCGCCGCGACCCCGTCAACCGGGCCACGTTCATGGACATCCTGCGCCAGCCCAGCGGCCAGACGCACGCGCTGCGGCTGATGAACCAGACCTCGGTGCTCGGGCGCTACCTGTGGGTCTTCCGGCGCATCGTCGGCCGCATGCAGCACGACCTGTTCCATGTCTACACCGTCGACCAGCACATCCTGATGGTGGTGCGCAACGTGCGGCGCTTCTTCATCCCCGAACACGCACACGAATACCCCTTCTGCAGCCAGCTCGCGGCGCAGTGGGACCGGCCCTGGCTGCTGTACGTGGCGGCGATCTTCCACGACGTCGCCAAGGGCCGCGGCGGCGACCACAGCGTGCTCGGCGCCCGCGAGGCGCGCCGTTTCTGCCGCGAGCACGGCGTTGCGCGCGACGATGCGCGGCTGATCGAGTTCCTGGTGCGGCACCACCTGACGATGAGCCGCCTGGCGCAAAAGGAGGACCTTTCCGACGCCGACGTCATCGCCGACTTCGCGCAGCTCGTCGGCACGCCCGAACGCCTGAGCTCGCTGTACCTGCTGACGGTGGCCGACATCCGCGGCACCGGCCCGCGCGTGTGGAACGCTTGGAAGGGCAAGCTGCTGGAGGACCTGTACCGGCTGACGCTGCGCGCGCTGGGCGGCTCGCGACCGAATCTGGACACCGAGATCGAGGCGCGCAAGCAGGAGGCTCAGCACAATCTGGCGCTGCATTCGGCGCTGCCGGGCACCGAGCAGCCACTGTGGAAGACGCTCGAGGTCAGCTACTTCGCCCGCCACGACGCCGCCGACATCGCCTGGCACGCCCGCTCGCTGTGGCGCTACGTTCACACCCGGGTGCCGATCGTGCGTGCGCGCGCCTCGTCGGTGGGCGACGGCCTGCAGGTGCTGGTCTACACCCCCGACCGGCCCGACCTCTTCGCGCGCATCTGCGGCTATTTCGACGGCGCCGGGTTCAGCATTCAGGACGCCAAGATCCACACCACGCGCGCGGGCTACGCGCTGGACACCTTCCAGGTCGTGAGCACGCAGGTCGGTGCCGACAGCCCGGCCGACGAGCGCGAGTTCCAGTACCGCGATCTGATCTCGCTGGTCGAAACACAGGCCACGAAGGCGCTGTCGTCCGACGGTCCGCTGCCCGAACCCAGCCGCGGCCGCGTCTCGCGCCGCGTGCGCAGCTTCCCGGTCACGCCGCGCGTGTCGCTGGTGCCCGACGAACGCGCCCAGCGCTGGCTGCTCACGGTCTCGGCCAGCGACCGCACGGGCCTGCTCTACGGCATTGCCCGCGTGCTGGCGAAGAATCACGTCAACCTGCAGCTGGCCAAGGTCACGACGCTGGGCGAACGCGTCGAGGACACCTTCCTCGTCGATGCACCCGAGCTGCAGCAGATGAAGACCCAGGTGCGCATCGAGACCGAGATCCTCGACGCCGTGGCTGCCCCTGCGGCCTGACGAGATGGGCCTCAAGCGCATCAGCGCCGCCGACGCCATCGCACGGCTGGCCGAGTTCGACGCTGTCGTCGACGTGCGCAGCGAGAGCGAGTACGCCGAAGACCGCCTGCCGGGCGCCGTCAACTGGCCGGTGCTGAACGACGAGGAACGGCGCCTCGTCGGTACCGAGTACAAGCAGGTCTCGCCCTTCGATGCGCGCAAGCGCGGGGCGGCGCTGGTGGCGCGCAACATCGCCCGCCACATCGAAGCGCAGCTCGCGGCCCGCCCGCGCAGCTGGCGGCCGCTGGTCTATTGCTGGCGCGGCGGCCAGCGTTCGGGCGCGCTGGCCACCGTGCTCGACCAGATCGGCTTCACGGTGCACGTGCTCGAAGGCGGCTACCGCGAATTCCGCCGTGCCGTGCTGGCCGAGCTGGAAACGCTGCCCGGCGCACTGCAGCTGCGCGTGGTGTGCGGCCGCACCGGGTCGGCCAAGAGCCGGCTGCTGCAGGCACTGGCCGCCGCCGGCGCGCCGGTGCTGGACCTGGAGGCGCTGGCCTGCCACCGCGGCTCGGTGCTGGGGCCGCTGCCCGGGCAGCCGCAGCCGTCGCAGAAGGCCTTCGAGACGCGGATCTGGCAAGCCCTTCGCGGCCTGGACCCGGCGCGCACGGTCTACGCCGAAGGCGAAAGCCGGACCATCGGCCGCCTGCGCATCCCCGAGCCGCTGCTGCTGCGTCTGCGCGCGGCGCCTTGTGTCCAGGTGCAGATGCCGCTGCCGGCACGGGTGGCCTTCCTGCTCGACGACTATGCCCACTTCGTGCACGACGTCGACAGCTTCTGCGAACGCCTGGCCGCGCTGCGCGAGGTGCGCGGCGCCGCGGTCGTCGAACGCTGGCAGGCCCAGGCGCGTGCAGGCCAAGTGGCGGCGGTCGTCGAGGAACTGCTCACCGTGCACTACGACCCGATCTACGAGCGTTCGATGCAGCGCAACTTCGCCGGCTTCGCCGCCGCACCCACGATCGAACTGCCCGATGCGGCGCCGGCCACGCTGGCCGCGGCGGCCGCAGCGTTGACGGACAAGCGCTGCGCTGTCTGAGCGCCCGCTGCCTACACTCATCCCCGGCCCCAAGCGCTGACATGCCACTGCCACCGCCCCCCACCTCGTCCCGCCGCCCCAGGGCACGCCCGGTTTCGCCCGGGCAGCCCTTCAACTGGCTGGCCCGCGGCTGGGCCGACCTGCTGCGCCGCCCGGTCCCGGGCCTGTTGCACGGCCTGGCCACGGCCCTGTTCGGCGCCCTTCTGGTGACGCTGGCGCGCGACCGCTTCTGGCTGCTGGCCGGCGCCTTCAGCGGCTTCATGCTCGTTGCGCCGATCGTTGCCACCGGCCTGTACGCCATCAGCCGCGGCATCGAACAGCAAAGACCCGTCGGGCTGGCCGACGCGCTGGCCAGCTGGCGCCCGCGCGACGGGCGGCTGGTGCTGTTCGGTGTCCTGCTGGCGCTGGCCGGCACCGGCTGGGTGCTGACCTCGGCATCGCTGATCACGCGTTTTGCAGCGGCCCCCGTCAACAGCCCGGCCGACTTCCTGCATGTCGTGGTGCTGAGCCGGCAGGGCTGGCTGTTCGAGATCTGGCTGCTGCTGGGCAGCGTGCTGGCGGCGCCGATGTTCGCGTCCAGCGTCGTCGCCATCCCCTTGCTGCTGGACCGCGACGTGAGCGTGCGCGACGCCGTGCTCGCCAGCGTGCGCGCGGCGCTGCTCAACCCGGTGCCGATGGCGCTGTGGGCGACGCTGATCCTCGTCATCACGCTGCTCGGCATGGCCACCGCGCTGGTCGGCCTGGTGGTGGCCGTGCCCTGGCTGGCGCACGCCAGCTGGCACGCCTACCGCGACCTCGTCGAGCCCGCTGCCGCACGCCCGACCTGATGTTCGGCTACAGCGAAGAACAGATCGCGCAGTTCGGGCTGACCTTCGGCGTCGGCGCGTTCATGCTGTACATGGTGTTCATCATCTGGCAGCTGGCGCGCGAGTCCAAGGCCGGACGCTTCGGCACCTTCGTGCTCTTCCTGGCACTGGGTTTCGGACTGGTGGGCTTCGCCGCCAAGTCGGTGATCAAGTTCTTCATCGGCGGAGAGTAAATGGTCCCCCCCCGTAGCGCCTGCGGCGCTCCCCCCCAGGGGGGCGCCGCCAGCGGCCCGGCGAAGCCGGATCCGCGGCGTCTGCTTGGCCATTCCGGACTCCTTCATCGCGAGTCGCGCTTCGTCTGCTGACCGGAGTTCCCTCCCGGAGGGGGCTCGGGGGAGCCGTACGTACTCCCGCAGGGTTGAGCGGTGCCGCCGCTCAACCCATGTGCAAGCCGCCGTTGCAGGACAGCTCGGCGCCGGTGGTGAAGCCGGAATCCTCGCCCGCCAGCCAGGCGACGATGGAGCCGATCTCCTCGGGCGTGCCCAGGCGCTTGACCGGGATCGTGGCGATGATCTTCTCCAGCACTTCGGGCTTGATCGCACGCACCATGTCGGTGCCGATATAACCGGGCGCCACGGTATTGACGGTCACGCCCTTGGCCGCCAGTTCCTGCGCCAGCGCCATCGAAAAACCGTGCATGCCGGCCTTGGCCGCCGAGTAGTTGGTCTGGCCGGCCTGGCCCTTTTCGCCGTTCACCGAGCTGATCTGGATGATGCGGCCCCAGCCTTTCTCCACCATACCGGGCACCACCTGCTTGGTGACGTTGAACATGCTGTTCAGGTTGGTGTCGATCACCGCATGCCAGTCTTCCGGCGTCATCTTCAGGAACATGCGGTCGCGCGTGATGCCGGCGTTGTTGACCAGCACGTCGATCGGGCCGTGCTCGGCGCGCGCCTTGGTGAAGGCGTCGACGGTGGAGTCCCAGTCGGCGACGTTGCCCACCGAGGCGTGGAATTCGTAGCCCAGGGCCTTCTGCTCGTCGAGCCACTTCTGCCAGTCGCGGCTGGGGCCGCAGCCGGCGATGACCTTGAAGCCTTCCTTGGCCAGGCGCTGGCAGATCGCGGTGCCGATGCCGCCCATGCCGCCTGTCACGTATGCCACCTTCTTTGCCATTTGTCTCTCCTGGGTTGTCGTCTCGGATCCGCGAGCGTGGCTGGCGCCCGCGGGCTGGTCAATCGGGGTTAGCGTTCAAGGGCACTGCCTCCAGCGCAGGCTCGTGACGGTTCGTCACGCCTTGACCTTGACGTAGCGCCCCGGTGCGGGCTCGATGGCCTTGAACTGTCGGCTGCCCGGCTTCTTGGGGGCCGCCACCTGCTTGCCGGCCAGCGGCTCGAGCCAGGCGCTCCATTCGGGCCACCAGCTGCCGGGGTGCTCGGTGGCGCCCTCGAACCAGGCTTCGGCACCGGCGGGCAGCTGGTCGCTGGTCCAGTGGCTGCGCTTGCCCTTGGCTGGCGGGTTGATGACGCCGGCGATGTGGCCGGAGGCGCCGAGCACGAATCGGTTGGCCTGGGCTCGCGTGCCGCTCGGGCGCTTCAAGAGCGGGATCGACGCGTAGGCCGCCTGCCACGGCACGATGTGGTCCTCACGCGAGGCATAGACGAACGCCGGCGCCCGGATGCTGCCGAGGTCGACCTTCTCGCCGCACACCGTCAGCCGGCCCGGCACCTTGAGGTCGTTCTGGAGATAGGTGTGGCGCAGGTACCAGCAGTACATCGGCCCGGGGAGGTTGGTCGAGTCGCCGTTCCAGTACAGCAGGTCGAAAGGCGGCGGCGCCTCGCCCTTGAGGTAGTTGCCGACGACGTAGTTCCAGACCAGGTCGTTAGGGCGCAGGAAACTGAACACGGTGGCCAGTTCCTTGCCTTGCAGCAGGCCCGGACCGTTCGGCGCATGCTCGCCGATCGTCATCTCGCGCAGCCGCACCGAGGCTTCGTCGACGAAGATGTCCAGGATGCCGGTGCTGGCGAAGTCCAGCAGCGTGGTCAGCAGCGTCATCGACTGCGCCGGCTGCTGGCCGCGCGCCGCCAGCACCGCCAGCGCGGTGGCCAGGATGGTGCCGCCGACACAGAAGCCCAGCGTGTTGATGTGCTCGGCGCCGGTGATCGCCTGCACCGTGCGGATGGCGGTGATGGGCCCCTGCTCGATGTAGTCGTCCCAGGTCTTGCCGGCCATCGACGCATCCGGGTTGCGCCAGCTCATCACGAAAGTGCGGTGACCCTGCTCGACGGTGTAGCGGATGACCGAGTTCTCGGGCTGCAGGTCGAGGATGTAGTACTTGTTGATGCACGGCGGCACGAACAGCATCGGTCGTTCGTACACCTTGGCCGTCAGCGGCTGGTATTCGATGAGCTGGAAGAAATCGTTCTCGTACACCACGCTGCCTTCGCTGGTGGCGACGTTGCGGCCGACCTCGAACACGCTCTCGTCGGTCTGCGAGACGTGGCCCTTGCGCAGGTCGGCCAGCAGTTGCTGCATGCCGGCACCGATGCTCTCGCCCTGGGTGGCCAGCGCCTTCTGCAGCGCTTCGGGGTTGAGGGCGAGAAAGTTGCTCGGGCTGGCGGCGTCGATCCACTGCTGCACCGCGAAGCGGATGCGCGCCTTGGTCTTGGCGTCGCCTTCCACGCTCTCGGCCATCTGCATCAGGGCACGCGCGTTCAGCAGGTACAGCTGCGCGGTGAAAGCTGCCGCCGGGTTGGCCGTCCAGGCACTGTCCGCAAAGCGGCGGTCGGCGATGGCTGCGGGCGGGGCGCTCGGGGCTGCCGCCGCAGGCCCCTGCAGCCGCTGCAGCGACTGGTTCCACATCTCGCTGGCGCTCTTGACATACTCGGCCTGGATCTGCGCCAGTTGCTGCAAGGGCAGGTTCAGGCCCGACATGGATTTCACGATGCCCCCGACCGCGGCGCCGAAAGGATCGGCCGGCGCTCCCGCCCCGGGCCGTCCGGCGCTAGTCTTGTCACTCATTGCTTCGTCTCCTGGGTGCCGCCGGCTGCGCGCAGCTTCGGACCGATGGCGCGGGTCGTCCTGAACCGTGTCGGTTGTAAGCCGGGCAGCTTACCTCGTCATGACGCTGCCCTTCGTCTCGTAGGAATCGAGGTCGCGCAAGAGCCATGCACATCGTTGCCATTGCCTGGATGTTCGTGGTCGTGATGATGGCCCTGGCCGAGGCGCTGTCCAGCCAGGGCACGGTGCTGGGCGCGGTCTTCACCTTCGTGCTCTACGGCGTGCTGCCGCTGTCGCTGGTGCTGTACATCATGGCCGCCCCGGCGCGCCGCCGCGCCCGGCGCGCCGCCGAGTCAGCGGCGCCAGACGGCGGCGGCGTGGCGCCCGGTGACGCCGTCGCGCCGGAACGAAAAGAACCTTGATGCGTCCTCGGCCGTGCAGGCCGGCAGCTGGCTGACGGCGTGAACGCCGGCGCCGGCCAAGCGGTCGCGCGCCAGCAGCGGCAGGTTGGCCAGCCAGCGTGGCGAGCCGTCGGCGCGCGGCCGGCTCGCGAAACGCGCCGCATCGGGCGCTTGCGGCAGCTCACCGAACACCCGCAGCACGTCGGCACCGACCTCGAAGCGCCGCCGGCCTATGCACGGGCCGAGCCAGGCGATGACGTCGCCGGGCGCGGCCCCGGTCCCGGCGCACAACGCATCGACGGTGGCCTCCAGCACCCCGGCCGCCAGACCGCGCCAGCCGGCATGCGCGGCTGCCACGGCGCGGCCGTCGCGCAAGCTCATCAGCACTGGCAGGCAGTCGGCCACCAGCACCGCGCAGGCGATGCCGGGATCGCTGGTCCAGGCGGCGTCGGCCGGCGGCAAGGGCGTGTCGAGCGCGTCGGCTTGCAGGCGCACGACATGCGTGCCGTGGACCTGCTGCAGCCAGACCGGGCGCGCGCCCAGCGCCGCGGTGTAGCGGGCGCGGTTCTCGGCCACCGCGGCCGGGTCGTCGCCGACCGTGCCGCCGAGGTTGAGGCTGTGCCACGGCGCCAGGCTCACGCCGCCGGCGCGCTGGCTCATGCCGGCGTGCACGTTCGGCGGCGCCGGCCACCGGGGCTGCAGCAGCGGCGGCAGCGGTTTCACTCGGCGTCGGGGCAGGCCTCGGGCCGCGTCAGCTCGAAGGCGTCGAGCTTCATGCAGGCGTCGAACACGCGCATGAGCTGCGGCAGGTGGTCGAGCCGGCACTCGAAGCGGCGGGCGTTGAAGACCTGCGGCACCAGCACGCAGTCGGCGAGCGTGGGCCTGTCGCCGTGGCAGTAGGTGCCGGGCTGCGCCGCCAGCTGGCGTTCGACGACTTCCAGCCCGGTTTCCACCCAGTGCCGGTACCAGCGGTTCTTGTCGTCTTCGCTGACCTTCAGGTCGCGCACCAGGTAGCGCAGCACGCGCAGGTTGTTCAGCGGGTGGATCTCGCAGGCGATGTCCAGCGCCAGCCCGCGCACGCGCGCGCGCTCGGCGGGCGTGCCCGGCAGCAGCGGCGGCTGCGGGTGCGTCTCGTCGAGGTACTCGATGATCGCCAGCGACTGCGTCAGGTGGTGCTCGCCGTCGCGCAGGATGGGCACCAGCCGTGCTGCCGACACCGCGGCGTAGGACTCCTGGAACTGCTCGTTCTTCGCCAGGTGCACCGGCCGGTAGTCGTAGTCCAGGCCCTTCAGGGCCAGCGCGATGCGCACGCGGTACGAAGCCGACGAACGGTAGTAGTTGAAGAGTTCCATGCCCTACCTCACCGCCACCTTCAGCGTGCCCAGCCCCGCGATGGCACCCTCCATCACGTCGCCGCGAACGACGGCGCCGACGCCCGCGGGCGTGCCGGTGAAGATCAGGTCGCCGGGTTGCAGCGTCCACGCCGCGCTCAGCTGCTCGATGGTCTCGTTGACGCTCCAGATCAGGTCCTTCAGGTCGCCGCGCTGCCTGGGCGTGCCGTTGACGGCCACCGTGATGGCGCCGCCGAGCAGCTCGCCGCAGCGCGCGATGGGCACGATGGGGCCGATCGGCGCGCTCTGCTCGAAGGCCTTGCCGATGGACCACGGCCGGCCCTGCTTCTTCATCTCGTTCTGCAGGTCGCGCCGCGTCATGTCCAGGCCCACCGCGTAACCCCAGATGTGCGCGGCGGCGTCGGCGGCGCGGATGCCGCTGCCGCCGCGTCCGATGGCCACCACGAGCTCGATCTCGTGGTGCAGGTTGGACGTGAGCGTCGGGTAGTCGATGACACCGGTGCTGCCTTCGGCCACCGGCACCACGGCGTCGGCCGGCTTCATGAAGAAGAATGGCGGCTCGCGACCGCTGCCGCCCATCTCCACGGCGTGTTCGGCGTAGTTGCGGCCGACGCAGTAGATGCGGTGGACGGGAAACTCGCCGCCGCCGGCGCAGGGCACGGTCACGGCAGGCGGGGGGGCGAAGACGAGGCTCATGGCGGGGTGCTGGGTGATGCGCGGGCCACCATGCTACTGCCGACCCACCGCTACACTGCGACGCATGTTGCTGCCCCGTCGCATCAAGCATTGCCGCGTCTGCGGCGCGCCGGCGCTGTACGTGGTGCCGGCCGACGACAACCGCGAGCGTGCCGTCTGCACGGCCTGCGCCGAGATCCACTACGAGAACCCGATCAACGTCGTCGGCACGCTGCCGGTGTGGGGCGAACAGGTGCTGCTGTGCCGGCGCAACATCGAGCCGCGCTACGGCTTCTGGACGCTGCCGGCGGGTTTCCTGGAGCTCGGCGAAAGCACTGCCGAAGGCGCCTTGCGCGAGACCGACGAAGAAGCCGGCGCCCGTGTCGAGCTGCAGGGTCTGTTCACGGTCCTGAACGTCGTTCGCGTCGGCCAGCTGCACCTCTACTACCGCGCCCGCATGCTCGACACGACGCTGGCGCCGGGTCCGGAAACGATCGAGGCGCGGCTGTTCCGCGAGGACGAGGTGCCCTGGGACCAACTCGCCTTCCGCACCGTGCGGCAGACGCTGGAGCACTACTTCGCCGACCGCCGCGGCGGCACGTTTCCGGTCCACGCCGGCGACATCGCCTAGGCACCTGTCGGCTCCGCATGCGGCCCCACCGCCGGTCCGCTGGCGCCGTCGAAACCCAGCGCCCACAGCACCGCCAGGTCCTGCGTCTCGTCCACGCCTGCGGCCAGCGTCTGCAGGCCCAGTCCGCGCAGCAGCCCGACCAGGCTCTGCGCGTAGGCGCGCACCGCCTCGTTCGAAGCCACTTCGCGCACATGGCTGGCATCGACCTTGATGTAGTCGATGCCGGCATCGTTGAGCTGCCGCAGCCGCTGCAGCGAGGCGCCGGCGTGGGCCACGCCGACGCGCGCACCGTGGCGGTGCCACAGCGCCGCGGCCTCGGCCAGCGCACGCGCGTCGACCGGCCGTCTGGCGTCGACCCACTCGAGCGCCAGCAGCCGCGCCGCGGCGGGTGCGGCTTGCAGGCAACGCGCCACTTCGTTGGCGAATCCGGGCAAGGTGGCCGACGCCTGCGACACGCCGACGGCGCGCGCACGGCCGTCGGCTGCGACAGCCCGCAGCGCCAGATCGAGCGTGGCCAGGTCGACCTCGGGCATCAGCCGGCTGCGGCTGGCCAGGGGCAGCCAGCGCACGGCGTGCAGGAACTCGCCCGCGGGCTCGAGCTGCATGCGCAGCGTGCACTCCAGGTGCAGCAGGCTGCCGTCCGGCGCCAGCACCGGGGCCTCGGCCAGCAGCGTGCGCGCGGCGGCCAGGGCGCCGGCGATCTGGTCGCGCCAGGCGCGGGCGCCGGCGGGGTCGACCGCGACGCCAGCACGCCCGTCGACGGCGACGCCGCTGCCGGCTTCGGCGCGCGCCAGCGCGGCATCGGCCTCGGCCAGCGCCGCCCCGGCAGTGATGCCGAACAGCCCGTCGGCGGCACCCACCGCGAGTTCGGCGCCGCTGTCGCGCAGCGCCGGCGCCGCCGCCAGCGTGGCGTGGATCGACGTCGCGGTCTCGGCCGCCACGCCGGCCACCGGCAGGCTGAGTCCGAAGTCGCTGCCGTTCAGGCGCCCGGCCAGCGTGCCCGAGACGCGTTCGACATAGGTCTGCAGCACGTCGGCGACGGCACACAGCACACGGTCGGCGGTGGCGTAGCCCAGGCGTGAATTCAAGGTCTCCAGATCCGACACGCGCACCAGGACCAGCGCCGAGCCGGACGCACCGGGCTCGTTGAGCTGATCCTGCAACTGGCTGACGAAGTGCTGGCGCAGCGGCAGGCCGGTCACGGCGTCGAGCTGCGCCTGGCGCTGCAGCTGGATCAGCTGCTCGGCCTGCGCTCCCGCCGCTTCGCGCAGCCGGCGCACGGTGGCGTTCAGGCTGTGCATGAGCTGGCCCAGTTCGGGCAGCTGCGGCTCTTCGGCCTCGACCAGGCGGCCGTGCTCCAGCGCCTGCGCCTGCGCCACCGTGGCCTGCAGCGAGCGCCGCCAGCGCCGCAGCAGCCAAAGTGCCAGGCCGCCGGCGGCCAGCCACAGCAAGGCCAGCAGCACAGCGGTGCGGCGGCAGGCGTCCCACAGCGCGTCGTGCGCCCAGGCGGTATGTGACGCGACCTCCAGCCGGCCGATCTCGCGCCCGCCGTCACTGACCGGCGCGCTGCCCGGCGCCGCGACCAGGGGCAGCGTGCTCTCGAACCAGGCCGGTGCCCGGCCGGCGGGTCTGTCCTGCCGCAAGGCCAGCAGCACCTGCCCGTCACCGGCAATCAGGCGCAGGCTGCCGTAGTGGCCGCGGTCGAACTGCGCGGCGGCGATGGCCAGCAGCGATGCACGGTGGCCTTGCTGCTGCGACAGCGACCAGGCCAGCGCGGATGCCGCCTCGCGGTTGCGCGCCTCCAGCTGCCACTGCAGCGCCTGCCGTGCGGCCAGCGTCTGGATGGCCAGGCTGCCGGCCAGCGCCAGCAGCAGCACGGCGGCGATCAACAACTCGATGCGTCTGCTCATCGTCACCGGCGATCTTCCCCCTGGCTGCTGGGATCATAGGCGCGGCGCAGGCGCGGCCCCGACGGCATGGCGACGCCCAGGACACGAAAAAGCCCGCACGCGGCGGGCTCGGTCGTCGTGCAAGGAGACCGCTCAGGCCGTCGCAGCGCGCAGCTTGAGGGAAAACTCCTGCAGCGCGGCGATACCACTCTCTTCGGCCTTGCGGCACCAGGTTTGAAGGTCGGCGACGAGCTGTTCGGCCGAAACATTGGTGCGTGTCCACAGCGAACGCAGCTCTTCGCGCATGGCCACCAGCTTGGCCAGCGTGGGGTTGGCGCCCAGGGCCTGCGCCAGCACCGGCTTGACGCCCTGCGGGATCTTTTCCTCGTCGCGGTGCAACCAGGCCTTGGCCAGCCTCAGATTGCGCCAGCCGGCGCTGTTCTCGGCGCCCTGCGCGCGCAGGCGATCGAGTTCGCTGCGCACCGCGCGCTTCATCTCCGCGGCATAACCGGCCATCACCTCGTAGCGGTTGGCGATGATGGCCTCGAGCGTCTTGCCATCGGCCACCGCCTTGACCTCGCCGAGCGCCAGCTTGGGCGGCGTCTTGCGCACCGTGGCCAGGCCCGCCATTTCCATGACGCGGATGTACAACCAGCCGATGTCGAACTCGTACGGCTTGACCGACAGCTTGGCCGAGGTCGGGTAGGTGTGGTGGTTGTTGTGCAGCTCTTCGCCGCCGATGATGAGGCCCCACGGCGAGATGTTGGTCGAGGCGTCGGAGGCTTCGAAATTGCGGTAGCCCCACCAGTGGCCGAGGCCGTTGATGATGCCGGCGGCGGTGATCGGGATCCACGCCATCTGCAGCGCCCAGACCGCGACGCCGGCGGCGCCGAAGAGGAACAGGTTGACGACCAGCATGAGGCCCACGCCCTGCCAGCTGTAGCGGGTGTAGAGGTGGCGTTCGATCCAGTCGTCGGGCGTGTTGTGGCCGTACTTGGCCATCGTCTCGGGCACGCGCGATTCGGCCCGGTAGAGCTCGGCGCCGGTCAGCAGCACCGTCTTGATGCCGCGAGTGACGGGGCTGTGCGGGTCGTCGACGGTTTCGCACTTGGCGTGGTGCTTGCGGTGGATGGCGACCCATTCCTTGGTCACCATGCCGGTGGTCAGCCAGAGCCAGAAGCGGAAGAAGTGCGAAACGACCGGGTGCAGTTCCAGCGCCCGATGGGCCTGTGAACGGTGCAGGTAGATCGTCACCGCGGCAATCGTGACGTGCGTGACGAGCAGCGCGTAGATCACGATCTGCCACCACGACGCGGCGAGCAGCCCGTGGGACAACCACTCCACGGCTGCATCATGAACCAGCAACAACTCGGACATTCAGGATCCCTTGGCCAAACAGGCAAACACCGATTGTAGGTCCGGGGCTGACACGGAAGTTGCAGTCAGCCGCCAGCGGCGGCAGACCGCGGTGTCCGGCGCGGCCAGCGGTGGACCCGGATGCGCCGCGAACGATGCCGTTGACGACAGATCGCCGCGGTTTGTGGCGGCAAGTCAGCGCCGCTGCCAGACGGCGGCAAAGAAGCCGTCGCTGCCGTGCAGGTGTGGCCACAGGCGCAGGAATGGCCCTTGAACAATCAGGGCCGGCTGGTCCACGCGTGCCGCCTGCAACGCCTGCAAGGCCGGCAGCGGCTCGAAGCCGGCCGCGTGCGACGCCGTGAAGGCCAGCGCCACCTGCTCGTTTTCGGCCTCCAGCAGGCTGCAGGTGGCGTACACGAGCCGCCCGCCAGGCTTGAGCAGCCGCGACGCCGAAGCCAGGATCGCGCCCTGCTGGGCCTGCAACTCGGCCACCCGCTGGGGCGACTGACGCCACTTCAGGTCGGGGTTGCGGCGCAGCGTGCCCAGGCCCGAACAAGGGGCGTCGACGAGAACGCGGTCGATCTTGCCGGCCAGGCGCTTGATGCGGTCGTCGCGCTCGTGGGCGATCTGCGCCGGGTGCACGTTGGACAGCCCGCTGCGTGCCAGCCGCGGCTTGAGCGCGTCGAGCCGGTGCCCCGAGACGTCGAAGGCGTACAGGCGGCCGGTGTTGCGCATCGATGCCCCCAGCGCCAGCGTCTTGCCGCCGGCGCCGGCGCAGAAGTCGACCACCATCTCGCCACGCTTGGCGTCGGTCAGCAGCGCCAGCAACTGGCTGCCTTCGTCCTGCACCTCGAACTGGCCCGCGGTGTAGGCCGGCAGCTTCGTCAGTGCGGGTTTGCCCTGGACACGCAGCCCCCAGGGCGAAAACGGCGTCGGCGCGGCGCCGATGCCGTCTTCGGCCAGCGCGCGCAGCACGTCTTCGCGCTTGGCCTTGACGACGTTGACGCGCAGGTCCAGCGGCGCCGGCTCGGCCAGCGCCTGCACCAGCGGCCAGAACTGTTCGCCCAGCGCCTCCTGCAGCGACGCGGCCAGCCAGTCGGGCAGGTTGTGGCGCAGCTTGTCGGGCAGGGTCTGGCGGTCGATGCGGGCCACCTCGGCCAGCCAGGCCTGTTCGTGCGGGGCCAAGGCGCTGCGCAGGAAGGTGTCGCTGCCCTGCCAGGCCAGGATCGCCAGCCGCCGTTCGAGCGGGCCGCTGCCGCTTTGTGCCAGGTGCTGGAACAGCAGCCGCTGGCGCAGCACCGCAAAGGCTGTCTCGGCCAGCGTGTGGCGCTCGCGTGTGCCCAGGGCGCGGTGTTTGCGGAAGAAGGCCTGCACCACGCCGTCGGCCGGGGCGTCGAACTTGAGCAGTGCGCGCAACAGTTCGGCGGCCAGGTCGAGCAGGGCGTTCGGGTGCATGGCCTAGAGAAGAACCTGCGAGGCGCCGCCGCTGTGGCTGACGATGCCGCCTTCGACGCGCAGCCGGCCCTCCACGAACCAGCGCACGGCCAGCGGGTAGATCACATGCTCGGTGGCGAGCACGCGCGCGGCCAGCGCCTGCTCGTCGTCGCCCGGGTGCACCGGCACAACGCTCTGCATGACGATCGGGCCGTGGTCGAGCTCGGGGGTCACGAAGTGCACCGTCGCGCCCACCGCCTTGCAGCCGGCGGCGAGCGCTCGCCGGTGCGTGTGCAGGCCCGGGAAGGCCGGCAGCAGCGACGGGTGGATGTTGAGAAACCGGTTCTCGTAGCGGCGGACGAAAGCCGGGCCGAGGATGCGCATGAAGCCGGCCAGCAAGACGAGGTCGGGGCGGTAGCCGTCGATGACACGCGCCAGTTCGCCGTCGAAGTCGTCGCGGCTGGCGTAGGCCTTGTGGTCGACCACCGCGGTGGCGATGCCCTGCGCGGCGGCGTAACGCAGGCCGGCGGCGTCGGCACGGTTGGCGACCACGGCCACCACCTGCGCCGGCCAGCCTTCGGCGGCGCAGCGCTGCTGGATGGCCTCCATGTTGGAGCCGCGGCCGGAGACCAGGATGACGATGCGTTGCATGGCGGCCGGCAGTGTAGGCGCTGCGGCTGCCTGCAGCGCCGCAGTGCCGACCTGAGACAATCGCCGACTCCTTCCAACCGCCCTGCCCCCATGCGATCGCGAGTCCTCTCCGGCATGCGCCCCACCGGCTCCATGCATCTCGGCCATTACCACGGCGCGCTCAAGAACTGGGTGCGCCTGCAGCACGAGCACGACTGCTTCTTCTTCGTCGCCGACTGGCACGCCCTGACCACGCACTACGAAGAGCGCGGCGTGATCGAGCAGACCGTCTACGACATGGTCGTCGACTGGCTCGCCGCCGGGCTCGACCCGGACCTGGCGACGATCTTCATTCAGAGCCGCCTGCCCGAACACGCCGAGCTGTTCACGCTGCTGGCGATGGGCACGCCGCTGGGCTGGCTCGAACGCGTGCCGACCTACAAGGACCAGATCGACAAGCTGCGCGACCGCGACCTCGCCACCTACGGCTTCCTGGGCTACCCGCTGCTGCAGGCCGCCGACATCCTGATCTACAAGGCGACCTACGTGCCGGTGGGCGAGGACCAGTCGTCGCATGTCGAGCTGACGCGCGAGGTGGCACGCCGCTTCAACCACCTGTACGGCCGCGCGGCGAGCTTCGACGCCGACGTCGCCGCGGCACTGGCCAAGCTCGGCAAGGACGACGCGCGCTATTTCGAGAAGCAGCGCAAGGCCTTCGGGCAGACTGGCCTGGCCGAAGCGCTGACCAAGGGCGAAGGCATCGTGCGCAAGGCCGCCGCCGGCGTCGACGGCTGGAACGAAGCCGACACCGAGCTGCTGATGGGCCACCTGCGCGGCAGCGGCAAGAGCATCCTCGTCGAGCCGCTGGCGCTGCACACCGAAGTGGCCAAGCTGCCGGGGCTGGACGGTGCCAAGATGAGCAAGAGCTACGGCAACGCGATCCTCATGCGCGACGACCCCGAAGTGGTTGCGAAGAAGGTGCGCGGCATGGTCACCGACCCCGCCCGCGTGCGCCGCACCGACCCCGGCGACCCCGAGAAGTGCCCGGTGTGGGACTTCCACAAGGTCTACAGCGACAGCGCCACGCGGGACTGGGTGGTCGAGGGCTGCACGACCGCCGGCATCGGCTGCCTGGACTGCAAGCAGCCGGTCATCGACGCCATCGTGCGGGAGCAGCAGCCCTGGCGCGAACGTGCCGCGGCGCTGCTGGCCGACCCGAAGAAGGTGCACTGGATCGTCGAGATGGGCACCGAGCGTGCGCGCACGGTGGCGCGGCAGACGATGAAGGACGTGCGCGGCGCCATGGGCCTGGACTACTGACACCGGGGCCCGCCATGAACGACACGCCTGTGCAGACCATCGAACTCGACCCGGGCGTCGAGCCGCGTGCCAGCGTCGTCATCCTGCACGGCCTGGGCGCCGACGGCACCGACTTCCTGCCAATGGCCGACGAACTCAAGCTGGCGCCGGTGGGCCCGCTGCGCTTCGTCTTCCCGCGCGCGCCGGTGCGCCCGGTCACCATCAACGGCGGCCACGCCATGCGTGCCTGGTACGACATCCTCGGCGCCGACATCGTGCAGCGTGAAGACGAAGCCGGACTGCGTGAATCGATGCGGCTGGTGCAGCAGATCATCGATCGTGAAGTCGCGCGCGGCGTGCCGGCACGGCGCATCGTGCTGGCCGGCTTTTCGCAGGGCTGTGCGGTGGCGCTCGGCGCCGGGCTGCGTTGCCCCGAACGTCTGGCCGGGCTGGCCGGCCTGTCGGGCTACGTGCCGCTGGCCGCCACCACGGCCGCCGAGCGCCACGAAGCCAACCAGGACACGCCGGTGTTCCTGGCCCACGGCCGCCACGACGGCGTCGTGCCGCTGGCGCGCGGCGCCGCCGGCCGCGACCACCTGCAGGGCCTGGGCCAGCCGGTCGAATGGCACGACTACCCGATGGAGCATTCGGTGTGCATGGACGAAGTGCAGGCGCTGAACCAGTGGCTGCTGAGGGTCCTGGGCTGACGGTGCGCCATGGGCGAGCTGCATCTGGTGCGGCCCGGGCTGCAGCACCTGGCCGAATACACCGCGGCGCTGGAACGCGGCTGGTCGGCTGACAACCTGCGCGGCGCGGTGGCGGCGCGCGAGGAGCTGGAGCGCATCGCCGCCGACCCCGCGGCCTTCCTGGCGCTGATGGACGACCCCGAGGCGATGGGCCCGCCGGTGACCCTGCCCGACGGCACGGTCAAGCCGCGGCTGCCGAGCTTGCGGCGCTGGATGTGGGTCGACGGCGCCGACGGCGGCGGCTTCGCGGGCAGCATCGGGCTGCGCTGGGCGAAGGACGGCGCGCCGCTGCCGCCGCACGTGCTGGGCCACATCGGCTACGCCGTGGTGCCGTGGCAGCGCCGCCGCGGCTACGCGACGCGCGCGCTGGCTGCGCTGCTGCCGCTGGCGCGTGCGCAGGGGCTGGCCAGCGTCGAGATCACCACCGACCCCGACAACACGGCTTCGCAACGTGTCATCGCCGCCAACGGCGGCGTGCTCGTCGAATCCTTCGACAAGGGCGCGGCCTACGGCCACGCCCCCGGGCTGCGCTTTCGCATCGAGCTGCCGCCATGAACGAGGTGACGCCCGGCCTGTCGTTCAGCGTGCACGACGACGCCATTCCGGCCGACGCGGCGGCCGTCGTCGACCAGGGACTCGGCGACGCCAACGACGCCGCCGCCCCCTTGCACGAGGTGCGTGCGCTGGCCTGCTTCGCGCGCGACGCCACCAGCACCGTGGTCGGTGGCGCGGTCGGCCGCAGCTGGGGCCGCTGCTGCGAACTGCAGCAGCTGTGGGTGGCGCCCGAACGCCGGCGCGCCGGCCTGGGCGCGGCACTGGCGCGCCGCTTCGAGGCCCATGCCACCGCGCGCGGCTGCACGACTTTTTACCTGGAGACCTTCAGCTTCCAGGCGCCGGCGCTGTACCGCGCGCTAGGTTACGAAACGGTGCACCGCAACGCGGCGTTTCCCCACGGCATCGTGAAATACGCGATGGTCAAGCAGACCGTTGCCGCAGCACCGCCGCGCAGCCGCGACGCCGCGCTCGTCGTGCGGCGCATCGAAAGGGCCGAGCCCGCGCTGGCGGCGGCGCTGGGCGACCTGCTGGCCGACGCGGTGGCTGCGGGGGCTTCGGTCGGCTTCGTGCGCAGCCTGCGCGGTGAAGACGCGCGCGACTGGGCCGCGGCGACGCTGGCGGCCCTGGGCCCCGGCCTGGCGCTGTGGGTCGCCGAGACCGCTGGCAAGCTCGTCGGCACGGTGCAGCTCGCGCCCTGCCTGAAGCCCAACGGGCGCCACCGCGGCGAGGTCATGAAGCTGCTCGTGCACCGTGACGCGCGCGGCCGCGGTGCGGCCTCGGCGCTGCTGGCGGCGCTGGAAGACCACGCCCGCGCCAGCGGTCTGACGCTGCTGGTGCTGGACACCGAAGCGGGCTCGGCCGCGGAAGGCATCTACCGTCACCTGGGCTGGCGCTACGGCGGCTCGATCCCCGACTACGCGGTCACGCCCGACGGCACGCCGCACGCCACGGTATACATGTACAGGAACCTGGGCTGAAGCGCTGATTCGGTCCGAGGCGCGTGCAGCGCGTCGCGGCAGGCGGCACCCGGCGGCGGCTCATGCTGTGGCGGTGGGGGGGGGGGGCGGCCCCCCCCCCCCCCCCCCCCGGCGGGGGGGG
>CAYJOA010000045.1:0-28523 GCA_964371495.1 uncultured Rubrivivax sp.
CCGGAGGGCTCCGGGCGAGTGTTCCCCGGCCCGGTCAGGGTGGCCGTGGTCGCGGCGTCTATCGGCGCCGGACTGGCAATGGCGGCGATCGCCGGCCGCGTCGACGGCAAGCTCGTCGACACCAGCCATGCCATCGAAGGCGACGCCCAGCTGGCCATCGTCACCGACAAGGACGCCGACGGGCTGGAGATCATCCGCCACAGCACGGCGCACCTGCTGGCCTACGCGGTGAAGGAGCTGTTCCCCGAGGCGCAGGTGACGATCGGCCCGGTGATCGAAAACGGCTTCTATTACGACTTCGCCTACAAGCGCCCGTTCACGCCCGAGGACCTGGCGGCCATCGAAAAGCGCATGGCCGAACTCGCCGCCAAGGACGAGCCGGTGCAGCGCCGCGTGCTGCCGCGCGACGAGGCCGTCGCCTACTTCAAGGGCCTGGGCGAGTACTACAAGGCCGAGATCATCGCCAGCATCCCGGCCGGCCAGGACGTGTCGCTGTACCGCGAAGGCGGCTTCGAGGACCTGTGCCGCGGCCCGCACGTGCCGCGCACCGGCAAGCTGCGCCACTTCAAGCTGATGAAGGTGGCCGGTGCCTACTGGCGCGGCGACCAGGCCAACGAGCAGCTGCAGCGCATCTACGGCACGGCGTGGGCCAGCAAGGACGAACTGCAGGGTTACCTGCACATGCTGGAGGAAGCCGAGAAGCGCGACCACCGCCGGCTCGGCCGTGAACTCGACCTCTTCCACCTCGACGAACACTCGCCGGGCACGGTGTTCTGGCACCCCAGGGGCTGGACGATCTGGCAGCAGGTCGAGCAGTACATGCGCGCCGTCTACCAGGACAACGGCTACCAGGAGGTGAAGGGCCCGCAGATCCTCGACCAGGGCCTGTGGGAGAAGACGGGCCACTGGGACAAGTACCGCGAGAACATGTTCACGACCGAGTCGGAGAAGCGCCACTACGCGCTCAAGCCGATGAACTGCCCCGGCCACATCCTGATCTTCAAGCAGGGCATCAAGAGTTACCGCGACCTGCCGCTGCGCTACGGCGAATTCGGCCAGTGCCACCGCAACGAGCCCACGGGCGGGCTGCACGGCATCATGCGCGTGCGCGCCTTCACGCAGGACGACGGCCACGTCTTCTGCACCGAAGACATGATCCTGGGCGAGTGCGTGGCTTACACGGCGCTGCTGCAGAAGGTCTACGCCGACTTCGGCTTCAAGGACATCATCTACAAGATCGCGACGCGGCCGGACGCGCGCATCGGCTCCGACGAGAGCTGGGACAAGGCCGAGCACGCGCTCATCGAAAGCCTGCAAAAGAGCGGTTGCGACTACGTCGTCTCGCCGGGCGAGGGCGCGTTCTACGGCCCCAAGATCGAATACACGCTGAAGGACGCCATCGGCCGCCAGTGGCAGTGCGGCACGATGCAGGTCGATTTCTCGATGCCCGAGCGGCTGGACGCCGTCTACGTGGCGGAAAGCGGCGAGCGCCGCTACCCGGTGATGTTGCACCGGGCCATCGTCGGCAGCCTGGAGCGTTTCATCGGCATCCTCATCGAGCAGCACGCCGGCGCGCTGCCGGTGTGGCTGGCGCCGGTGCAGGTGGTCGTGGCGTCGATCACCGATGCGCACGCCGAATATGCCGCCAGCGTGGCGAAATCGCTGCAAAAACAAGGAGTTAGAATCGCATTGGATTTGCGCAACGAGAAAATCAACTATAAAATCCGCGAGCATTCAATGCAGAAGGTCCCGTTCATCCTCGTCGCAGGCGACAAGGAGAAGGCAAACGGGACTGTTGCCGTGCGCGCCCGGGGCAACCTGGACCTCGGTGTGATGCCCCTGGCAGACTTCCAGCAGAAGCTGCTCGGCGACATCGCGCTGAAGACCTGAGACCACCCGCCACCGCACCCCATTCAGAGCTGGCGGCCCGCCTTGCCTTGCGGCCGCTCGAGGAGTTGACACATCGCTACCTTCATGGACCGTCGCACGCCGAATGCGGAGCGCAAGCACAGGTTGAACCGGGAAATCATCGCGCCGCAGGTGCGTTTGAACGGGGTGGAGAACGAGCCGCTGGGCATCGTTTCCACGATGGAAGCCTTGCGCATGGCCGGCGAGCTGGACGTCGATCTGGTCGAGATCGCAGCCACGGCGGACCCGCCGGTGTGTCGGTTGATGGACTACGGCAAGTTCAAGTACCAGGAACAGAAGAAGGCGGCCGAAGCCAAGAGCAAGCAGAAGGTCATCGAGGTCAAGGAAGTCAAGTTCCGCCCCGGCACCGACGAAGGCGACTACGCGATCAAGATGCGCAACCTGCGCCGCTTCATCGCCGAAGACGGCGACAAGGGCAAGGTCACGCTGCGCTACCGGGGCCGCGAGATCACGCACCAGGACATCGGCATGCGCATGCTCGAGCGCATCCGCGACGAGTTGTCCGACGTGGCGATGGTCGAGCACATGCCCAAGCTGGAAGGGCGCCAGATGATCATGGTGCTGGCACCGAAGAAGAAGTAGGAATCGAGAGATCAAGACTTCAGCGGCACGGTCTGGTCACCGTGCCGGTGCAGAGGGCGCCGCGCATCGTCGATGCCGGGGCCACAAGAAGCCGCTGCAGGCCAACAAGCGCCGGGAACCGTTCCCGGACGCCTGCAGGGGTCACATAGAAGGAGCAGTCATGCCCAAGATGAAGACCAAGAGCGGTGCCAAGAAGCGGTTCCGCGTCCGTCCGGGGGGGACCGTCAAGCGCGGTCAGGCGTTCAAGCGCCACATCCTCACCAAGAAGAGCACCAGCCGCAAGCGCGACCTGCGCGGCGCGGTCAACGTGCACGAGTCCGACATGGGTGGCATCGCCAAGATGCTGCCTTTCGCCGGTCTCTGACCTTCCACTGACGGACCAGGAGAACACACATGCCTCGCGTCAAACGTGGTGTCACGGCACACGCCCGCCACAAGAAGATCCTCGCCCTGGCCAAGGGCTTCCGCGGCCGCCGCAAGAACGTCTTCCGCATCGCCAAGCAGGCGGTGATGAAGGCCGGGCAATACGCCTACCGCGACCGCCGTACCCGCAAGCGGGTTTTCCGCCAGCTCTGGATCGCGCGCATCAACGCCGCGGCGCGTGCCGGTGGCATCACCTACAGCAGGTTCATGGCCGGGCTGAAGAAGGCCAACATCGAGATCGACCGCAAGGTCCTGTCCGACATAGCCATCCACGACCCGGCTGCCTTTACGAGCATCGTCGACAAGGTGAAGGCCCAGCTCGCTTGAGCCCGCGCTGCCGGGCCTGCGGGCGCGGCAGCGGCTCGAGCATCGTCACCGGGCGCGCCCCCGGCGACGCCCCTGCAAACAATGGCCGTCACCTCGGGGCGGCCTTTTTGTTTTTCGGACCATGAACGATCTCGACACCCTGGTGCAGGCCGCGATGGCCGACTTCGACGCCGCCGCGCTGGGCGCCGACCTGGAAGACGCCAAGGCACGTTATCTGGGCAAGAGCGGCCGCATCACCGAGCAGCTCAAGGGCCTGGCGGCGCTGCCGGCGGAGCAGAAGAAGACCCGCGGCGCCGAGATCAACCAGGCCAAGGCGCGCATCGAAGCTGCGCTGCAGGCGCGCCGCGATGCGCTGGCCGCCGCCGAGCTCGACCGCCAGCTGCAGGCCGAGGCGCTGGACGTCACGCTGCCGGGCCGCCGCCGCGGCAGCGGCGGGCTGCACCCGGTGAGCCGCACCATCGAACGCATCGAGGCCATCTTCGCCTCGATCGGTTTCGATGTCGCCGAGGGCCCCGAGATCGAGACCGACTGGATGAGCTTCACGGCGCTCAACAACCCCGAGAACCACCCGGCGCGGTCGATGCAGGACACCTTCTACGTCGACATGAAGGACAGCGAAGGGCGCTGGCTCAACCTGCGCCCGCACACCAGCCCGATGCAGGTGCGCTACGCGCGCGCGCACGCCGCGAAGTACGCCGGCGAGCTGGCGCAGGGTCGGCCGATGCCCGAGATCCGCGTCATCGCCCCCGGCCGCACCTTCCGCGTCGACAGCGACGCCACGCACTCGCCGATGTTCCACCAGTGCGAAGGCCTGTGGATCGGCGAGAACGTCAGCTTCAAGGACCTGAAGGTCGTCTTCATCGACTTCGTGCGCCAGTTCTTCGAGACCGACGACTTCGACGTGCGCTTCCGTCCGAGCTTCTTCCCCTTCACCGAACCCAGCGCCGAGATCGACATCGCCTTCCGCAGCGGGCCGCTGGCCGGCCGCTGGCTGGAGGTGGCCGGATCGGGCCAGGTGCACCCGAACGTCGTGCGCAGCTACGGCCTGGACCCCGAACGCCACATCGGCTTCGCCTTCGGCATCGGGCCCGACCGGCTGGCGATGCTGCGTTACGGCATCGACGACCTGCGGCTGATGTTCGACGGCGACCTGCGTTTCCTCACGCAGTTCAATTGAGCACGAGCGCTCAGAACGCCGCTTGACTGATCTCAACGAGAACCCTGTGCCATGCAATTCCCCGAGTCCTGGTTGCGCGAGTTCTGCAACCCGCCGCTGAACACCCGGCAGCTGGCCGACCTGCTGACGATGTCGGGCCTGGAGGTCGAAGAGCTGCGACCGGTGGCGCCGCCTTTTTCCGGCGTCGTCGTGGCCCAGATCCTGGAGGCGGCGCCGCACCCGCAGGCCGACCGGCTGCGTGTGTGCCGGGTCGACGTCGGTGCCGGCGAGCCACTGCAGATCGTCTGCGGTGCGCCCAACGCGCGCGCCGGGCTGAAGGCGCCGCTGGCCATCGTCGGCGCCGAGCTGCCCGCCGGCGACGACGGCCAGCCGTACAAGATCGGCATCGGCAAGCTGCGTGGCGTCGAAAGCCGCGGCATGCTGTGCAGCGCGCGTGAACTGAAGATCGCCGACGAGCACGGCGGCCTGCTCGAACTGGCCGCCGATGCGCCGGTGGGCACCGACATCCGGCGCTGGCTGGCGCTCGACGACACCGTCTTCACGCTCAAGCTCACGCCCAATCTGGCGCACGCGCTCAGCGTCTTCGGCATCGCACGCGAGGTCTCGGCGCTGACCGGATCGCCGCTGACCACGCCGGCCATCGTGCCGGTGCCACCGGCGCACGACCAGCGCCTGCCGGTGGACGTGCAGGCCAGCGACCTGTGCGGCCGCTTCTCGGGCCGCGTCGTTCGCGGCGTGAACACGCAGGCCCGCACGCCGGCGTGGATGGTCGAACGCCTGGCGCGCTGCGGCCAGCGCAGCGTGACGGCGCTGGTCGACATCTCGAACTACGTGATGTTCGAATACGGGCGGCCGTCGCACATCTTCGACCTCGACAAGATCCACGACCGGCTCGTCGTGCGCTGGGGCCGGCGCGGCGAAACGCTCGAGCTGCTCAACGGCAACACCGTGGAGCTCGACACCGACGTCGGCGTCATCGCCGACGCCCAGGGCGTGGAGTCGCTGGCCGGCATCATGGGCGGCAACGCGACGGCGGTGTCCGACGACACGAAAAACGTCTACGTCGAGGCCGCCTTCTGGTGGCCCGAGGCGGTGCAGGGCCGCTCGCGCCGCTACAACTTCAACACCGACGCCGGCCACCGCTTCGAGCGCGGAGTCGACCCGGCGCTGACGGTGCAGCACATCGAGCGCATCACACGGCTCATCATCGACATCTGCGGTGGCCAGGCCGGCCCGCTGGACGACCAGGTGCTGAACCTGCCTGAAGCGCGACCGGTGACCGTGCGCGTCGAGCGTGCGGCCAAGGTCATCGGCATGGTGCTGACACAGGAGCAGTGCGCCGAGGTCTTCCGCCGCCTGGGCCTGCAGTTCACGCAGACGCCCGGCACCTTGACGGTGGTGCCGCCAAGCTGGCGTTTCGACCTCAAGATCGAGGAAGACCTGATCGAGGAGGTCATCCGCGTCATCGGCTACGACAAGCTGCCGCTGACGCCGCCGCTGGCGCCGGTGACGGCGCGCGTGCGCGCGGAGGCGCGCCGCAGCGCCAACACCGTGCGCCGCCTGCTGGCCGCGTTGGACTACCAGGAAACCATCAGCTTCAGCTTCGTCGAAGAACGCTGGGAGCGTGAACTCGCCGGCAACGCCAGCCCGATCAGGGTGCTCAACCCGATCGCCGCGCCGCTGGCCGTAATGCGGTCCAGCCTGTTCGGCAGCCTGCTGCAGGTGCTGCGCGTCAACCTGTCGCGCAAGGCCAGCCGTGTCCGCGTGTTCGAGGTCGGCCGCGTCTTCAAGCGCGACAGCGGCGTCGCCGACGGGCCGCTCACCGTCGCCGGGGTGCACCAGCCGATGCGCGTGGCCGGACTGGCCAGCGGCGCCGCCGACAGCCTGCAGTGGGGCCGCAAGGAGCAGGGCGTCGACTTCTTCGACGCCAAGGGCGACATCGAAGCGCTGCTGGCGCCGCGCCGGCCGGTCTTCGCCGCCGACACGCACCCCGCACTGCACCCGGGACGCTGCGCCCGCGTCGAGGTCGACGGCCGCGCCATCGGCTTCATCGGCGAGCTGCATCCGAAGTGGCGACAGGCCTATGAACTGCCGCAGGCGCCGGTGCTGTTCGAGCTGGACCTGGACACGGTGCTCGAATCGCCGCTGCCCGTGTTCACGCCGGTGCCGCGCCGGCAGCCGGCGTGGCGCGACGTGGCGCTGGTGCTACGCGACGAGGTCGATCACGATGCGCTGATGGCGCGTCTGCGCGATGATCCGGCCGGCCTGATCCGCTCGGCCGCGCTGTTCGACCTCTACAGACCCGTCACGCCGGTGGCGGGCATCCATGCCGGGGAACGCAGTCTGGCCGTGCGGCTCGAGCTTCTCGACGCCGACGCCACGCTCACCGACGACCGCATCGAAGCCGCGGTCGCCGCGGCCGTGGCGCGCGCGCAAACAGCCTTCGGCGCGCGCCTGCGCGGCTGAAGGGGAGGAACCCGCGATGACCGACACCCATGACAGCGTGATCCTGCCCACGCTGGACACGCCGACGCTGACCAAGGCCGAACTGGCCGAACTGCTGTTCGACCGCCTGGGCCTGAACAAGCGCGAATCGAAGGACATGGTCGAGGCCTTCTTCGAGATCGTGCACAGCAGCCTGGTGGCCGGGCAGGACGTCAAGCTTTCGGGCTTCGGCAACTTCAACATCCGGCGCAAGGCGCCGCGGCCGGGGCGCAACCCGCGCACCGGCGAGGCGATCCCGATCAAGGCGCGCAACGTCGTCACCTTCCACGCCAGTCACAAGTTGAAATCTATCGTGCAGGGCGACACGCCGCCGGCGGAGGAGTTCGAGTAGAGTCTAGCTTTCCTCACAGATCCCATTGATTTCAATGGAGAAAACGCTCCCCGCAATCCCCGCCAAACGTTACTTCACGATCGGTGAGGTGAGCGAGTTGTGCGGGGTCAAGCCGTACGTGCTGCGTTACTGGGAGCAGGAATTCACGCAGCTCAAGCCGATGAAGCGGCGTGGCAACCGGCGCTACTACCAGCACCACGAGGTGCTGCTCATCCGGCGCATCCGCGGGCTGCTGTACGACCAGGGTTTCACGATCAGCGGCGCGCGCAACCGCCTGTCCGATGCCGCATCGTCGGAGCGAAAGCCCGACGCCGGCGCGGCCGATGGCCCCGGCGCGCTTGCCGCTGCTGCTGCCGCCGCCGACGACGCTGCCGATCCGATGCCGGCGAGCGGTGCGCCCATCGTCGCCATCGAGCCCGGGCCCTTGCGTGCCGAACTGGTGTCGATCCGCGAGCTGCTCACCGTCTGACGGCCCGACGCCGGGCGCGAGGCCGCTGCCGGCCGACGTATAATCTGACGCTTCGTCGGGGCGTAGCGCAGCCTGGTAGCGCACTTGCATGGGGTGCAAGGGGTCGCGAGTTCGAATCCCGCCGCCCCGACCATTACGAATCAACGGGTCAGCTCTCACAAGGGGCTGACCCGTTTGGCTTTGCGGGGCGGCGGTTTCGTAGCAGGCTTTGGGTCGAGCGGGCGCTGCGGATTGCGGGCGCCTGCCGGCACGGCCACCAGTCACGCCGGTCGACGACTCGCGCCGCCAGAAGGGCCGTTCGTCGCAGCCAGGGCACCGGCGGCGGCCGTCGCGGGTACGCTAGCGCCCTCGTTCCATTCAGGAGGGCACCGCAGCGCGCTGCCCGCTCGACCATGCGTCACACACTGATCGTCATCCTCTGCGTCGCGGCGCTGGCCGGCTGCGGCCAGGGCGACAAGCCCGGCGGGCCGGCCAAGGGCGATGCAGCGGCCAAGGCGCCCGCAGCCGTGCTGCTGCTGTCGCCGGAAGACCTGCTCGAGGTGAGCGCCAGCGCCCAGGCCACCGGGCCGGTGGTCACCGGCTCGCTGCAGCCCGAGCGCCGCGCCGACCTGCGCGCCGAAGTCTCTGCGGTGGTGCTGCAGGTGCTGAAGGACAACGGCGAGCCGGTGCGCGCCGGCGACCTCATCGTGCGCCTGGACGACACCGCCATCCGCGACAGCCTGACCTCGGCCGACGAGGCGGTGCGCGCCTCCACGCAGGCCTTCGAGCAGGCCGAACGCCAGGTGCAGCGCCTGAAGACGCTGCAGGCGCAGGGCATGACCTCGATGCAGGCGCTGGAAGACGCCGAGGTGCGCCGCAACAACGCGCAGAGCGATCTCGTGGCAGCGCGCGCCCGAGTCGTCGGCGCGCGCCAGCAGCTGCGGCGCACCGAGGTGCGCGCACCGTTCGCCGGCGTGGTCAGCGAACGCAAGGTCTCGGCGGGCGACACGGCGCAGGTGGGCAAGGAACTGCTCAAGGTCATCGACCCGGGCAGCCTGCGTTTCGAAGGCCTGGTGTCGGCCGACCGCATGCACGAGCTGCAGGCCGGGCAGGCGGTGAAGTTCCGCGTCAACGGCTACCCGGACACCGAATTCGTCGGCCGCGTGCGGCGCATCGACGCCACGGCCAACGCCGCCACGCGCCAGGTCGAGGTCGTCGTCGACTTCGCCGACCGGGCCGCCGCGCCGCGCGTGGCCGGGCTCTTCGCCGAGGGCCGCATCGAAGCCGGCGTCTCGCAGGTGCTGGCCATCCCCGAAGCCGCGCTGCAGCGCACGGGTGAGTCCGCCCATGTCTGGCGCGTCGCCGGCAAGGCCGTGAGCAAGGTGGTCGTCAAGATCGGTGAACGCGATGTGCGCAGCGGCGAGGTGCCGGTGCTGGCCGGACTGGCCGCCGGCGACCGCATCCTGCGCCGCCCGGGCAGCACGCTGGTCGACGGCCAGAGCTTCGAGCTCGCCGCCAGCGGTGCGGCGGCCGCTTCGGCGCCGGGCGCGGCGGCGTTCAGCGTCGCGAGGTGAGCCGCCATGTTCCTTTCCGACTTCAGCATCAAGCGGCCGGTGGCGATGGTCGTCATCATCATCGGCCTCATGGCCCTGGGCCTGCTCGCGCTGTCCAAGCTGCGCGTGAACCAGATCCCCGACGTCGAACAGCCGGTGCTGGTGGTGAACATCGCCTACCCCGGAGCGTCGCCCGAGACGACCGAACGCGAGGTCGTCAACCGCATCGAGAAGGCGCTGCAGGGCATCGCCGGCGTCGACGAGGTGCGCGCCACGGCCAGCGAGGGCAACGCGCGGCTGGTGCTGATCTTCAACTTCGACAAGAACATGGTCGAAGCCGCCGACGAGGTGCGCAACGCCATCGGCACGGTGCGCCACAAGCTGCCGGTCGAGATCCGCGAGCCGGTGCTGCAGCGCCTGGACCCGGCGGCGCAGCCGATCGTGCAGCTGGCGCTGTCGTCCACCTCGTTGACGCACGCCGAGGTCTCGCGCCTGGCCGAGGACCAGCTCGCCGACCGCTTCCGCGGCATCCCGGGCGTGGCGGTGGTCAACGTCAACGGCGCGCTGCGGCGTGAACTGTCGGTGCTGCTGCACGCCGAGAAGCTGCGTGAATACGCGGTCTCGGTGACCGAGGTGGTGGCCGCCTTGCGCGCGCAGAACGCCACCGCGCCGGTGGGCAAGGTGCGCGGCGCGCTCGAAGACCAGAGCATCCGGCTGGTCGGGCGCATCGAGTCGCCGGCCGAGTTCGAGCAGATCGTCATCAAGCGCAGCGGCAGCCAGCTCGTCCGCCTGGCCCAGGTGGCGACGGTGCAGGACGGCTTTGCCGAACTGGGCGGCTTCTCGGTGCGCAACGGCCACCCGAACGTCGGCCTGTCGATCACGCGCACGCGTGAAGCGAGCACGGTGACGGTGGCCGAGGGCGTGCGCAATCTGGTCGTCGAGATCGGCCCCGGCCTGCCTGCAGGCACCGCGCTCGAGGTCACTCGCGACGGCGGCCGCGAGGCACAGGACAGCCTGGACAACGTCATCCACGCACTGGTCTTCGGCGCCGGCTTGACGGTGTTCGTGGTCTACCTGTTCCTGAATTCCTGGCGCTCGACGCTGATCACGGCGCTGTCGCTGCCGACCTCGGTGGTGGCGGCCTTCATCGCCGTCTGGCTGTGCGGCTTCACGCTCAACTTCATGAGCCTGCTCGGGCTGTCGCTGGCCATCGGCGTGCTCATCGACGACGCCATCGTCGTGCGCGAGAACATCGTGCGCCACATGGAGCGCGGCGAGGACCGCCGCACCGCGGCGCTCAAGGGCACCGCAGAGATCGGCCTGGCGGTGGCCGCCACCACCTTCTCCATCGTGGCGGTGTTCGTGCCGGTGGCCTTCATGCCCGGCGTCAGCGGTGAATGGTTCCGGCCCTTCGGCCTGACCGTGGTGGCTTCGGTGCTGGTGAGCCTGTTCGTCAGCTTCACGCTCGACCCCATGCTGTCGGCGTACTGGGGCGACCCGCCCGGGCACCACCAGCGGCCGCGGCGCGGCGTCGGCCGCGTGCTGCAGCGCTTCAACGAGTGGTTCGACCACCAGAGCGACCGCTACGGCCGTGTCATCGCCTGGGCCCTGCACCACCGGCGCTGGATGGCGGCCTTCGCACTGGCCAGCCTGGTGGCGGCGATCGCGCTGCAGGCGCGCTTCGGCGGCTCGAGTTTCCTGCCGGCCGGCGATTCCGGCACGCTGGCCGTCGAGATCCGCACGCCCGCCAGCAGCAGCCTGGAATACGCGCGGCTGAAGGTCGAGGCGGCGGCGGTGCTGGCGCGCACGCTGCCCGAGACGGTGGCCACCAACAGCAACGTCAACCCGGGTGGCGGGCGCATCTACGTCGACATCGGCAAGAGCACCGAGCGCCGGCGCTCCGCGCCCGAGGTGGCAGCCGACCTGCGCCGGCTCACGGCACGGCTGGTGGGGGCCGAATACGTGGTGCTGGACGACCTCAACAGCGGCGCGCAGAAACCGGTGCAGATCCGCTTCACCGGTGCCGATTCACGCCAGCTGCTGGCCATCACCAACGACTTCATGGACCGGTTGCGGCTGGTGCCCGGTGCGGTGGACGTGGGGCTGTCGGAGCAGGACCCGCAGGTCGAGATGAAGATCGAGCTCGACCGCGGCCTGGCCAACACGCTGGGCATCTCGGCGGGCGACGCGGCGCAGGCGCTGCGGGTCGCCTTCGCCGGCGTCGAGGTCGGCGACTGGGTCGACCCCAACGGCGAGACGCGTGACGTCGCCGTGCGCCTGCACCCCGACGACCGCGTCGACGCCGGCAACATCGAAAGGCTGCCGATCGCCGTCAGCGGCAGCAACCGCATGGTGCCGCTGGAGCAGATCGCCACCGTGACCATGGGCCGGGCGCCGTCGCAGATCCAGCACGTCGACGGCAAACGAACCATCAGCGTGGCCGCCAACGTGCAGGGCCGCTCGCCCGGAGAGGTCACCGCCGATGCGCTGAAGATCGCGCGCGCGATGCCGTATCCGCCGGGTTACGGGCTGGAACTGGCCGGCGCTTCGCGCGACCAGCAGGAGGTATTCCGCGAGATGGGAATCGCGCTGGTCATGGGCGTGGCGCTGATGTACCTGATCCTGGTCATGCAGTTCGGCAGCTTCACGGCACCGCTGGCGGTGATGCTGTCGCTGCCGCTGTCGCTGATCGGCGTCGTGCTGGCGCTGCTGGCCACCGGCGGCACGCTCAACCTGATGAGCTTCATCGGCGTCATCATGCTGATGGGGCTGGTGGCAAAGAACGCCATCCTGCTGCTCGACGCGGCGCGTGTGCTCGAACACGTTGGCGTCGACCGCGAGGAAGCGTTGATGGCGGCAGGCCGCAAACGCCTGCGGCCGATCCTGATGACGACCTTCGCGCTCATCGCCGGCATGATGCCGGTGGCGGTGGGGGTGGGCGAGGGCGGCGAGTTCTACCGCCCGATGGCGGTGGCCATCATCGGCGGCGTCATCACCTCGACGCTGCTCACGCTGCTGGTCATCCCCAGCTTCTACGACAGCATCGAGACGGCACGCGACCGCGCCGTGGCCAAGTTCAAGGCGCGCGAACAGCGATCGAACACCGGCCTGGCCTTCAGCGTCACGGTGCTGGAGGCATTGGCGGCGCTGCTGATGCTGCGCCTGGTGTGGCGCGCGCTCGGGGCCGGGCTGGCTCGGCTGCGGCGCAACGGGGGCCCAGTCGCCAGGCGAGCAGCCTGAGCGGATCGGGCAAGTCCCCGGACGGCAGGCGCCGGGCCGCTCCTAGAATCGGGCTTGTTTGCGACGCCCGAGGAACCCCCCGCATGCCCACTCACCGCCGTGCCCCGGCCGCCGCCACCGATGCCGGTGCCGCGAGCAGCGTGCGGGTGCTCAAGAAGTACCCCAATCGCCGTCTTTACGATACGCAGAACAGCAGCTACATCACGCTGGCCGACGTCAAGCAGATGGTGCTGGCGGGCGACGACTTCGAGGTGCGCGACGCCAAGACCGGCGAAGACCTGACGCGCAGCATCCTGCTGCAGATCATCCTGGAAGAGGAGTCGGGCGGCGTGCCGATGTTCAGCGCGCAGACGCTGTCGCAGATCATCCGTTTCTACGGCCATGCCATGCAGGGCATGATGGGCGCCATGCTGGAGAAGAACCTGCAGGCCTTCGTCGAGCTGCAGAACCAGTTCCTGAACCAGAGCAAGGGCTTGTACGACCCCAAGCACCTGAGCCCCGAGGTCTGGACCCAGTTCCTCAGCGGCCAGGCGCCGACGCTGCAGAACCTGATGACGGGCTACGTCGAACAAAGCCGCGAGATGTTCGAAAAGCTCCAGCGCGCCGGCACGCTGTTCCCGGGCATGCCCGGCTTCCCGCCGGCCAAGAAATAGGCCCGGCCGGGCGCGGGGCGCGATGCCCGAGAATCGCGTCATGACCGCTACCGTCCCCGCACCGGCCACCGCGCCTGCCGCCAGCGGCAAGGCCCCCACCGTGGCCTTTGTCTCGCTCGGCTGCCCCAAGGCCCTGACCGATTCCGAGCTCATCCTCACCCAGCTGCGTGCCGAGGGCTACGAGACCAGCAAGAACTATGACGGCGCCGACCTGGTGGTCGTCAACACCTGCGGCTTCATCGACGACGCGGTGAAGGAAAGCCTGGACACCATTGGCGATGCGCTGGCACACAACGGCCGTGTCATCGTCACCGGCTGCCTGGGCGCCAAGGCCGGCGATGGCGGCGGCAACCTCGTGCAGCAGGTGCACCCCAAGGTGCTGGCCGTGACCGGCCCGCATGCCACGCAGGAAGTGATGGACGCCGTGCACCGGCACGTGCCGCGGCCGCACGACCCGTTCACCGACCTGGTGCCCTCGATCGGCGTCAAGCTGACGCCGCGGCACTATGCCTATCTCAAGATCAGCGAAGGCTGCAACCACCGCTGCACCTTCTGCATCATCCCCAGCCTGCGCGGCGACCTGGTGTCGCGTCCGGTCGGCGAGGTGCTGGGCGACGCGCGGGCGCTTTTCGAATCGGGGGTGAAGGAGCTGCTGGTGATCAGCCAGGACACCAGCGCCTACGGCGTCGACCTCAAGTACCGCACCGGCTTCTTCGACGGCCAGCCGGTGAAGACGCGGCTGCTCGACCTGTGCACGCGGCTCGGTCACCTGGCCGCGCCGTACGGCGCCTGGGTGCGGCTGCACTACGTCTATCCCTACCCGCACGTGGACGACATCCTGCCGCTGATGGCCGCCGGCCGCGTGCTGCCCTACCTGGACGTGCCCTTCCAGCACGCGCACCCCGACGTGCTCAAGCGCATGAAGCGCCCGGCCAGCGGCGAACGCAACCTGGAGCGGCTGGCGCGCTGGCGCGAGATCTGCCCCGAACTCGTCGTGCGCTCGACCTTCATCGCCGGCTTTCCGGGCGAGACCGAGGCCGAGTTCCAGACGCTGCTGGACTTCATGCGCGAGGCCCGGATCGACCGTGCCGGCTGCTTTGCCTATTCACCGGTGCAGGGTGCGGCGGCCAACGAACTGCCGGGCATGCTGCCGCAGGAAGTGCGCGAGGAACGCCGCGCGCGCTTCATGGCCGTCGCCGAGCAGGTGTCGGTGGCCAGGCTGCAGCGCCGCGTCGGCGCTTCGATGCAGGTGCTGGTCGACCACGCGCCGGCGCTCGGCCGCAAGGGCGGCGTCGGCCGCACCTATGCCGACGCGCCCGAAATCGACGGCCAGGTGCGCCTGCTGCCGCCCGAGAAGGCGTCGAAGACGCTGAAGGTCGGCGAGTTCACGCGCGCCCGCATCGTCGCTGCCGACGGCCACGACCTCGTCGCCGTGCCGATCTGAATCCCGCAGGAACCCCCATGCCGCGCGACCTGAGCACCGAGCTGATCCACCACGCCTACCGTCCGCCGGCCGGCTTCGAGGCACCGCAGCTGGCGGTGCACAAGGCCTCGACGGTGATCTTTACCGACGTGGCCACCATGCGCGCCCGCGACTGGCGCAACAAGCAGGGCTACACCTACGGCCTGCACGGCACGCCGACGACCTTTGCGCTGGAAGAGCGCATCGCCGCGCTGGAAGGCGGCAGTCAATGCGTGCTGGTACCCAGCGGCCTGGCGGCGATCGCGCTCGTCGACCAGGCGCTGCTGGCGCAGGGCGACGAGGTGCTGCTGCCCGACAACGTCTACGGACCGAGCCGCGAACTGGCGCGCTCCGAGCTGGCGCGCTGGGGCATCACGCACCGGCTCTACGACCCGCTGGACGCGCCCGCGCTGGCGGCCATGATCGGCCCGCGCACCCAGCTCGTCTGGCTGGAAGCGGCGGGATCGGTGACGATGGAGTTTCCCGACCTGTCGGGCCTGGTCGAGGCGGCGCGCAGCCGCGGCGTGACGACGGCGCTGGACAACACCTGGGGCGCCGGCATCGCCTTCGCGGCCTTCGATCTCGGCATCGACATCGTCATGCAGGCGCTGACCAAGTTCCCAAGCGGTGGCGGCGACGTGCTGATGGGCTCGGTGACGACGCGCGACGCGGCCCTGCACGAACGCATCAAGCTCACGCACATGCACCTGGGGCTGGGCGTGGCGGGCAACGACGCCGAACTGGTGCTGCGCTCGCTGGCCACCTTGCCGCTGCGCTACCGCGCGCAGGACACCGCCGGCCGCGCGCTGGCGTCCTGGTTCGCCGCGCGCCCGGAGGTGCGGCAGGTGCTGCATCCGGCGCTGGAAGGATCGCCCGGCCACGCCCACTGGCGTGCCACCTGCAGCGCGGCGGCCGGGCTGTTCTCGGTGCTGCTGGACGAGCGCTATACGGCAGCGCAGGTCGACGCCTTCGTCGACGCCCTGCAGCTGTTCCGCATCGGCTATTCATGGGCCGGGCCGGTGAGCCTGGTGGTGCCCTACGACGTGGCCACGATGCGGGCCGGTTCGGTGCGCGGCAGCGCGCACCTGCGCGGGCATCTGGTGCGTTTCTCGCTCGGCCTGGAGGCCGTGGCCGACCTGCAGGCCGACATCGAGCAGGCGCTG
Organism: uncultured Rubrivivax sp.; assembly: GCA_964371495.1. Lineage (GTDB taxonomy): Bacteria > Pseudomonadota > Gammaproteobacteria > Burkholderiales > Burkholderiaceae_C > Rubrivivax. The sequence goes on from CAYJOA010000045.1 coordinate 15,794, forward strand.
GCGGCGGCTTTCGGCGCGGCGAGCTGACGCGGGGCGGCGAGGTCGACGAGCGTCACCTCGCCAAGATCATTCCCACTCGATCGTCGCCGGCGGCTTGCTAGACACGTCGTAGACGACGCGGTTGATGCCGCGCACTTCGTTGATGATGCGGCTGGACACCTTCTTCAGCAGCGCATAGGGCAGCTCGGCCCAGTCGGCGGTCATGAAGTCGCTGGTCTGCACGGCGCGCAGCGCGACGACGTGCTCGTAGGTGCGGCCGTCGCCCATCACGCCCACGCTCCTGACCGGCAGGAACACGGCGAAGGCCTGGCTCGTCAGGTCGTACCAGCTCTTGCCGGTCGCTTCGTCCTTCGTGTTGCGAAGCTCCTCGATGAAGATGGCGTCGGCGCGGCGCAGCAGGTCGGCATGCTCGCGCTTCACTTCGCCGAGGATGCGCACGCCCAGGCCGGGGCCCGGGAACGGATGGCGGTACACCATCTCGGCGGGCAGGCCGAGTGCGACGCCGAGCTCGCGCACCTCGTCCTTGAACAGCTCGCGCAGCGGCTCGAGCAGCTTCAACCCCAGCGTCTCGGGCAGGCCGCCGACGTTGTGGTGGCTCTTGATCGACGTGGCCTTCTTCGTCTTCGCGCCGCCCGACTCGATCACGTCGGGGTAGATCGTGCCCTGCGCCAGCCACTTCGCGTTCGCGAGCTTGCCCGCCTCGCGCTGGAACACCTCGACGAACTCGCGGCCGATGATCTTGCGTTTGATCTCGGGGTCGGTCACGCCCCGCAGGTGGCCGAGGAACTGTTCGCTCGCATCGACATGCAGCACCTTGGCGTGCAGCCGGCCGACGAACATGTCCATCACCATCTTGCCTTCGTCGAGCCGCAGCAGACCATGGTCGACGAAGACGCAGGTGAGCTGGTTGCCGATCGCGCGGTGGATCAGCGCCGCGGCGACGCTCGAGTCGACGCCGCCCGAGAGGCCGAGGATCACCTCGTCGCCGCCGACCTGCTCGCGGATGCGCGCGACGGCCTCGTCGATGACATTGCCCATCACCCAGTCGGGCTTGGCTTTCGCGATGTCGAGCACGAAGCGGTTGAGCAGCTCGCGGCCCTTGACGGTGTGCGTCACCTCGGGGTGGAACTGCACGCCGTAGTAGCCGCGCGCCTCGTCGGCCATGCCGGCGATCGGGCAGCTCGGCGTGCTGGCCATCAGCTTGAAGCCCGGCGGCAGCGCCGTGACCTTGTCGCCGTGGCTCATCCAGACCTTGAGCATGCCGTGGCCTTCGGGCGTGGCGAAGTCCTCGATGCCGTCGAGCAGCCGCGTGTGGCCACGCGCGCGCACCTCGGCGTAACCGAATTCGCGGTGCTCGCTGGCCTGCACTTGCCCACCCTGCTGCACGGCCATCGTGAACATGCCGTAGCAGATGCCCAGCACCGGCACGCCGGCGTCCCACACCGCTTGCGGCGCGCGCAGTTCGTGCTCCTCGTAGGTGCTGGCGTGGCTGCCCGAGAGGATGATGCCGCGGGGAGCGAAGTCGCGGATGAACGCGTCGCTCACGTCGTTGGGGTGGATCTCGCAATAGACATGCGCCTCGCGCACGCGGCGTGCGATGAGCTGCGTGAGCTGCGAACCGAAGTCGAGGATCAGGATCTTGTCGTGCATGGCGGTGGGCCGGTTCAGGGAGCCGCGGCCGCGGCAGCGGGCGTGCTGCGGTGGCGCTGGAAGTGACGGATCGCCAGCACGGCCGCGAGGCCCTGCAGCAAGGCACAGAAGAAGAAGGGCAGGCCGAGCCAGGCGTCACCTGGCGGTCGGCCCGACACCACCGTCAGCAGCGTTGCCGCGATGACCGGCGCGAGCACGCCGGTGACGCTGTTCAGCGAGGCCACGGCGCCCATGGTCCGGCCCTGGTCGCGTTCGTCGGCGGCGTTGGAGATCAGGCTCTGCAGTGCCGCCACCGTGGTGAAGCCGAACAGGTTGGCCACGACGATGACGATCATCATCCAGCCCTGGGTGGCCAGCCCCCAGGCCAGGTAGCAGAAGGTCGCCGACACCAGCCCGATCGCCGCCAGGCGTTGTGCCGAGTAGCGCTTCAGCAGCTGCTTCATCAGCCCGCCCTGGACGATGGCGGCCATGACGCCCACCGTGAACAGCGACCAGCCGTTTTCCTTCGGTCCCCAGCCGAACTTGAAGGTCGTGTACAGCACCCAGCTCATGTGCATCGTGAACTGCGCCAGCCCGGCCAGGCCGACCACCCACACCAGCGGCCCGACGCCGCGCAGCATCGTCAGGCCCTTCAAGGCCGACACCGGGTTGGCGCGCCGCCACTGGAAAGGCTGCCGCTTCTCGCGCGGCAGCGACTCGGGCAGCACGAAGGTGCCGTACAGCGTGTTGACGAGGGCCAGCGAGCCGGCCACGAAGAACGGCAGGCGCAGGTCGATGTCGCCGAGCACACCGCCCAGCACCGGCCCCAGCGTGTAGCCGATGCCGAACATGGCCCCCAGCAGGCCGAAACGGCGTGCCCGCTCGGCCGGCGGCGTGACGTCGGCGACGTAGGCCTGTGCCACTGCGGCGTTGGCCTGCATCGCGCCGCCGAGGAAACGCGCCACGAGCAGCATCCACAGCGCCGAGGCCATGGCGGTGACGAAGAAGTTCAGCGCCAGGCCGCAGAAGCCGAGCAGCAAGACCGGCCGGCGACCGTAGCGGTCGGACAGGCCGCCGAGCACCGGCGACGAAAAGAAGGTGGCCACTGCGAACGACAGCGTCACGGCGCCATACCAGAAGGCCTGGTCGGCCGGGCTGCCGGTGAAGGTGCCCACCAAGGCCGGCAGCACCGGGATGATGAGCCCGATCGAGACCATGTCGATCAGCACCGTCACCATGATGAAGCCCATGGCGGCCTGGCGCCAGCCGGTGCCGGGAACAGCAGGAAGCGTCACGTCACTCCAGGCGGTAGTTCGGCGCTTCCTTGGTGATCTGCACGTCGTGGACGTGGCTCTCACGGATGCCGGCGGCGGTGATCTCGACGAATGCGGCGCGCTCGTGCATGTCGTCGATGCTGGCGCAGCCGCAGTAGTGCATCGACGCGCGCAGGCCACCGGCCATCTGGAACACGATGGCGACCATGGTCCCCTTGTACGGCACCTGGCCTTCGATGCCCTCGGGCACCAGCTTGGCGGTGTTCGGGTTGTGGGCGTTGTCTTCCTGGAAATAGCGGTCGGCGCTGCCCTGCTGCATGGCGCCCAGCGAGCCCATGCCGCGGTAGCTCTTGTAGGTGCGGCCCTGGTAGAGGATGGTCTCGCCCGGCGCTTCCTCGGTGCCGGCGAACATGCTGCCCATCATCACGCTGCCGGCACCGGCAGCGATGGCCTTGGCGATGTCGCCCGACCAGCGGATGCCGCCGTCGGCGATCAGCGGCACACCGCTGCCGCGCAGCGCCTTGGCAACGTTGTCGATGGCCGTGATCTGCGGCACGCCGATGCCGGTGACGATGCGCGTGGTGCAGATCGATCCCGGCCCGATGCCCACCTTCACGGCGTCGGCGCCCGCTTCGACCAGAGCCAGTGCGGCCTCGCCGGTGGCGATGTTGCCGCCGATGACGTCGACCTGCGGGTAGTGCTTCTTGACCCAGCGCACGCGCTCGATCACGCCCTGGCTGTGGCCGTGCGCGGTGTCGACCACGAGCACGTCGACACCGGCCTTGACGAGCAGCTCGACACGCTCCTCGGTGCCTTCGCCCACACCCACCGCGGCGCCGACGCGCAGCTTGCCGTGGGCGTCGCGCGCGGCGTTCGGAAAGTCGGTCTGCTTGGTGATGTCCTTCACCGTCATCAGGCCGCGCAGCTCGAAGGCCTCGTTGACGACGAGCACGCGTTCGAGCTTGTGGCGGTGCATCAGCGCCTTGCCTTCGTCGAGCGTGGCGCTTTCACCGACCCACACCAGGCGCTCGCGCGGCGTCATGATCTCGCGCACCGGGGCATCCAGGCGGGTCTCGAAGCGCAGGTCGCGGTTGGTGACGATGCCCACCACCGCCTTGCCTTCCAGCACCGGGAAGCCCGACACGCCGTGCTGCTTGGACAGCGCCATAACCTGCCGCACGGTGAGGTCGGCGGTGATCGTGATCGGGTCGCGCAGCAGGCCTGATTCGTAGCGCTTGACGCGTGCCACTTCGGCCGCCTGCTGCTGCGGCGTGAGGTTCTTGTGCACGATGCCGATGCCGCCCTCCTGGGCGATGGCAATCGCCAGCCGCGACTCGGTCACGGTGTCCATGGCGGCCGACACCAGCGGCAGATTGAGCGTGATGTGGCGCGACAGACGGGTGGCCAGGCTGGTGTCTCGCGGCAGGACCCGTGAATACGCCGGCACCAACAACACGTCGTCGAAGGTGAGTGCTTTGCCGAGTAGGCGCATGCAAGGGCTCCAGACGCAAAAGCGGATTATAGGAAGGCACCCGCCCCGCCCCCCACCGTGACGGGTTTCACGGCCTGCCGCGGCATAGGCCGGAATACACTGGGGCCATGCATCAGCCTCCTGCAAGGATCCCGTGCCGCCCGGCTTTCCGGATCGGCCGCATGCTGCCGCTGCTGGCGCTCGGCATGCTGCTCGGCCTGCTGCCGCCGGCCCAGGCGCAATGGAAGTGGCGCGACCAGACCGGCCAGATCAACGTCAGTGACCGCCCGCCGCCCAAGGAGGTGCCCCAGAAGGACATCCTGGCGCGCCCGCTGCCCGAGCTGCGGCGAGCGGCCGAGCCGGCGTCGGCCGCATCGGCGCCGGCACGGCCCGAAGTCCGTGTGCCGGTGGATCGCGAGCTCGAAGCGCGCAAGCAGGCCGCCGACCAGGAGCAGGCCGCCCGGCTCAAGGCCGAGTCCGACAAGGCGGCGGCCAACCGCGCCGAGAACTGCAACCGCGCGCGCGGTCATGTCGCGGCACTGGAGAGCGGCCAGCGCATCGCCCGTCTCAACGACAAGGGCGAGCGCGAGGTGATCGACGACAAGGGTCGTGCCGACGAACTGCGCCGTGCGCGCGAGGTCATCGCGTCCGACTGCCGCTGAAGGGCGCGTCGGCCCATCTCTTAACCGGGGCCGTAGCGTTCCTTGTGGCGCTGGTAACGCTGGCGGCGTGCCTCCTTGGGGTCGACCCGGAGCGGCCGGTAGACTTCGACGCGGTCGCGGTCGCGCAAGGGCGTCTCGGCGTCGCTCGCCCGGCACCAGAGGCCCAGCCGCAGGCCCTCGGCCGCCAGGCCATGGCGCGCCAGCAGTCCGCTGGCGCGCAGGGCGTCGGCTACCGTGGCGCCGGCGGGCAGTGTCACAGTCACCTGGTCGGCGCTGCCCGGCCGGGGGCAGTAGACGACCTCGACATGCAGTTCCAGCGGGGCCTCAGCGGGCACCATAGACGTCCTCGGCGCGCCGCACGAAGGATTCGACGAAGGTGTTGGCCACCTTGTCGAAGACCGGGCTGACCACCACCTCCAGCGCCTTGCTGGCAAAGGCGTAGCGCAGGTCGAACTCGATCTTGCAGGCCTGCTCATCGCTGCCCGGGCGGCCGAGCGGTCGGAACAGCCAGGTGCCGTCGAGCAGCGAAAACGGGCCGTCGACCAGTTGCACCTTCACCGACGTGTCCTCGACCTGCTGGTTGCGCGTCGTGAAGGCGTGCCGCACGCCCCTGTAGGCCAGCCCCAGACGGGCCGTGACGCCGTCGTCGTGGCGTTCCAGCACCTCGGCCTTGTCGCACCAGGGCAGGAAGGTCGGGTAGTCCTCGATGTCGGTGACCAGCTCGTACATCTCTCCCGGCGAGTACCACAGCAGGACCGATTTGTGTACGTGCTTCATACAATGCCGGGATTGTAGAAGCGGGCTGCGACCCCACCTGAACGGACACGATGGCCCACATAGCCGAGAACCGCCGCGCCCGTTACGAATACAGCATCGAGGAACAGTTCGAGGCCGGCATGGTGCTGGAGGGCTGGGAGGTCAAGGCCATACGCGCCGGGCAGGTGCAGCTCACCGACGGCTACGTGCTCATCCGCGACGGCGAGCTGTACCTGATCGGCTGCCGCATCAACGCGCTGCGCGCCGCCTCCACGCACGTCACGCCCGAAGCCGACCGCACCAAGAAGCTGCTCGTGCACAAGGCCGAGATGCGGCGCCTCATCGGCAAGGTCGAGCAGAAGGGCTTCACCCTGGTGCCGCTGAACCTGCACTACAAGGGCGGCCGCGTGAAGGCCGAGATCGCGCTGGCCAAGGGCAAGGCGCAGCACGACAAGCGCAACACCGAGAAGCAGCGCGACTGGGAGCGGGAGCGCGGCCGGCTGATGCGGCACAAGGTGTCTGGGGTCAAGGCTTGAGGTCTAGACTCGAAGCTCGCTCCCCAACAGCAAGGAATGGCCTCCGATGACAGCAGCAGTTCATGCACAGGGCGCGCTGACGATGCCGCGTGCGGGCCTGGCCTCATGAGGCGCCGGCAGGCCCTGATCGGCGCCGGCGGCGCCGCACTGGCAGCGCTGGCCGCCTGCTCGAAGAACGAGGCGCAGGCCCCGGCACCCGCCGCGCCGGCGCCGGCCGCACCCCAGGCAGGCAGCTCGCGACTGGCTTTCGAAACCGCATCGCGCGGCACCGGCTTCGTCGTCGGTCAGCCTATGGCAGCGCGCCAGGTGCTGGTCTTCTTCGACCCCCAATGTCCCCATTGCGCGACGCTGTGGGTCAACAGCAAGCCCCTGCACGACCGCATCCGCATGGTCTGGATGCCGGTGGCCTTCATCGGCCCGTCGTCGGCACCGCAGGGCGCGCTGCTGCTGGCCTCTGCGGACCCGGTGAAGGCGATGGACCTGCACGAGACGCGGCTGGCCGGCGGCCAGGGCGGGATCGCGGTGCCGGGTCCGTCGGATGCCGATCTGCTGGACAAGATCAAGGCCAATACCGAGCTGTGGAAGTCGCTCGACGCCAGCAGCGTGCCGCACATGGTCTATCGCATTGCCGCCGACGGACCCTACGGCGTGCAGTCGGGCGGCCTGCCGACGGCGCAGCTGGCGCAACTGCTGGAGCTCTGAGCGCCTTGCGGCGCAGCCAGGCGCTGCGGGCCCAGCTGTTGCAGCGGCTGCGGCAGTTCGAGGCCCGGCCGCTGGCCATCGGGCCTCACCGGGCGGCTGCGGTGGCGGTGGCCATTGCCGACGCCGGCCCGGGCGCCGGCCTGGAAGGCCTGCCGCGCCACCAACATTGGAGCCGCAGTGCCGCGCTGCTGCTGACCCAGCGCGCCGCCAACCTGCGCAGCCACGCCGGCCAATGGGCGTTGCCGGGTGGCCGCATCGACGCCGGCGAGACGCCCGAGCAGGCGTCGCTGCGTGAACTGGCCGAGGAGACCGGCCTGGCGCTCGACGCATCTGCGGTGCTCGGCCGGCTCGACGACTTCGCCACCCGCTCGGGTTATGTCATCACGCCGGTGGTGGTGTGGGCCGGCCCGGCGCGGTGGCTGCAGCCGCAGTGCGGCGAGGTTGCCAGCATCCACCGCATCCCGGCGGCCGAACTGCTGCGTGCCGACGCGCCGATGCTCGAGACGACGCGCCACAGCGAACACCCGGTGCTGCGCATGCCGATCGGCACCCGTTGGATCGCCGCGCCGACGGCGGCCGTGCTCTACCAGTTCCGCGAAGTCTGCCTGCTCGGCCGCCCGACGCGCGTCGTCCACTTCGACCAGCCCGAGTTCGCCTGGCGCTGAAGGCTGCTGCACGACGCCCTCGGTGTGCGCACCGCCATCGGCCAGGCCGGGCACTGCATACTCCGGCCATCGACAGGGACCTGCCCATCGGGCACGCGTGAACCGTGACTCCAGCCTTCCACTCCACGGTCGTCGTCGGCGCCGGCGCCGTCGGCAGTTTCTTCGGCGCGATGCTGGCGCGTGCCGGCCACGCGGTGACGCTGATCGGCCGCGCACCGCACGTGCAGGCCATCGGCAGCCGCGGGCTGCAGCTGCATCGGGGCGGGGAGGTGGAAACCGTCCGTCTGGCAGCCAGCACCGACCTCGCCGCCGTGCAAGGCGCCGACCTGGTGCTGTTCTGCGTCAAGTCCACCGACACCGACGCGGTGGCGCGCGCCATCGCGCCGCTGCTCGGCGCCAACGCGCTCGTGCTCAGCCTGCAGAACGGCGTCGACAACACGGCGACGATGGCGCGCCACATCCGGCAGCCGGTGGTGCCGGTCGTCGTCTACGTGGCCACCGCGATGCCCGGGCCCGGCGTCGTGCAGCACTTCGGCCGCGGCGACCTCGTGATCGGCCCTGCCGACGCTGTGGCCGCGAAGGACGCTGCGCTGCAGGGGAGGCTGCAGGCGGTCGCCGACCTGTTCGCCACGGCGCAGGTGCCGGTGACGATCTCGCCCGACGTGATGGCCGAGCTGTGGCACAAGCTGCTGGTCAACTGCGCCTACAACGCCATCTCCGGGCTGGCGCAACAGCCCTACGGCCGCCTGGCCGCGCTGCCCGTCATCCGCGAGCTGCAGCACGCCGTGGTGCGCGAGGTGGTGGCGGTGGCGCGCGCCGAAGGGCAGGACCTGCCGCTGGACGCCGCGCTGGCGGCCATGGAGCGCATCGCCGCCGCGATGCCCGCGCAGCTCTCGTCCACGGCGCAGGACATGGCGCGCGGCAAGCCGACCGAGATCGACCACCTCAACGGCTACGTGGCGCGCCGTGGTGCCGAGCTCGGCGTCGCCACGCCGGTCAACCAGACCCTGTTTGCCCTCGTCAAGCTGGTGGAAGCGGGCTACACATCGCGCCCGGTCGCGGCCGTTTGATCAACCCGCAGACGCGGCCAACGATGCTCGAGCCCAGCCAGCCGGTACCGCCCGCATTCGCGCAGGCGCTGCGCGAGCTGGGCCTGGCCGGCGAGCAGGAACCGACCGGCGTGCCGCTGACCGGCGGCGTGTCGTCGGACATCTGGCGCATCGATACGCCGCAAGGCCCCGTCTGCGCCAAGCGTGCACTGGCCAAGCTGCGCGTGGCCGCCGACTGGCACGCCCCCATCGAACGCAATCTGTACGAGGCGCGCTGGATGCAGGCGGCCGACGCCGCCGTGCCCGGGTGTGCGCCGCGCGTGCTGGGCCAGCACCCGGCGCTGGGCGTGCTGGTGATGAGCTACCTGCCGCCTGCCGACCACCCGCTGTGGAAGCGGCAGCTGAGCGAGGGCCGTGCCGAGGTCGCCACCGCGCAGGCGGTCGGCCGCACACTGGTGCGCATCCATGCGCATGCTGCGGCGCATCCGGAACTCGCCGCGCAGTTCGATACCGACACGATCTTCTTCGACATCCGGCTCGAGCCCTACCTGCTGGCCACGGCCGCTCGGCACCCGGACCTCGCGCCCCGGCTGCAGGCGCTGGTGGCGCAGACACAGGCGCACAAGCAGGCGCTGGTGCATGGCGACGTGAGCCCGAAGAACATCCTCGTGGGCCCGCACGGGCCGGTGCTGCTGGACGCCGAGTGCGCCTGGTGGGGCGACCCGGCGTTCGACATCGCGTTCTGCCTCAATCACCTGCTGCTGAAGTGCCTGTGGGTGCCGCCGGCGAGCACGGACTTCCTGGCCTGTTTCGCTGCCTTGACCGAGGCCTACCTGGAAGGCGTGAACTGGGAGCAGCGCGCGGCCGTCGAACAGCGCGCGGCGGCGCTGCTGCCCGGCTTGCTGCTGGCCCGGGTGGACGGCAAGTCGCCGGTGGAATACGTGACGTCCGAGCCGCAGCGCGATGTCGTGCGCCGCGCCGCGCGCGCCTTGCTGCAACGGCCGGTGGCGCAACTCGCCAAGGTGAGTGCAGCCTGGCGCCAGGAGCTTCGAGCATGACCCATCCGTCTGCCATCCGCAGCGTCCACGCCCGCCGCGTCTGGGACAGCCGCGGCCGCCCCACCGTGGAGGCCGAGGTCGTCCTGCAAGACGGTGCGACGGGCAGCGCCATCGTGCCGGCCGGCGCCAGCAAGGGCACGCGCGAAGCGCTGGAACTGCGCGACGGCGGCGAACGGCACGGTGGGCTCGACGTGCAGCGTGCCGTGGCCCACGTCAACGGCGAGATCGCGCGCGCCGTGCTGGGCCTGCCCGCCGACGACCAGGCCACGCTCGACGCGCGGCTGATCGAGCTCGACGGCACGCCGACCAAGTCGCGACTGGGCGCCAACGCCACGCTGGCGGTATCGATGGCCGCGGCGCACGCCGCAGCGGCAGCGCACGGCGTGCCGCTGTACCGCTACCTCGGTGGCGCCGATGCCGTGCTGCTGCCGATGCCGCAGATCCAGATCTTCGGCGGCGGCGCGCACGCCGGCCGGCGCGTCGACATCCAGGACTTCATGGTCGTGTGCCCCGCCGCCGGCAGTTTTGCGCAGGCGCTGGAGTGGACGGCCGAGGTCTACCGCCACGCCGGTGCGGCGATGCGCGAGCGCGGTGCCCTGTGCGGCGTCGCCGACGAGGGCGGCTGGTGGCCGGTGTTCGACACCAACGAGGAAGCGCTGGAAGCGCTGGTCGGCGCCATCGAAGGCGCCGGCTTCGTGCCGGGCGAGCAGGTGGCCATCGCGCTGGACATCGCGGCCAGCGACTTTGGCCGCGACGGCCGTTACACGCTGGGGCTGGAGCGCCGCGAACTCGACAGCGACGGCCTCATCGAGCTGCTGCTGCGCTGGTGCGAACGCTTCCCCATCGCCAGCATCGAAGACCCGCTCGGCGAAGACGACGCGCCGGCCTTCGCGCGCTTCACGCGCGCCGCCGGCCACCGGCTGCAGGTCGTGGGCGACGACTTCCTGGTGTCGAGCGCAGCGCTGGTGAACGAGGCCGCGGCCGCCGGCGCGGCCAATACGGTGCTGCTCAAGCCCAACCAGCGCGGCACGCTCACCGAGACGCTGCAATGCTGGGACGCCGCGCGCGCTTCGGGCTACGCCGGCATCGTCTCGGCGCGCTCGGGCGAGACCGAAGACACGACGATCGTGCACCTGGCCATCGGCTGGCGGGCCGGCCAGCTGAAAGTGGGCTCCTTCGCCCGCGGTGAACGCATGGCGAAGTGGAACGAGGCGTTGCGCATCGAAGAGCGCCTGGGCACGCAAGCCCGCTTCGCCGGCGCGGCGGTGTTCGGGCGCAACGCGGCGCCGCTGCCGGCCTGACGCGTACGATCGCGGCGGGGAGAACGTCGATGCAGACCACACCGCCGCTACATTTGCACGTGCCCGAGCCGACCGGCCGCCCCGGCCAGGCGACCGACTTCTCCTACCTGCACCTGTCACCCGCCGGCGCCGTGCGGCGCCCGGACGTGGACGCGTCGCCGGCCAGCACCGCGGACCTGGCCTTTACGCTGGTGCGCGTGCTCGACGACGAAGGCCGGGCCGTCGGCCCGTGGGCGCCGCCGGCCGACGCGGCACTGCTGCGCCGCGGGCTGCGCGCGATGATGAAGACACGCGCCTTCGACGCCAAGATGTTCATCGCGCAGCGGCAGAAGAAGATCTCCTTCTACATGCAATGCCTGGGCGAGGAGGCCATCGCCACCGCGCAGGCGCTGGCGCTGTCGCCGGGCGACATGTGTTTTCCCACCTATCGCCAGCAGGGCCTGCTGCTGGCCCGCGACGACGTGGCGATGGCCGAGCTGATCTGCCAGCTGATGAGCAACGCGCGCGACCCGCTGAAAGGCCGGCAACTGCCGGTGATGTACTCGTACAAGCGCGCCGGTTTCTTCTCGATCAGCGGCAACCTGGCGACGCAGTTCATCCAGGCCGTCGGCTGGGCCATGGCGTCGGCGATCAAGGGCGACACCCGGATCGCCTCGGCCTGGATCGGCGACGGTGCCACCGCCGAATCCGACTTCCACACCGCGCTGACCTTCGCCCACGTCTACCGCGCGCCGGTGATCCTGAACGTCGTCAACAACCAGTGGGCCATCTCCACCTTCCAGGCCATCGCCGGCGGCGAGGCCACGACCTTCGCCGCCCGCGGCGTCGGCAGCGGCATCGCCTCGCTGCGTGTCGACGGCAACGACTTCCTGGCCGTGCTCGCGGCCTCGCGCTGGGCCGCCGAACGTGCGCGCAGCAACCTGGGGCCGACGCTGATCGAGTGGCTCACCTACCGTGCCGGAGCGCATTCGACCTCCGACGACCCCAGTCGCTACCGCCCCGCCGACGACGCGCAGCGCTTCCCGCTCGGCGACCCGATTGCGCGCCTGAAGCAGCACCTGGTGCGGGTGGGCGCCTGGTCCGACGACGAGCACGAGCGTGTGCACAAGGAACTGGAGGCCGAAGTCGCGGCAGCGCTGAAGGAAGCCGAGCAGTACGGCGGCACGCTGATCGACGGCCACGTGCCGCCGCTGGAGACCATGTTCGAGGGTGTCTACAAGGACATGCCGCCGCACCTGCTGGAACAGCTGCGCCAGGCGCGTCTGGAAGGGACCTGACATGACGCGCATGACCATGATCCAGGCGCTGCGTTCGGCGATGGACGTGATGCTCGAACGCGACCCCGATGTCGTCGTCTACGGCCAGGACGTCGGCTACTTCGGCGGCGTCTTCCGCTGCACCGAGGGGCTGCAGGCCAAATACGGCCGCTCGCGCGTCTTCGACGCGCCGATCTCCGAAGGCGGCATCGTCGGCACGGCCATCGGCATGGCCGCCTACGGCCTGCGCCCGGTGGTCGAGGTCCAGTTCGCCGACTACTTCTACCCGGCGTCCGACCAGATCGTGTCCGAGGCGGCGCGGCTGCGCTACCGCTCGGCCGGCGACTTCACGGCGCCGATCACCATCCGCA
>CAYJOA010000046.1:0-4735 GCA_964371495.1 uncultured Rubrivivax sp.
TTCGAGCCGCTGGACGTGATGCAGGCCATCCTGATGCTGGTGCGCCAGTTGAACGAGGGCCGCGCCGAGGTCGAGAACGAGTTCACGCGCGCCGTCACGCGCGACGGCAACGCCAAGGCCAAGGCGCTGGTGGCCGAGGTCTTCGAGCTGCGCCGCAGCTTCGAATGGCGCGGCCTCGGTGAAGTGCCGTACAGCGCGCTGGCCATCAAGGCCGACTTCGCTGCCTTCGACGCCGAGAGGCGCTACGGCATCAGCTACCGCTCGGTGCCCGACAACAAGGCTTGCGAATGCGGCGCCATCCTGCGCGGCGTGAAGAAGCCGGCCGACTGCAAGGTCTTCGGCACCGTGTGCACGCCCGAGAACCCGATCGGTTCGTGCATGGTGTCGTCCGAAGGCGCCTGCGCGGCGCACTACACCTACGGCCGGTTCAAGAACGTCGGCATTGCGGTGCAGGCGGCCGCGGCGCAGGCCTGAATTCCGGGCCCGCGAAGGGTCGCCGGCGGCGATACCCGCACCGGTAGGACAGTTTCGGCGCGGCCCCGCCAAAGCTTGCCTCACATCAAACGTTTGCCCCGTGGCCTGTCGAAAATGCCATACGGTCCGGGTCGGTGGCAGCGTGTCGTTTCCACTCCGGTACGTCCATGAGAGGTTGATCGCCATGACAGGCTCGGATACGTCTTCGAAGGCACGGTCGGCAGGGGCCCTGGCGCGCCTTGGCGCAGCGGCAGCCCTGATGCTGGTGTTCCTGGCGGCGCCGGCGGCGGCGCAGACCGCGACGACACCGGCCGCGGCTGCAAAGACTGCGCCCGCGGAGCAACAGCAGGTGTCGTCCGAGAAGTGCCTGAGCTGCCACGACGACCCGGAGATGAAGTCCGACGACGGCAAGTCGCTCGCGGTGTCGGCGCTGCACTTCGGCCGCTCGGCGCACCGCAAGCTCGACTGCGCCGACTGCCACGACGCCGCGCTCGAAATCAAGCACCCGCGCAACCCGCTCGGTGCGGTCAAGCCGCAGGTCTGCCAGGACTGCCACGAGGACGAATTCAAGGCCATCGCCGGCAGCATCCACGGCCGCCGCGCCGAAGGTGACCGGGCCATCAAGGACTGCAACGGCTGCCACGGCAGCCTGCACACGGTGTTCAAGGGCGGCGACCCGGAGTCGCCGCTGTCGGCGGTCAACCAGATCAAGACCTGCGGCAGCTGCCACGAAGACATGATGGCCAACTACGAGACCAGCGAGCACGCCCGCGCGCTGCTCAAGGCCGGCCTGGTGGGCAGCGCGCCGTCGTGTTCCAGCTGCCACGGCAAACACGACATCCGCGCCAAGGACGACGCGGCGGCGACGACGAGCCATGCCAAGGTCTCCGAAACCTGCGGCAGCTGCCACAGCGGCGTCCTGAAGGACTTCAACGAGAGCGCGCACAGCGCGGCGAAGACGGCCGGGCGCAAGGGACCGGTGTGCTCGACCTGCCATGAACCGCACGCCGTCAAGAACCCCGACGCGGCATCGACGCGAACCGAGGTCTCCGACGGCTGCGGCAACTGCCACGAGAAGTACTCGACGTCCTTCCGCGGCAGCTTCCACGGCAAGGCCACGGCGCTGGAGAACAGCTCCGCCGCGGCCTGCGCCGACTGCCACACGCCGCACCGCAACTTCGCCACTTCGGACCCGCGTTCGAGCGTGCACCCCGACAACCTGGCCAAGACCTGCGGCGCCTGCCACGAGAACGTCAACGCCGCATTCCTGAGCTTCGACCCGCACGCCAACCCGTCGGATCCGACGCGCCATCCCTACGTCTACTGGCTCTGGCTGGGCATGACCTCGCTGCTGATCGGCGTGTTCGGTTTCTTCGGCCTGCACGGCCTGCTGTGGATGCAGCGCGCGCTGGTCGGCAAACTGCGCGGCGAGTTCAAGTTCGGCCACGGCGGCGACGGCCCCTACGTGCGGCGCTTCACCGGCATGCAGATGGGCGTGCACATCGCCATCGTCACCAGCTTCCTGCTGCTGGCCGCCACCGGCCTGCCGCTGAAATTCGCCCAGGCGCCGTGGGCGCCGGGTCTGGCGTCGCTGCTTGGCGGCGCCGAATCGGCGGCCTACCTGCACCGCCTGGCCGCCATCGTGACCTTCGGCTACTTCGTCTGGCACCTCGGCATGCTCGTGCACGGCGTGTTCGTGAAGAACGAGAAGGGCTACTTCTGGGGCCCGCGCTCGATGACGCCGCAGCCGCGTGACCTGTTCGACTTCATCGGCATGATGAAGTACTTCCTCTACCTGGGCCCCAGGCCCAAGTTCGACCGCTTCACGTACTGGGAGAAGTTCGACTACCTGGCGGTCTTCTGGGGCGTGGCCATCATCGGCCTGTCGGGCTTGATCCTGTGGTTCCCGACCGCCTTCACCATGGTGCTGCCGGGCTGGGCGCTGAACGCGGCCTACATCGTGCACAGCGACGAGGCGCTGCTGGCCACCGGCTTCATCTTCCTGTTCCACTTCTTCCACACCCACCTGCGGCCGGAAGCGTTCCCGATGGATCCGGTGGTCTTCACCGGGCGCATGCCGCTGGATCGTTTCAAGGAAGAACGGCCGCTGGAGTACGAACGCCTGGTTGCCGCGGGCAAACTCGACGACTACCTGATGCCGCCGCCGACGGCCGGCGAGCTGCGGCGTGCGTACATCTTCGGATTCACGGCGGTGACGATCGGTGTCATCCTGGCGATCTTCATCTTCTGGGGGCTGCTCAGCGGCGGCTTCCATTGATGCCACACTGACCCGATAGTGCAGGCACGCCTGCCCGCACTGGGAGCACAGACCGATGGTTCACAACTTCGTCTCGATCATCACCCGCCATTGGCTGAGCTTGGTGGGGGCGATCATCGCGCTCGTCGGCCTGGTGATGATCGTGCTGCTGATCGGCTTGCAGTTGAGCGGCTTCGACGGTGGCGCCTACCTGGGCATCGTCACCTACATGCTGCTGCCGATGGTGTTCGGCCTCGGTCTCGTGCTCATCCCGGTGGGCGTGTGGCTGCGGCGCCGGCAGGAAGCGGCGGCCCTGGCCCACCACGAAGCACCGCCACGCGCCCTGCCCGTCATCGACCTGAACAACGAGCGCACGCGCGGCGTGCTGATCGTCAGCGTGCTGGTGGGCATGCTCAGCACGGTGCTGATCGCCGGCGCCACTGTCAAGGGCATCAAGGAGATGGAGACGGTCGCCTTCTGCGGCACCGTGTGCCATACGGTGATGGAGCCCGAGCACACGGCCTTCCAGAGGTCGCCGCACAGCAAGATCACCTGCGCCGACTGCCACATCGGTGCCGGCGCCGACTGGTTCGTCAAGTCCAAGATCTCGGGCTCGTGGCAGTTGATCTCGGTGGCCTTCAACCTCTACCCGACGCCGGTGACGAGCCCGGTGCACGACCTGCGACCGGCACGCGACACCTGCGAGCAATGCCACTGGCCGACCAAACACGTGGGCGACAAGCTGTCGGTGCGCACCAAGTTCGCCGACGACGAAGCCAACACCGAGTCCAAGACGGTGCTGCTGATGAAGGTCGGTGGCCAGCAAGGCAGCGCCTCGACCGGCATCCACTGGCACGTCGACCGCGGCGTGCAGATCCGCTACCTGAGCGACCCGAGCCGGCAGAACATCTACGACATCGAGATGACCACTGCCGACGGCAAGACGCGAACCTACAAGACCGACGCCGCGCCCACCGGCCCGACCGAGTGGCGAACGATGGACTGCGTGGACTGCCACAACCGGCCTGCCCACGTCTTCTACCCGGCGGACAAGGAAGTCAACAGCGCGATGCAGGACGGCCGCATCGACAAGACCCTGCCCTACATCAAGCGCGAAAGCCTGCGCATCCTGCAGGACGGCAAGTACGCCTCCAAGGAAGAGGCGCGCGCCGGCATTGCCGCCGAGGTGGAGAAGTTCTACAAGACCGGCTACGCCGAAGTGGCCACGGCCAAGGCGGCGCAGATCCAGGCCGCTGGCAGTGCGCTGGGCGACATCTATTCTTGGAACGTGTTCCCGAAGATGAAGGTCACCTGGGGCACCCACACGAACAACCTCGGGCACAGTGAAGAAGCCCCGGGCTGCTTCCGTTGCCACGACAAGAAACATACGACCGCAGAGGGGGGCAGGATCGGCGCCAACTGCAAGACCTGCCACGCCGTGTTGGCCGACGAGGAAGAGGACCCGGAGATCCTGAAGTCACTCAGGCCCTGACTCTCGAGCGGCGCGGCCGGTGCTCTGCCCGCCGCACCGTGGACGGCGAGCGCCCGCCCCGGGCGCTCTTTCGTTTGCGCCCGGGCCACGCCGGCAAACCAGCGATGATCGCGCCATGAACACAGTACGCAAGGACTACGTCCGCCCGATCGACTTCAAGCGCGGCGTCGTCGACATGTCGCACGGCGGCGGCGGCCGCGCCATGGCGCAGCTCATCGACGAGCTCTTCCAGCGCGCCTTCGACAACGAATGGCTGCGCCAGGCCAACGACCAGGCGGCCTTCAGCGTGCCGCCCGGGCGACTGGTGATGGCCACCGACAGCCACGTCGTTTCACCGCTGTTCTTTCCCGGCGGCGACATCGGCTGCCTGTCGGTGCACGGCACGGTCAACGACGTGGCGATGGCGGGCGCGGTGCCGCTGTACCTGGCGGCCAGTTTCATCCTCGAGGAAGGCTTTCCCCTCGCCGACCTGAAACGCATCGTCGAATCGATGGCGGCGGCGGCGCGCGAGG
>CAYJOA010000046.1:4835-28341 GCA_964371495.1 uncultured Rubrivivax sp.
TGCCTGCGCGACCCCACGCGCGGCGGCCTGGCGACCACGCTCAACGAACTGGCCGCGCAGTCGGGCTGCGGCATGGTGATCCGCGAAGCCAGCATTCCGGTGCGTCCGCAGGTGGAAGCGGCGTGCGAGTTCCTGGGCCTGGACCCGCTTTAAGAGGCCAACGAAGGCAAGTTGATCGCCATCTGCGCCGAAGCCGACGCGACGGGGCTGCTCGAGGCGATGCGCGGGCATCCCTTGGGGGTAGACGCCGCAGTCATCGGCGAGGTCATCGCCGATGCGCACCACTTCGTGCAGATGGACACGCGCTTCGGCGGCCGTCGCAACGTCGACTGGCTCACCGGCGAGCAGCTGCCGCGCATCTGCTGAAGGCCCGGCGGTCGATGCGCATCCTGTTCCTCACGCACGCCTTCAACAGCCTCGCGCAGCGCCTGCACAACGAACTGACGCAGGCCGGGCACGAGGTGACGGTCGAGTTCGACATCAACGACCGCGTCACCGAAGAGGCGGTGGCGCTGTGGCAGCCAGAGCTGATCGTGGCGCCCTTCCTCAAGCGCCGCATCCCCGATGCGGTGTGGCAGCGCGTCCGCTGCATCGTCATCCACCCCGGCGTCGCCGGCGACCGCGGCCCGTCGGCGCTGGACTGGGCGATCCTGGACGGCGAGGCCGACTGGGGCGTGACGGCGATCGAGGCCAACGGCGAATTCGACGCCGGCCCCGTGTGGGCCAGCGTCGGTTTCGCGATGCGCGAGGCCACCAAGAGCAGCCTGTACCGCAACGAGGTGACGCAGGCCGCGGTGGCGGTGCTGGAGCTGACCCTGCAGCGCATTGCGGCCGGCGAGCGGGCACAGGCGCCGGCGTCTTTGCAGCCGCCCGCGCGCGGCCGCGCACGCCCGCTCATGCGGCAGGCCGACCGCACCATCGCCTGGGCCCGGGACGACAGCGCCACGGTGCTGCGCAAGGTGCACGCCGCCGACGGTGCACCGGGGGTGCTGGACGAGCTGCTGGGCCTGCCGGTGTACCTGCACGGCGCACACGCCGAGGGCGGGAACTGGCCCAGCGCCCGGCCCGGCACGGTGCTCGCGCAGCGCGACGGCGCCGTCCTGCGCGCCACGAGCGACGGTGCGGTGTGGATCACGCACTTGCGCCGGGCCGACGGCGGTGAGCCGGCTTTCAAGCTGCCGGCGGCCATGGTGCTGGGTGCAAGGCTTGCCGACGTCCCGCTGTCGCCTCTGGCACCCGACGCGCCGCTGCAAACGCCCACCTGGCGCGAGATCCGCTACGAGGAAACGGCTGGCGTGGGCTGGCTGCACTTCGCCTTCCACAACGGCGCCATGGGCACCGCACAGTGCCAGCGTCTCAGCGCAGCGCTGCGCACCGCCAAGGCGCGGCCGACGCGCGTCATCGTGCTCAGCGGTGGCCCCGACTTCTGGAGCAACGGCATCCACCTCAACCTGATCGAAGCCCACGCGCAGCCGGCCGACGAGTCGTGGCGCAACATCAATGCCATGAACGACCTGGTGCTGGAGATCCTGCTCACCGAGCGGCAGCTCACGGTGGCTGCGATGGCCGGCAACGCCGGCGCCGGCGGCGCCTTCCTGGCGCTCGCCGCCGACCATGCGTGGGCGCGCGATGGCGTGCTGCTCAACCCGCACTACAAGGGCATGGGCAACCTCTACGGCTCGGAGTACTGGACCTACCTGCTGCCGCGCCGCGTCGCGCCGCAGGCGGCCCGGACGCTGATGCACGAGCGCTTGCCGGTCAGCGCTGCCCAGGCCGCCGCGCTCGGGCTCGTCGATGCGCACTTCGGCGGCGACCACGCTGCCTTCGCTGCCGAAGTGGCGGCGCGCGCTCGAGCCCTGGCCGCCGACCCCGGCTTCGACGAGGCCCTGCAGGCACGCAACCGGCGTCGCGCGGCCGACGAAGCCACCAAGCCCCTTGCCGCCTACCGCGCCGAGGAACTGGAACGCATGAAGCTCAACTTCTACGGCTTCGACTCCAGCTACCACGTGGCCCGCCACCACTTCGTGACCAAGGTGCCGCGCTCGCGAACGCCGCTGTGGCTGGCCAAGCACCGCACAAGAGGAAACGGGCCCCGCTGAGGGACCCGTCTTGCCCCCTCTACCGCAAGCGGGAGAGGAAGTACACCCGTTCGATCAGCGCGGCGTGATCTTGAAGCTGCCGTCCTTGCCGATGTCGATCTCGTTGTTCAGGAACGCGGCGTTGTAGCCGGCTTCCTTGAGCTTGTGATACGCCATTTCGGCACGGATGCCGGTCAGGCAGTGGGTCACGATGCGCTTGCCCTTGGGCACCTCAGCAATCCGTGCGGCCAGTTCCTCATCGGGGATCAGCAGCGCACCCTTGATCATGCCCGACGAGGCCTCGTCGGCGTTGCGCACGTCCAGGATCAGCACGTCGGGCGGCGTCTTCTTCGCCAATGTCGTGAACTCGGCCATCGGGATCGAGCCGGCACGCGGCTTGGGCGCATAGGCGATCCTGGTCGGCGCCGGCGTGCCGGACTCGACGGCGTAGCCCGCAGACTGCCAGCCGATCATGCCGCCGTCGAGCACCAGCACGTTCTGCTGCCCGGCCTTGATGAGGGCCTGGGCCACTGCCACCGCCTGTTCGCCCCCACGACCGTCGTAGACGATCAGCGGCGCTTTCAGCTTGGGCTCGGGCAGCGACTTGAGGACGCCCCGCTCCTGCCCGGCCGGCACCGACACCGCGCCCTTGATGTGGCCGCTGGTGGCGTCGGCTGCCGTGCGCGCGTCGATCATCACGTGCGGGATATCGCGGTCCAGGTACGCTGCCTTCACGAAGGTCGGCGTCGTCACCTGGTAGTTGCGGGTGGCCCACTCGGGTTGGCCTTCGCGGTAGACGCGCAGGTTGGTGTAGCCCAGCAGCTTGGCCTTCTTCATCGAATTCGGGCTCAGCGTGCAAGTCAGGCCACCGCAGAAGAAGACGGTGAGCTGGTTCTTGTCCTTGGGCAGGCGGCCGACGAACTTGTCGAATCCGATGAAAGGCAGGTGGATGGCGGTGGGAATCGTGCCTTCCTGGAAGCGCGGCAGCGGCCGCGAGTCGATCAGCGTGTAGGGCGTCTTGGCAGGGCCCTGGGCCACCAGCTTGGCGACACCGGCGTAGTCGATCAGGTTCGCCGGGTCGATCTGCACCGGGCCCTTGAAGCGGATCTCGGTGACGAGCTTGGCGCCGTCCTTTTCGACGTACGTGACCTGCACCTCGTGGCGCTTCTTGGCTTCCTTCAGGAAGTCGGGCTTCTTCTCGGTGCCGGCGTCGACGACCTTCAACGACTTGGCATCGAAGCGCAGGATCTGCGGCGCGGCAGCGCCGACGTCGAGTTGCATCGACTGCGACTTGAACGCCGCCGAATCGAGGTAGCCACCCATCTGGTTGGGCTGCAGGGTGTGGCAGGCCGAACACATGGCCGGCTGCGGCGGCTTGGCTTTGGCCGCCGCGGCAGCGGGCGCCGCTGGCGCCTGCGCCATGGCCAGTTGCGCACCCAGCAGGAGGGTGCCGACGAGAGTCATGCGGAACATGGTTTTCCCTTCAGTGACAGTGTGGATGAACCCTGCACCCCAACGCGTGCGGCGAACGGGTGCAGCGGCCGGCTTTTCAGATGAAATGGCGCGAATGCATGAATGATCCGGAAGTGGGTCGGCATGTGCGTCGAGCGCTGGCGTTCAGGGCCGCGGACGCAGCCCGGCGTAGCGCTGCTCGAGCCGCCCCATGCCCCAGCCGGCAAGGGCCAGGAAGGCGACGAAGGCCAGCGCCCACCAGCCCATGCCGATGCCGGTCAGCGTCGGCAGCGTCAGTTCGCCGATGCTGCCTTGCTTGATCCAGGCTTCGATGCCGGGCGTGAACTCGGCGTAGACGGTCACACCGGCCAGCATGCCCAGCGCAAAGGCCATGCCGTCCTTGCGCCCGGTGGCCAGGGCGGCGATCGACGTGCCGGGGCAGTAGCCGCCGACGATGAACCCGGCGCCGAACACCAGCCCGCCCAGGGCTTGCGCGGCCAGGCTGGTGGGCTCGATGTAGAGCTCGGACAGATCCATCAGGCCCAGCGTCGAGAGCAGGAATAGACCGACCATGGCGGTGACGATGGCGGTGAACATGACCTTGACCACCGCCATGTCCCACAGGTAGAAGACGGCGGTGAGCTTGCGCGCGCTGCCGAAACCGGCGCGCTCCAGGGCGAAGCCGAAGCCCAGCCCCAGCAGCAGCGCCAGGCCCAACGAAGCGGCGGTGCTGAATTCGATCGTCGACGACAGCGGCAGCATCACAACCACTCCTTCCGCACGAAGTAGGCCAGGCCATAGGCCGAGGCAAACACGGCCAGCATGAACACCAGACTGCCGACGTTGAGCATCGAGCCCCCGGTGAGCGCCTGCCCGCTGGTGCAGCCCTTGGCGATCTTGGCGCCGTAGGCGGCGACGAAGCCGCCGCCGAAGGCCAGCAACAGCCGCGTGTTGTCGCTGATGTGCGGGCCACGCTCCACCGTGAAGGCCAGCCGCCGGCCCTGCCAGCCCGAGGCAAAGGCGCCGATCGCCGAGCCGGCCAGCAGGAACAGCGTCCACGACAGCAACGGCGCCCCTTCGTTCCAGTAGCGCACATGCACCAGGTTGGCCTCGACGTGGGCGGGCCAGCCCAGCCCCACCAGCCAGGCCGACACGGCGGAGAACGCCGCCGTGCCGCCGAGGCCGCGGCCGGTGACGGCGTAGGTGGCGAGCAGCACCAGCCCGAGCAGGAAACCGACGACGTAGGGGTTCCAGTAGGGCCGCTGCAGGGCCCGTGCACGGGCCTGTGCAGGGGCCGCGGGCCGCTGGGCGGTGAGGGTGTGTGACATGGACGATCCTTTCAGACCCGAGGCACCGGATCGGTCGCCGCGGCGCGGGCGGAGCCCGCTGCGCAGCGGTCGCAGGTGCCGCAGTGCATGCGCTCTATTGGATACCGTACCTGGTATTAACCCTTGACCTGCCTCAAGGTGCGAGCGTGAGCGCGGGCACGATCTCGCTCATCTGCCCGGCATTCACCATCACCCAGCGCAGCGTGAAGCCACCGGCCAGCACCAGCAGTGCCGGGACCACGGTGTGCGCCACCTTGTGCGACAGCTCCAGCGCCTGCCAGACCAGCGGCAGCAGCACGCCCACGCCGACCACGCCGGCCCAGAAGGGCAGCGCGTACGGTCCGCTCATGATCAGCGCGGCAGCGGCGGCGTGCGACGCCGAGCTGGTGTGCAGGCTGACGACGAACAGGCCGATGAACACCAGTTCGGCGATCAGGAAGACCTGGTCGTAGCGAACCAGCGCATGGGCGGTCTTCTTCTCGGGGTGCTGCGGCCCGATCGGCTGCAGCATGGCCGCCACGGCGCCGCCGATCATGCCTTGCGGAGCCGGCTTGCCTTGCAGCAAGGTGGCAGCGATGTGCATCACCGCCGCACCGGCCGACAGCCCCGAGACCAGGAACAGGGGCCCGAGGATGGCGCTGTTCCACAGCGGCCGCGCGACCATGGTGTTGAGCAGGATGCCGGTGTAGATGCCCAGGCCCACGCCGAGAACCAGGTTGGCCCAGCCGAGGGCGCCGATCCACTGCGGCCTGGCCACCAGCGTGTCGGACAGGCTCTTGACGAGGGGGACGGTGCGGCCCAGCCACGGCCAGGTGTCGGGCAGGCGGATCAAGGCCGACACCAGCAGCACGCCGTAGACGATGATCAGCAGCCACGAGCCCCAGGCCATCGGCGACGTGACCTGGAACGTGAGGAAGATGCGCCACACGTACAGGCGGTGCGTGAGGTCCAGCAGCAGCGCCAGCATGCCGATGTTCATGAGCACGAAGCCCAGCAGCGGCGTGTGCATGGAAAAGAAGCTGCGCGTGTCCTCGCCCTTGGCCAGGCGCAGCATGGCCAGGCCGCCGAGCACCATCATGCCGGCGACGATGCCGCCGACGAAGAGGTAGAGCGGGATCTCCCAGCTCCACACCGCCAGCTGCGGGTCGATCAGGGGGTTGTGTCGGGTGCTGGTGATTTCGAGCATGACGGCTGCTCCTCAGGTCAAGTAGAAGATGCGGGGCTTGGTCCCCGCCTCGGGCAGCAGCGTGTGGTGCTTGCGCGTGCGCAGCAGGGCATTGACCACGCTCTTGGGGTCGTCCAGGTCGCCGAAAGTCATGCAATGCGTCGGGCACACCGACACGCAGGCCGGGTCCAGCCCGTCCTTGACGCGGTGCAGGCAGAAGGTGCACTTGTCGACGTAGCCCTTGGGATGCACGTAGCGTGCGTCGTAGGGACAGGCCGCGATGCAGGCCTTGCAGCCGATGCACTTGTTGGCCGTGACCTGCACCGTCTTGCCGAAGTCCTCGACGTGGCTGGCGCCGGTGGGACAGCAGCTCACGCACGGCGGGTTGTCGCAGTGGTTGCAGCGCTCGGTGCGGATCTCCATGCTCAGCTGCGGGAAGGTGCCGCGCACCTCGGTCGTGATCCAGTCGCGGCAGTAGCCGTGCGGCACGTCGTTCTCGGTCTGGCAGGCCACGACGCAGTCCTGGCACCCGACGCACTTGCGGGTGTCGATGACCATTCCAAAGCGGGGCATCTCAGGCCTCCTTCACAAGGGCAACGAAATTCGCATGGATGCTGGTCGCGCCCATCAGCGGATCCGTCGCGTAACGCGTGTTCAGGCCGCCAGCGCTGGCCCCCCTGAGGTAGGCCGTCTTCAGCATCTTGTTGGTGTGGCCGAAGCCATAGACCATGTAGACGCAGTCTTCGCGGATGCGCTGCGTGGCCTTGACGCGCACGCGGTTGCTGAGCACGCCGTCCTGGTTCTTCAGCTTCACGTATTCGCGGTTCTTCAGCCCCAGCCGGGCGGCCGTGGCGGCATTGACCCAGATTTCGTTCTCCGCCATCAGGTCGTGCAGGAAGGGGTTGCTCTGGGTGCGGCTGAAGGTATGGCCGGGCGCGCGTCCGGTGATGAGGCGGAAGTGGCCTTCGGGTGCCTCGGCGTGCTTGGTGTACTTGGGCACGGCGTCGAAGCCGGCGGCGGCGAGTTGGTCGGACCAGAACTCGACCTTGCCGCTGGGGGTGTCGAACTTCAGCTCCAGGCCTTCTTCGACCGTGATGGGCTTGTGCTCGGCCATGATCACGCCCTCTTTCTTCAGCTGGTCCCAGCTGTGGCCCGACTTCTCGACCCGGTAGGACAGGTATTCCTCCATGTCCTTGAAAGGCATGCAGGCGCCGACGCCGAGTTTTTCTGCCAGCTGCTTGGCGATCCACCAGGCCGGTTTCTGGTCGTGCGGGGCGGCCACCACGGGCTGGCGCAGCGACGCCCACCCGGTGCGGCCGTAGCCGGTGAGCAGCTCGTCGTGGCGCTCCAGGAAGGTGGTGTCGGGCAGGATCACGTCGGCCCAGCCGGCCATCTCGCTGGGCACGGTGTCGCAGACCACGAGCAAGTCGAGCTGCTGGATGGCCTTGATGGTCTCGGCCTCGTTCGGCAGCGCCTGCATGAGGTTGGTCGAGTAGACGAACCAGCCCTTGATGGGGTAAGGCTTGGCGCTGATCGTGGCGTCGCGGATGCTGGTCGTGATGCCTTCGTCGGCGAACGGATACTGCACCGCGTCGGCGCCGTCGGCCCGCGGCTGGGTGGCCTCGGGGTACTTGGGCAGCGGGAAGGGCGCGATCTTGATGCCTTGCGAGATGTACAGGCCGCCCTTGCGTCCGTAGTTGCCGAGCAGCGCGTTGACCAGCGCGATGGCGCGGCTGCGCTGCGTGTCGTCGCCGTACCAGTTGACGCGCCGACCGGGGTGGATGATGCTGGCCGGCCGGTGGCTGGCGAACTCACGCGCGGCCGCGCGGATCAGCTCGGCCGACACGTCGCACTGCTCGGCCGCCCACTCGGGCGTGTAGCCCTTGATCTCGGCCGCGAACTTGTCGAAGCCGTGGCCGTGCTGTTCGACGAAGGCCTTGTCGTAACGACCTTCGGTGACCAGCAGGTTGGCCCACGCCAGCAGCAGCGCCAGGTCGGTGCCGGGCTTCACCGGCAGCCAGTACTTGGCCTTGCTGGCGGCAACCGAGAAGCGCGGGTCGACGACGATCACCGACGCCTTGCGCTCGACCGCCTGCGCGAACTCCTGCACCTGCGAGTTGTGCATGTTCTCGCCCAGGTGCGAGCCGATGAGCACCAGGCAGTCGGTGTTCTTGATGTCGGTGGGCTCGGGCGAGCCGACGCCGGCGCCATAGGTCAGCAGGTAACCGACATCGCGTGCGC
Source organism: uncultured Rubrivivax sp. (assembly GCA_964371495.1). Lineage (GTDB taxonomy): Bacteria > Pseudomonadota > Gammaproteobacteria > Burkholderiales > Burkholderiaceae_C > Rubrivivax. The sequence continues at coordinate 13,100 of CAYJOA010000046.1, forward strand.
CGCGACACTGCGCGTAGGACGAGCCGGCATAGTTGATGACGCCCCAGCTCTTGAGCACGTGCTGCACGAAGCGCTGGCCGAAGCCGTGGTTGAACAGCGCCATCGACTCCGGGCCGTGCTCGGCCTTGATCTTGTTCATCTTCTCGGCGACGAAGTCCAGCGCTTCGTCCCAGCTCACGGCCTTCCACTGTTCCTTGCCGCGTTCGCCGACGCGCATCAGCGGCTGGCGCAGGCGGTCGGGGTCGTAGTGCGCGCCGACGGCACCGGTGCCGCGCGGGCACAGCCGGCCCATGCTCTGCGGGTCCTTCGGGTTGCCCTCGAACTTCCACAGCTTGCCGTCGCGCAGGTGCGCAATGCCGCCGCAGCGCCAGAAGCACATTTCGCAGAAGGTGGGAACAGTCGTGACGGTGCCCGCGGCGGCCTCGGCGGCCGTGGCCATCGGCATCCAACCCTGCCACGCCGCGCCCGTGGCGGCGGCACCCAGGCTGCCGGCCGAAAGGGCCAGGAATCGCCTTCGTGATACTGCTGCTTTCATGATTCTCGACTCGATGAAGGAAGGGGTTGAGCTCTGCTCACTGCCACGGCAGCAGCCCGGCAGGGCGACGTTCGGACCGGCGGCGGCCCGCCGGCGGTGAAAGTCTGGGCCGCCGCGGCAAGGGGTGTCCAGCGCGGCCACGCGGAAACAGATCGGACTCCATACCAGGATTGGATACCCCGCAGGGCATCTGCCCATTGACCTAGCGCAAACCCTAAGCTGCGGCGCAACATCCGCCGCCCGACACAGGACACTCCAGCACGAGCGGTGATGCCGCCACCGTCTGGCCCGACCCTGGCGCGCTCAGTAGCGGGAACGTGGCAGCGGCACGTCGGCATCGCGCCAGGCGACCTGCAGGCGCAGCTGCGCCGCGCGCGCTTCGCCTGCCCTGCCCTGTTGCGCGAGCGCCTGCGCCAGGCCCAGCAGCGACCAGCCGTTTTCAGGGTAGTGCAGCAGATCCTGGCGGTAGACGCGCTCGGCATCGCCGGGACGCCCGGCGTCGAGCAGGGCCGCACCCAGCGCGTGTCGCGTCGGTGCCAGCCACAGGTGCGGTTCGTCGTGCGCAAGCGCGTCCTCGGCCACCACGGCCTGCTGCAGCAGCGCCACCGCCTCGCCCTGCCGGCCGCCGAGCGCTGCCAGGTCGGCCTGCAGCGTCAGCACGGCGATGTGCACCACGGCGCCGGCGGGGTTGACGTTTTTCACCTTGATCGTCTGCAGTGCCGGTGCCGCCGCCGCGGCCCGCAACTGCAGCAGTGCGGCGCGGGCTTCGGGCAGCCGGCCGGAGCGCGCCAACGCCGTGCCGCGAGCGTAGTGCCACATCGCCAGCAGGTAAGGCGAATTGCCATCCGGTGGTCGGGTCTGCGTCAGGATCTGCTGCCAGCGGCCGAAACGCACCAGCGCGTGCAGCGGCAGCACGGCGAAGTGCTGCAGCGCGCCGCTGCCGAGGTCGCCGGGACGCGGCCCGCAGGCGGCCGGCCAGGCCGCCTGGGTGGCCGCGATCACGGTCTTGGACCGACCCTGCATCGCGGCCGAGGCCCACAGGAAGTGGTGGTTGTGGGCGACGTAGCCGACGCGGTAGGCGCCCTGCGCGTCGACCTGCTCCAGGTAACGCAGATCGGCAGCGATCGACCTTTCGTTGGCTGCCGAGGCCCGGTCGTAGCGACCGGTGCGCATGTCGATGTGCGCCGGCATGTGCAGCAGGTGCCCCGAGCCCGTCACCAGCGTGCGCAAGCGATCGGCTTGCGCCAGCGCCCGCTCGGGTGTGGTCGACAGCTCGAACACGTGCACCCAGTAGTGGTTGGCGCCGGGGTGGCCCGGGGCGATCTCCAGCGCACGCGACAGCATCGCCACGATCTCGCTCGTCCAGGGCCAGGCGCGCCCGTCCGGCTGCCACCAGTCATAGGGGTGCAGATTGAGCAGGCTCTCGGCGGCAAGCACGGCGATGTCGGCGTCGCCGGGGTGGCGCGCGGCAAGCGCGCGCAAATGCCGGGCGTAGCTCACTTCGTCGATGTCCGCAGTGCCGGGCCCCGGATGCCTGGCGGACAAGGCCGCGATCAGGCCCGCGAATCGCGCCGAGGCGCGACCTCGTTGCCGGCGCGCCAGGCGCAGTGCGGCAGCGACACGCGCAGCGTCGGCCGGCGCCATGTCGGCGTTGATGGTCGGCCCCAGGGCCCACGCCAGCCCCCAATGGCAGGCCGCGCAAAGCGGCGCCAGCCGGGTTGCCGCCTCGAAGGATCGCGCTGCCTCTTGCGGGTTGAAGCCCCAGGCCAGCACCATGCCCTGCGCGAAATAACGCCGGGCCAAGGCCGACGGCGTGGCGTCCGCAGCACTGAATTCGCCCATGCCTTCGAACAGCGGCGCGACGGCAGGAGCAGCGACGCGCCGCTGCGGGCCCGCGGCAAGAGCGGACGAGCCGGCCGCACCCAGCACCGCCAGCGTGCGCCGCCGGGTCAGCCGCACGGCTCGGCAAGGCCTTGCCGGGTGAATTCGGACTTCATGCGGGAATGTTAGCCCGCTAACATAGCGGCCGCTGCGGCGGGCCGGACCTCGCACCTGTCAACCGCAGCTGCAACTTCGCGTTAACTACTGGTCAGGGTAACTGGCGCTCCACTCCCCCCCTAAGGAATCATCAATGAACAAGTTGCTTGCCGCTTTGGTCCTGGGCGCCTTCGCCCTGGCGCAGTCTCCTGTCTATGCGCAGGCCGCCAAGGCCGCCGCCGCTGCGGCGCCTGCCGCCTCGGCAGCCTCGGCGGCCAAGAAGGCCGACATGAAGGCCGAAAAGAAGGCCCCGAAGAAGGAAAAGAAGGGCGGTTGCTGAGCGTTCCCGCCGGCACTGCGAAACGGGCCGCCTTCGGGCGGCCTTTTCAATGCGGCCCGGAACTGCCGCCGGGTCGCCCGGTGCCGGCGGCGTCTTGTCAACCGGGAGGCAAGGCCTGCGTTAGGATCCTGGGGCTGCGGCTTGCGCAGTTGACCGGCACAAGCTACGCCGCGCGGGCTTGCGCGATCGTCAAGATCAACTTGGAGCGTCCATGAAAACCATTCTTCTTCCCGCCATCCTCGCTGCAGGCCTGTTGTCGCTGGGCGCGGCGCAGGCCTCGCCGGAACTGTCGAAGAGCGCGGGCTGCGTGAAGTGCCACGACATCGAGAAGAAGAAGAAGGGCCCGGCGTTCAAGGAAAGCGCGGCGAAGTACAAGGGCAAGGCCGATGCCGAGGCGGTGATCTTCAAGACCATCACCGATCCGAAGGGCGACCACCCGGAGATGAAGGCCAGCGCCGCCGACACCAAGTCCATGATCAAGTGGATCCTGACGCTGTAGCGCTGCGACCTGGGCTCGTGCGGGCGCCGTTTCGTGCCGGTGTCGTCACGCCCGAAGGCGCAGAAAAGACCGTTGATCGGCTGATTTGTCGGTCTCGGCACACGGCAGTCGCTGCGCTACCATTTGGCGGTGCCCGCATCGGCGGGTACCCATTCCGGGCCGGCGCCCCCTGTAGGGTTCGAGGCCCCGCAACACTTCAGGAGTTCAAATGAAAGCCGTTTTGATGTCCGCCATCGTCGCTGCTGCCGTGCTGTCCGCCGGCGTGGCGCAAGCCTCTCCCGACCTGGCCAAGAGCGCCGGCTGCGCGAAGTGCCACGACATGGACAAGAAGAAGAAGGGTGCCCCTGGCTACAAGGAAACCGCCGCGCAGTACAAGGGCAAGGCCGACGCCGAAGCGACGATCCTGAAGAAGATCAATGACCCCAAGGGCGATCATCCGGAAATGAAGGCTTCGCAGGACGACATCAAGTCCGTGGTGAAGTGGATCCTGACCCTGTAATCGCGTCCACGCGCTCTTGCAGAACGCCGGCCTGTGCCGGCGTTTCGCTTTGGCGCGGCCGTCTCGCTGGCGGTTCGGGCGGTGGCCGCAGGGCCACCAAGCGTGCCGTCGCCGTTGCTGCAGGCCCACAAACCGGTGCGACAAGCGCGACGCGGATTTGACGCACGTCAAACTTCGGCGCGACGGCAGGCCTGCGGCCCAAACGCTGCAGCGCGGCGGCCAACACGGCGGTCTTGATGCCGGTCAACGGCCGCCGGAGGACTTGTCGTAAATTCGCCAGCGGTCCCGGGTGGATGTGATCCGGTTCAACACGTCGACGCTGCCGGACAACCATCGAGAAGTCCAGATGACGGCCGAATCCCACCCCGCGGGGCACGGGCACGCTGCAGGGCAGCCGAGCCGACGCTGAGACGCGGCCCGCTGCGCCCTGCCCCAGTTCCATGAGCCCACTGGGAATCACGCTCCTGATGCTGTCCGGCGTTGCCGGCTTCGCCTGGCTGGCCTGGCGCAAGCTGGCCATCGTGGTGCACCTGCAGCCCGAAGTGCGCTGGGACCGCCCGGCAGCGCGGCTGAAGGCCGTGCTCGTCAACGGCTTCATGCAGCAGCGCATGATCGCGCGCGACTGGAAGCCGGGGCTGATGCACGCGGTGATCTTCCTCGGCTTCATGGCCTTGCTGCTGCGCAAGGTGCAGCTCATCGCCATCGGCTACCACGAACCCTTCGTCTACCCGGGCCTGGCCGGCGGTCTGTTTGCGGCGCTCAAGGACGCCGTCGAACTGGCCGTGCTCGCGGCGCTGGCCTACGCCTTCTGGCGCCGCTACGTGCAGCGCCCGCGCCGCCTGGAGCGCAACCGCGAGGCGCTGCTGGTGCTGGTGCTGATCACGGTGATCATGGTCACCGACCTCGCCTACGACGGCTTCCGTTTCGCGCTGTTCTCGGCCACCGACGCCGGCATCGCGCACGAACGCGACTACGCCTTTGCCGGCAGTGCACTGGCATCGCTCTTTGCCGGCTGGCCGACCACCGCGCTGCACGCCGGCTACCAGCTCAGCTACTGGGTCCAGCTGGCCACCGTGTTCTCGTTCCTGGCCCTGCTGCCCACCGGCGAGCACTTCCACATCGCCACCGCGCTGCCGACGCTGTTCTTCCGCCGCGGCGGGCCGACGAATGTCGTGCCTGCGGTCGACCTCGAGAAGATGATGTCCGACGACGCCGACGCGGGCGACCTGCGCGTCGGCGTGCACACGGCGCGCGACCTGCTGTGGAAGGACGGACTGGACGCCTTCACCTGCACCGAGTGCGGCCGCTGCAAGGACGCCTGCCCCACTTTCCTGACCGGCAAGCCACTGTCGCTGAAATGGGTCAACGACAGCATCAAGCACCACCTGGTCGAGCAGCGCGAGCTGCTGCTGGCCCCGGCTCCTGCGGCTGGCGCCGAGGATCCGCTGCCGCCATTAGTGGGGCCGGTGATCGGCGAAGACACGCTGTGGGCCTGCACCACCTGCGGCTATTGCGAAGCCGCCTGCCCGATCGAGCTGGAGCACCTGTCCAAGTTCTACAAGCTGCGCCAGCACCGGGTGATGATGGACGGCGAGTTTCCGCACGAGCTCAAACCCGTGTTCGAGGCCTACGAGTCGCAGAGCAACCCCTGGGGCCTGCCCTCGCAGACCCGTGCCGACTGGGCGCGCGACCTCGACCTGCCGCGCCTGAGCAGCGCCGCGCAGGCGGCGCAGTTCGACGTGCTGTTCTACGTCGGCTCGGCGCAATCCTTCGACCCGCGCGGGCAGAAGATCGCGCGCGCCTTCGTCGCCATCCTGCGTGCCGCCGGCGTGCGCTTCGCGATCCTGGGCGACGCCGAAACATCCACCGGCGAGTGCGTGCGCCGCGCCGGCAACGAGATGCTGTTCCAGCAGTTGGCCACGACGCTGGCGGGCACGCTCAACGGCCTGGGCGTCAAGCGCATCGTGACCTGCGACCCGCATGCCTACAACTCGCTGAAGAACGAGTACCCGGCCTTCGGAGGCCACTACGAACTGGAGCACCACACGCAGACGATCGCGCGCCTGCTGGCCGAACGCCGCATCGCGCTGGCGCCGTCGTTCGAGCGCGTGATCTTCCACGACCCCTGTTACCTGGGCCGCCACAACGGCGAGTACGAGGCCCCGCGCCAGGTCATCCGGCGGCTGTCGCGGGACACCCCGCTGGACTTCGAACTGCAGCGCGAGAAGGCCATGTGCTGCGGCGCCGGCGGCGCGCGCATGTGGCTGGAGGAGACGATCGGCACGCGCATCAACGTCGCACGCACCGAACAGGCGCTGCAAGCCCGGCCGCAGGTCATCGCCACGGCCTGCCCGTACTGCGCGGTGATGATCGGCGACGGCCTGAAAACCCTGGGCCGCGAGGCGGAGGTGTCCAACAAGGACATTGCCGAACTCGTCGCCGACTCCCTGCTGCCTGCGGCAGCGTCCTGAGACTGCCATGAGCCAATTGCTGATCCTGTATTCCACCACCGACGGCCACACGGTACGCATCTGCGAGCGACTGCGCAGCGTCGTCCAGGCCCTGGGCCCCCAAGTCACCGTCAAGGCGCTGGCCGATGGCACGGCGCAGGACCTGGAACGCTGCGACGCCGTGGTCATCGGCGCCAGCATCCGCTACGGCAAGCACAAGCCCGAGGTCGGTGCCTTCATCTCGCGCCACCAGGCGGCGCTGGAAGCCAGGCCGAACGCCTTCTTCTCGGTCAACGTGGTGGCGCGCAAGCCGGGCAAAGACCGACCCGAAGCCAACCCCTACTTGCTGAAGTTCCTGCGCGGCATTGCCTGGAAGCCGCAGCGTCTGGCCGTGTTCGCCGGCAAGATCGACTACCCGCGCTACGGCGCGCTCGACCGCACCATGATCCGCTTCATCATGTGGATGACCAAGGGCCCGACCGACCCCACTGCAGTGGTCGAGTTCACGAACTGGGCGCAGGTCGAGACCTTCGGCGCCGACATCGCCCGCATGGCGCCCTAGGCGCCGTGCTGGCGTCTAGCAGGCGCCGAACGGGCGCCTAGAAACCGTAGCGCATCGCCAGCCGCACGACGTTGACGCTGTACTGCGGCGGCTGTATGCCCAGGCTCAGCAGGCTCGGGACCGTGGCCGGAGCCACGCCGTCGAGCCGCCAGTCCTGCGCCCGATAGCGTTCGTGCCAGAAACTGGCCGTGAGCGACAGGTTTTCGCGCAGCCGGTAGGTGGCGAAGATCTTGAGGCTGTCCATCGAGGTCGTGGCGCTGGGGAACAGCGCGCCGCCGGCCGCGGGCTCGAGCTCCATGTCGCTGCGCGAGCGCGTGAAGGCGAGGTCGGCGCCGAGGTCCAACTTGTCCTCGATGGTGGCATGGCGCAGGCCGACGCCCAGCACGTCGGTGTTGTCCTTGTTGCGGGCCCACCAGTCGGGCTGCCCCCCCTGCTCGCTGCCGGCCTGCCGCGACTGCATCCAGTCGCTGCGAGCGAACACCTGCAACTGAAGTGTCTCGCTGAGCGCGGCCGACAGGTCGGCGCCGACGCCCGAGCTGCGCCCGTAGGTCAGGCCGACCACGGAGTCGGTGTAGTCGTCGATGGAGACGTCGGCGTCGAGGCCGAGGCTGATGCCCTCGGCCAGCGCGACGTCGGCGCGCACGCCGGCGCTGTTGCGCTTGCGTGCGGCCAACTGGTACTTGCGCAGCAGCGGGTTTTCCGGCGCACCGAACCAGGTGGCCACGCCGTAGGTGGAGTTGTCGCGGTCGGCAAACGCGACCTTGAGCGACAGCGACACGTCGTCGCTGGCCTGCACGCCGACACGGCCCCAGAGCGTCGTCTCGCGCGTCTTCACGACCTCGTGGAAGGGTCGGCTGCGGTAGTCCTGCGTGGCGCCGGCGCTGAGCTTCACCTGCTCGATGCCGCGGTAGTCGGCATCGACCTTGAAGCGGTCCTGCGTCAGGTCGAAGGGGGTGTTGTCGCGGCTCTGGCCGTTGTAGAACATGTCGGTCGCGACTTGCGGGTAGCTCGAGCGGGCCGTCTTGTTGTCGCGCACATTGCGCGCGTAGCTCGCGCTGAGGCGCAAGTCGGTCATCGGTGTGGCCGTGACCTTGACGTTGCCGTTGAAGGTGTCGACCCTGCCGTCGAGCGACGCCGCAGGCAACTGCGGCACGCTGGGTGCCAGCGCCGGGTTCAAGGTCGATGCCAGGTAGGCCTCGTTCTGCGTCAGCCGCCCATAGGCGAAGTCGGCACTGGCGCGGATCGTGGGCGTGATCTCGTAGCCGGCCGAACCGGTGATCTGGTGCATCTGGTTGTCGGGGGCCAGGGCCAGCTGGCCGCGTGTCGCGCCAGGTCCGACGGGCGAGAAGGGGTTGTCCCAGGTCAGCGACTCGGGGCCGTTCTGGAAGCGCGAGATCTGATACGCCAGCGAGGCCTGCAAACGGCGCGTCGCATACGCGGCCGAGATTTCGAGCTGGTCGGTGACCTGGTCCACCGGCGCCACGAACTGCGCGGCGTTCGAGAAGAACGAACCCGTGAGCGGCCGCGTGCCGTCGCGCACGTCGCGCGTGTAGCTGGCGCGGTAGGTCCAGTTCTGGAAACTCACCAGCGTACCCGCCAGATCCAGGCGCTTCTTCTTGAACCCGGTCTCGACCGGCTGCAGCGTGCCCGCCAGCGGCATGCCGCTCGTGAAGTCGGCCGGGAACCCTGCGGGCAGCGTGAGCACGCTGCCACCACTGCCGGTGAACGCGGTCATGGCACCGTCGCCAAAGTGGCGCGGCACTTCGGCGTAGCCGATGCGCAGCGAATACCGGCCCTCGTGGCCGCTCTGCGCCGCCAGGCTGCGGCTGCTCAGACCCAGGTCGGCGGCGCTGAGGTCGGCGTAGTAGCCGGTTTCGCCGCGGTAGCGCAGCGTGCCACCGAGCACGGCGTGGCCGCCCTTGTCTTGCAGACCGGTGTAGTCACCGTACCTGGCTGAGTCTTCGGAGACCACGCCGACCCCGGCTTCGACGCTTCCGGTGACCCCCTTGGGGTAGGGGCAGGACTCGCACTTCCATTGCGAAGTGTCCACCGCGGCCAGGGCCGGGCTCGAAGTGGTCAAGACGCCAAGGGCGGCAAGCAGGTACAGGGGGCTGTGGGTTGTCATGTTCGCATCCGTATTCGGTGAGTGGGGCCGGGCGGGCCGGACGGGATGTCGGGCCCAGGTGCGCGGCCGTTCAGCGCAACAGCTTCGCCCCAGAGGGATGGTTGGAGCCATGCACCTGCGTGTGGCAGTTCGCGCAGCCGCTGCCGACGAGGAAAGCCGCGCCGCCGCCACCCGCCCCGGGCAGCGAGGCACCGGTGCGTGGCAGCGATGGGTGGCCGGCCGCGCTGTGGCACTGCTGGCACAGCTGCGGCGGGTTCTTGACCAGCAGGGCCTGGCGCACCGAGCCATGCGCGTCGTGGCACAGCGAACAGTCTTCGGCCACCGGGGCATGCTCCCAGAGCACGGGCCCGCGTTTGTCGGCGTGGCAGCTGAAGCAGGTCTGGTTCAGCGTCGGCTTGACCAGCATCGCGGCGCTGGCCGAGCCATGCGGGCTGTGGCAGTCGCTGCAGGCCATCTTGCCCTGGCGCACGGGGTGCGACGAGGTCTTCTGGAAATCTGCGCGCTGCTTCGTGTGGCAGCTCATGCAGACCTGCGGCTGGCTGGCCTTCACGAGAACCGCATCTTGTTCGCGGTGGATCTTGTGGCAATCGGTGCAGGCGACCTTGCCCATGTCGTGCGCGCCGCCATGCCAGGCGGTTCGCGACTGGCCTTCGTGGCACCCCAGGCAGGCCTGGTTGCGCGTCGCCACCGGCAGGAACGAGTCGGCCTTGAAGCTGTTGATGGTGCGTGCCTTCTTGCTGCCCTTGGCGGCGTGTTTGCCGCCCGGGCCGTGACAGGCTTCGCATTGCAGGCCGCCGGGCCCGAAGGGCGCACGCTTGTCGGCTCGGTGGGCGTGTTTGGTCTTGAAGATGGCCGACGCCGAGTAGGTGTCCGATTCGTCGTCGTGACAGCCCAGGCAGGTGTCGGCGCCCTCCTTCGTGTACACGTCGGTCTGGGCCGCCGCCATGGGCAGCCATGTCAACCCGGCCAGTAGCACGAGCATGCAGAGCAGGGGTCTGTGGATGTTCATCGGAGTCTGCCTGTTGATGGGGCGTATGGAGTCACTCTGCAGGATGCCGGCCGCGTGTGCCGACGACGCGTGATCGGGCTCAGCGCTTGGCTTTCGGCAGCGGCTTCTGCACCGCCATGATCCGGCCTCGCAGGGCATCATAAGCGGCGAGGTCGAGCACCTTCTTCGCAACCAGATGCGCCTTCGTCAGGTACGGGCGATTGGCAATGATCCGGTCCGCCTCGGCATCGCCGATGTTGGGCAGCGTCTTCAGCTCTGCGCGGCTCGCACTGTTGATGTCGACGAGCTTGGGGCGCGGCGGCTGCGCACGCGCCTGGGCCTGGCTCCCCGCGGACTGCGGGGCGGCAAGCTTGGCCTTGTCTGCTGCGAGTGATGGACCGCTGTTGACGAGCAGCACCGCGGCAAGGGCGAGGGCCAGAACGGGGGTCACGGGGGCCTGGTGTCGAGGGGGCATGGAATGGGAGTCTAAGACTGAAAAAACCCGGAAACGTTGCCGATCCGGGTTGTCTGAGGGTGGGGGAAAGAGATCGACTCTCCTTCCCCCTGGTTCACGGTCTTACTTGTGAACCGCGACCGGGTCGACCACGTCGCCAGGTGCATGGCAGGTCGCGCAGGCTTCCACGTTGCCCACGGCCGCACTGCGTGCGACGTTGATCAATCCGCCGTTCAAGGTCACGTGGGCCTTGGTGATGGCGCTGTCGTGGCAGCTGATGCAAGCCGCCGTGAACGGCGTGATCACCGCATCCGTGGCATTGGCCGTTGCCAGCGACGCCTTGGCCTGCGCCGTCGTTGCCGTCCCGCCGGCGATGCCGGCGGCATAGTCGGCATTGATGGCTTCGTGCCTCGAGGCCAGCGAGTTCATCGGCACCGTGTTGTAGGTGGTGGTCGCCGAATTGGCCGTCACGTGGCAGGTTTCGCAGTTGTTCAGGATGCCGGGGAAGTCCAAGCGACGGAAGTCCAGCGGCACCAGCACCGAGCCGCGGTCACGCATGTCGGCGAACGGGGTCACCCGGTTCCGGCCGGCGTGGATGCCGTGGATCATGTCCTTGAAGTTGTTCGACACGACCGGGAAGTTCAGCGCGGCGTTGGGCAGCGTGCGGTCGAACGCCCAGTCGGCAAGGATCTTCTCTTCCGACTTGGTGAAGGCATAGGACTGCAGCATTGCATCGGCGATGCCGCGACCGCTGGTCACGATGGCCGGGACGTGGCACGTCACGCAGACCTGCGCCTCGTACACGCGGTTGCCGCCGTGGCCTTCGAACCACTCGTGGCAGTTGGAGCACTTGGCGGAATCCACGACCGTGCGGCGCACCGCGTCGCCGGTGACGGCCTTGACGACCGAGATCGCATGCCGCGCGGAGGCCGGCGACACCTGGGTGAAGTAGCCCTGCAGCGCGACTGCACGCATCTTCGCACCCACCGGGAAGGCCCAGGCACCCGCACCCTTGATGGTGGCGGTGTAGTAGCCCGGGTTGGCCGTGGACGGAACCAGGTCGCCATTGGCGGCGTTGTCGGTATCCAGCAATGCAGCGATCGAGACGCTTCTCGGTTGCGCGTTGCCTACCCCGTTGCCCAGGTTGTTGTAGTCGGCCGGGGCGGCGATGCCGTCTTGCGGCATGGCAAAGGCCAGCAGGAAGCTCGGCGCGCCGGTGAATCCGGGCAGGGCTGCCGGCACGGTGGCTGCAGGCGTTGCCAAGGTCACGAGCGTGTCGGTGGTCGACGGCGCAATGCGCTGCTTGATGCCGAACTCGATGATCAGGTCGTTGGCAGCGTTCACCGTTGCCGACTTGACGTCATACGTGAACGAAGCCAGGCCGTCGGCGATGGCCGTGTTGTGCTTGGTCAGGTTCACCGTGCGGTGGTCGATCTTGTTGATTTCCGTGTAGTGGCACAGAACGCAACGTGAATCGTCGTCTTGCGCCCGGCCCAGGTGGCCCGAGGTCGCCATCACGGAACCGACTGCGGACGCCGCTGCCTTGTCGGCCAGCGTCGAGCCACCACCGGTTTCCCAGTTGATGCCGTCGTGGCAGGCACCGCAGGCCTTGCGGCTCGGGTTCTCGTACGCCTTGCTGGCGTTGACGGCCTTGCCGCTGTCGTGGCAGACCGTGCACATGCGCTGCCCGTTGTCGAGCATCGAGAAGCCCTTGTTGTTGAAGGCGATGCCCGCGTAGTGGTAGTTCTCCTTGACCAGGCTGTGGCCCTGGTGGATCTTGTGAATCATGGTCGTGAAGTCACCCGCGACCTCGCCGTCGGCCACATACGTGTCGGGCGAATAGGCATAGCTCGTGATACCGGTCGTCGCGTTGACCGTGGCACGTTCGGTGAGCGCCGGGAACTTGCCGGCAACGGACGTGGCGGTGGCGCGGCCGTAAGCGCGCTGCTCGGTATGGCAGGCCACGCAGTAGCGCGTGTCGATCCGGCCGCCGGCGCCGTGGAAGGCGAGCTTGTCGTGGCAAGCGTTGCAGCTGTCGATGTTGACCAGCTCACGAGTCAGGCTGGCCGCCGGAATGGCTTGCCCGGTGGCTGGCGTGAAGTCGTAGATGGCATTGACCACATGGTCCAGGTTCACGCCGGTCCTCAGCGTCGCGCCGTTGGGCGTATTGCTGCCCGTGCCGGGTGCCGGGCCACTGAGCTGGATCGTCAAGCGGTGCGGCAGCGTGGGTGCGTAGCTCAGGTCGCCCAGGTCGGCCAACCGGTTGTTGCCGGTGAACGTCATGGCAGCGACCTGGTCCTTGACCTTGGTGATGTCGCGGTAGAAGGTGTACTTGTAGCTGCCGTCGCCGTTGTCCACCAGCGTGCCGGTGTTGTCGGTGCTCGGGCGGGTGGCGGCAGCCGCCGGCGTGGTGGTCGTCGGGACCGTGGTGACGATGTAGCTGACCCACTTGCTCGGGCTGCCCGCGGCGCCTGGAACCAGCTTGGCCAACGCGAAGGACAGGTTGGGATACTGAGCCACCGTGGCCGTGGCGCTCTTGGACGTGTTGCCCAGGCCGACGACCGGACGCCCGTAACCGTCCTTCACGGTGAAATTGACGACCGGCGCACTGGCGATGGTGACGCCCGTGACGGTGATCTCGGCTTCGAGTTTGCTCCATTGCTCGGCGTTGGCCGCAATGGCCGTCTCGCTCGTCAGCGCGTTGCTGCCGACGGCCAGCGAACCGCCACCGGCTGATCCGGGTGGGCCCGAAGGCCCGGTGGGACCTGCAGGGCCGGCAGGGCCTGCGGGACCCGCTGGGCCCGCGGGACCGGCGTCGCCGTCACTACCACCGCAGCCCGATAAGGCCAGCAGCACGGATAGGCACAGGCCTGCCAGGCCGTGCCGCGAGCGCAGGTACTTTGTCGCCATTTTCACCCCTTCAATCGTTTCGAGAGCCGCCCAAGAGGGACCGACCTGCACCAGATCAAACCGCCCGCGAATTCACGGAACCTTTTCTGGCCGATCCTGTCCTTCTCTGGCCGATGCTGTCGCTAGCGCCGGTAGAACGCAAGGCCGACGGGGTCGAATTTCGTCGTGACTTGAGCCAAATCAAACCTGCTCGAACATCGGGGCCTTGCCTGGGGGAGCGGTGTTGGAAAACAGCGCAGGTCGAGCCCCCCCACTGCGGCGCCGCCGCAGGGCTGCGGCGGGTGCCGAGAAGGTCGCGCCTGCAGGCTCCTTGAGACAGGTCAAGCCCCCGCACCGCCATCGGCGCAGCATGCGCTCCGCATAGGCCAACAGGTATGCGGGGGACCATGAATACCGGAATTCCAAGCGGCAGCCACGCCATCGTCGCGCGGCAGGATTTTTCTGACGTCACCTTCCTGCTCGAGATCGAGCATCCGCTGATGGCCAAGGCCGCGCGGCCGGGGCAGTTCGTCATCGTGATGTCGCACGAGCACGGCGAGCGCATCCCGCTCACCCTGGCCGACTTCGACGCCGCCAAGGGCACCGTCACCCTCGTGATCCAGGCCGTCGGCAAGACGACGCTGGAGATGCAGCGCGACTGCCAGGTCGGCAGCACGCTGTACGCGCTGGTCGGCCCGATGGGCGTGCCCAGCCACATCGGCAAGGCGCGCAAGGTCGTCTGCGTCGGCGGCGGCCTGGGCGTGGCGCCGGTGTTCCCGCAGGCGCGGGCCTGGAAGGACAGCGGCGCCTATGTCGTCGGAGTCATCGGCTTCCGCAACAAGGATCTGATGTTCTGGCACGACAAGTTCGCCGCCGTCTGCGACGAGCTGATCGTCTGCACCGACGACGGCTCGGCGGGCCTGCAAGGGCGCGTCACCGCCGGGCTCGAGCAAGCCATCGCCAAGCACCCGGACATCGGGGAGGTGGTGGCCATCGGACCGCCGGTGATGATGAAAGGCTGCGCCGACGTGACGCGACCGCACGGCATCCGCACCGTGGTGAGCCTGAACCCGGTGATGGTCGACGGCACCGGCATGTGCGGTGGCTGCCGCGTCAAGATCGGCGAGCAGGTCAAGTTCGCCTGCGTCGACGGGCCCGACTTCGACGGCCACCTGGTCGACTTCGAAGACCTCAGCGCGCGCCTGGTGCGCTACAAGCGCGCCGAGAACGAGGCCCTGCAGGGCTGGCAGGAGAGCTGCCGCATCCGCAGCGCCGCCGAGGCCTCGGCCGTTCCGCCACCCGTGGTGGAAGACCGCCCGGCAGCCGACCTCTAGGAGACGGACGATGGCCACCAAACCCAAGAAGAAGACCATCCGCAGCATCCCGCAGGAGCGCACGCCCATGCCGGAGCAGGACCCGCAGCTGCGGGCGCGCAACTTCGACGAGGTCTCGCTGGGCTACCGGCTGGAAGAAGCACTCGTCGAAGCCGAGCGCTGCCTGCAATGCGCCGACGAACCCTGCGTGCGCGGCTGCCCGGTCGGCATCGACATCCCGGGCTTCATCAAGAAGATCAGCGAGAAGCACTACCACGGCGCCTACGACATCATCACCGACACCAACCTGCTGGCCTCGGTGTGCGGCCGCGTCTGTCCGCAGGAAAACCAGTGCGAAGGCGTGTGCACGGTGGGCGAGACGCTGGAGCCGGTGGCCATCGGTCGCCTCGAACGCTTCATCGGCGACACCGCGATCCGCGAAGGCTGGGCCAACGTGCCCTACATCGAACCCAACGGCCTGCGCGTGGGCATCGTCGGCGCCGGACCGGCCGGCATGGCCTGCGCCGCCGACATGGCCAAGGCCGGCTGCGAGGTGGTGGTCTACGAGGCCTTCCACCAGCCCGGCGGCGTGCTCAAGTACGGCATCCCCG
>CAYJOA010000047.1:0-23635 GCA_964371495.1 uncultured Rubrivivax sp.
GCGCCTACAAGAAGCTCGAGGGGCTGCACGACCTCAGCGTGCTGGTGGCCACGCTCGACGGCACGCAGTCCGGCGTGCAGGGCCGCTTCGACGCCCGCGGCGTGAGCTTCGCCAGCGCGCAACGCCTGGCCGCCCATTACCTCGACGGATTTGCATGGATCGCGCCGCCGAACGCCTCGCGCTGATCGAATGCTTCGAACGCGACGGCCGCCCCGGCCGCGTGGTCGACGTGCACGCCTGGCCGCTGACGCTGGGGCGCAGCCTGTCCAACCACGTCGTGCTGGACGACGCCCACGTGGCGGCCGAGCACGCCCGCATCGAACCCGACGCCCAGGGCCGCCTGGTGCTGACGGTGCTGGACACCGCCAACGGCGTGTCCGTCGACGGCCGCCGGCTCGCCGCCCATGCGCAGTGTCAGCTGCCCGAGGCCGGTGCGCTGCTGCAGCTGGGGCAGACCAAGCTGCGGCTGCGGCTGCGGCTGCGCGGCGAGGTGCTGGCGGCCGAAAAGCCGCTGCCGCCGGCCAGCGCATCGCCCTGGCTGGTCGCGCTGCCCCTGTTTGCACTCGCCGCGGCCGAGCATGCACTGCGGCTGGATCCCGGCGCCGACAGCACGGCCTGGCTGCCGGTGCTGGCGGGCCTGCCGGTGGCCGTGGCCGGCTGGTGCGGCCTGTGGGCGCTGTTGTCCAAGGTCTTCCAGCACCGCTTCGACTTCGGCGGCCACCTGCGCATCGCGTTGCCCTGGCTGCTGGCGATCGAGCTCGTCGGCGTGCTGCTGCCGCAAATCGCCGCGTCGCTGGCCTGGCCCGCGTTGTGGCACCTGGCCGTTCCCGCGCAGGTGGTGCTGGGCGCGCTGTGGCTGCGCGCGCACCTGGTGCACGTGCTGCCGCTGCATCGCCGCGCCGTCGGCGCCGCGGTGGCCGTGGCCACGCTGGCCGGCAGCGCGATTTCGCTCACCGTCATCCAGCGCGGCACCGACAGCTACAGCCGCGCGCCGTACATGAGCACACTGCCGCTGCCGGCAACACGGCTGGCCGGCAGCGTGGCGCCGGCGGTGCTGGTGGACGAAATGTCGGCGCTGGTCGAACCGCTGGCCCGGCGCGTGCAGAAGGCACGGGCAGAAGAAGACGAAGAAGGCGCCTCGGCGGAGGATTGACGGCCGCTACGGGGTTAGCCCCGGGACGGGCTTCGCCGCATTGCCGTGCCTCGCGCGGCACGCCATCATGTGCTGCCATGCCCTCGCGTATGCTCATCGGCGTTTCGGCGCGCATCTACTACCCAGGCTCGGCCGGCATGCCGCTGGGCGGGGTCTGGACCAAGACGCTGCACTACCTGGAACAGTCGGTGGCGCATTGGGTGCTGTCGGGGGGTGCGATGGCGGTGATGGTGCCGGCGGTGGACGCCGACAGCATCGTCAAGCGCAGCGACCTCGACCTGCACGACTACGCCGCCGCGCTCGACGGCCTGGTGCTGCAGGGCGGCAACGACGTCGCCCCCGAGAGCTACGGCGAAACGCCGCTGCACGACGACTGGCATGGCGACCGCGTGCGCGACCGCTACGAGATGGAGCTCATCCGCGCCTTCGTGGCCGCCGGCAAGCCGGTGTTCGGGATCTGCCGCGGGCTGCAGCTGCTCAACGTCACCTACGGCGGCACCTTGCTGCAGGACATCGCCACGCAGCGCCCGCAGGCGCTGCACCACCGCGTCGCCGGCAAGTACGAACACCACCACCACGGCGTCGAGTTCGTGCCTGGCACGCATCTGGCGTCGCTGTTTCCCGGCGTCACGCACGCCACCACCAACAGCATCCACCACCAGGGCATCAAGGACCTGGCGCCCGATTTCGTGGTCGAAGCGCGTTGCCCGGAAGACGGCATGATCGAGGCCGTGCGCCGCCGCGGCCCGGGTTTCGTCGCCGGCGTGCAGTGGCACCCCGAGTTCCACGATCCGCTGGACCCCGTCACCCTGGACGACACGCCCATCCTGCTCGACTTTCTTGCTGCCGCCCGCCAGGCGCGCCGCTGACTCTTTTCTCCGACCCCACACATGTTGTCCCTTGCCCGTTCTTCGCTCCGCCTGGTCCTGCTGCTGTGCCTCCTTTCCAGTGCCGCCGCACACGCCACCAGCCTGCGCATCGCCAGCGCCTTCGACCCGCAGACCATGGACCCGCACGCCCTGGCGCTGCTGTACCACTCGCGGGTGGCGTTCCAGGTCTACGAATCGCTGGTCGGCCGCGACGAGCAGTTCAAGCTCGAGCCGGCGCTGGCACTGTCGTGGCAGATGACCTCACCCACCAGCTGGCGCCTGCGGCTGCGCCCGGGCGTGTATTTCCACGACGGCTCGCCGTTCAGCGCCGACGACGCGGTGTTCTCGCTCGAGCGCGCCATGACGCCGCCGTCGCAGCGCGCCTTCCAGCTCAAGGGCGTGCGTGCGATCCGCAAGCTCGACCCGCTGACGGTGGAGGTCCAGCTCGAGGCCCCCGACGCCGTGCTGCCCGAAAAGCTGCAGTACATCGCCATCATGAGCAAGGCGTGGAGCCTGAAGCACGGCGTGGCCAAGGCGCAGGACTTCAACGCCAAGCAGGAGACGCACGCCATCCGCAACGCCAACGGCACCGGTCCGATGCGCCTGGAGCGCTACGAGCCCGACGTGCGCACGCTGCTGCGCCGCCATGTCGCTTGGTGGGGCTGGGCCGACAAGCGCCACGGCAACCTGCAGCAGGCGACGCTGGTCACCATCAAGTCCGACGCCACGCGGCTGGCCGCGCTGGCCTCGGGTGAAGTGGACATGGTGCTGGACCCGCCCTACCAGGACATCGAACGGCTGAAGGTCGACCCGCGCATCTCGCTGCTGCAGACCGCCGACATCGGCCAGCAGTACCTGACCTTCGACCAGTCCCGCGACGAACTGCAGTACAGCGACGTGAAGGGCCGCAACCCCTTCAAGGACCTGCGCGTGCGCAAGGCCGTCTACCACGCCGTCAACGTGCCGCTGATCATCGACAAGGTGCTGCGCGGCCAGGCCGTGCCCACCGGGGCCTTCCTGAGCCCGCTGGTCGACGGCTCGCCGGCCGAACTCGACCAGCGCCTGCCCTACGACCCGGCGCGTTCGCGCCTGCTGCTCGGCGAGGCCGGCTACCCCAACGGCTTCTCGGTCACGCTCGACTGCGTCAACGTGGCCTGGCGCGAGAACGTCTGCCAGGCCGTGAGCGCGATGCTCACGCAGGTGGGCATCCGCACCACCCTGCGCTCCAGCGCCACCAGCCAGTTCTTTCCCAAGCTCAGCCAGGGCACGGCCAGCTTCATCGAATACGGCTGGACGGCGAGCCCCGACGCCTGGAACTCGCTCAACGGGCTGTTCCGCACCTTCGACCGTTCGGGGCTGGGCACCTTCAACGCCGGCCGCTACAGCAACCCCCGGCTCGACAGCCTGATCGACGCCATACGCACCGAGCCCGACGCGACACGCCGCCGCGCCATGGTGACCACGGTGCTGCGCCTGGTGGCTGAAGACCTGCCCTACATCCCGCTGTACCGGCGCACGCTGACCTGGGCGATGGCGAAGAAGTTCAGCACCGTGCAGTGGCCCAACGACACCATCGAGCTGCGCTGGGTGCGGGTGAAGTAGCGCCGCGGCGCCGCGGTCAACGGCACCACTGCGACTCGCAGGGCACGCCGTCGCCGTCGCCGTCCATCTGCACGCCCGGGCAGTGCTGCAGGAAGTAGCGCGCCTCGTCGCACGAGCGCATCTGCGAGCAGCGAGTGCGGCCGTCGCAGCGCGGCGGTGCTGCCGGCGCCGGCGGGCGCTCGGTGCGTGGCGGCCGGGCCGCCGGAGCCACCGGCGCGGCGGCCGGCGCGGCCCCGCAGGGCCCGTGGGCCTGGCGAAAGTCGCGCGGCATCACCGCCCCGGGCAGGCCGTGCAGGCCGCGACGCAGCGCCCTGGCCAACCGCTCCTGTGCGACCAGCGGCCCGCGGTCCCAGCGCGTGCGCAGGCTCCAGGCATGGCCTTGCTCGACCAGCGCCGGGCCGACGCTGACGCCGTCGACCAGCACGTCGCCCAGCGTGCGGCCGTGCGCGTCGCGCCCGCTGATGCGCAGCACCACGGTCCTGCCCAGCACGCGCTGCTCGAGCGCGAGCCGGGCTTCGGCGCCCCACACCTGGCAGATCTCGGGGGCGTCGATGTCACGCAGCCGGACTTCCACTTCGCGCTGCCCGGGCGGCGCCAGCCACAGGCTGTCGCCGTCGGTGACCCGGCTGACGGCGCCGTGCACGGTGCCCGCTGCGGGGGGTGCGGCGGCGGCGCAACCCAGCCACAAACCAGCCACGAGGACGGCGACACAGGCACTTTGGGCGCGGCGGGTCATGGCGCAGCCCTGGGCCTCAGCCCGATACACCCAACGACAGCCCGACACGCAGCAGGCGCCGACCGTCCATCTGGCGCACCGAGAAGCGCGCACCACTCCAGTCCACGCCGTCGCCGACGACCGGCGGACGCTGCAGCCGCGACTCGAGCCACTGCGCCAGCGTGCCATCGTGGTCGGGCAGCGCCAGGCCGTAGAACGCGCACAGCTCGCGCACCGGCGCGCTGCCGTCGAGCACGAAGTCGCCGAAGATGCGCCGCGCCGCCGGCTCGTCGGCGGCGTCGGGCAGGTTGACGCCGAACAGGTGCGCCGCGCCGACCAGCGTCGCACCCTGCAGCATCAGGGACGCCAGCACGACGACGAACGCGACCTCGAACAGCTCGCGCGCGTTGGGCACGCCGGCCAGCAGCGGGAACAGCGCCAGCACCACCGGCACGGCACCGCGCAGACCGACCCAGGAGACGAAGGCGATCTCGCCGCGCGTGAAACGCATCGGCACCAGGACCATCGCCACCGCCACGGGGCGCGCCACCAGCATCAGCACCACCGACACACCCAGCGCCGGCAGCAGGCTGTCGAGCAGCAGGCGCGGCGTCACCAGCAGACCCAGCAGCAGGAACAGCAGCGCCTGGGCCAGCCAGGCGTAGCCGTCCATGGCGGCGAGCGCACGCCCGACGGCCTCGGGCGCGCGGTTGGCAACGATGAGGCCGAACAGGTAGACCGCCAGAAAGCCCGAGCCGCCCAGCCAACCGGCGCCGCCGAAGACCGCGATGCCCGAGCTCAGCAGCAGCAGCCCGGTCAAGCCGTCGGCGGCGCCGCCCAGGGGCAGACGATGCAGCAGCGTGCCGATGGCCACGCCGCCCGCCACACCCCCGATGGCGCCGAGCAGCGCCTGCTGCACGAACATGCGCGCCACTTCGGCGCCGCCCAGCCCTGCAGGCTGCGTCAGCGCGGCACACAGCGTCAACACCAGGAAGACCGCCATCGGGTCGTTGAGTCCGGACTCGATCTCCAACGTCGACGACAGCCGCTCGCTGACCCGCAGCCCCGACGACTTGAGCAGCGCGAACACGGCCGCGGCGTCGGTCGAGCCGACGATGGACCCGACCAGCAGGCCGGCGGCCAGCGGCAGGTCCAGCAGCAGGCTGGCCGCCGCCCCGGTGATGGCCGCAGTGACGACGACCCCCAGGGTCGCCAGCCAGGACGCCGGCCGCAGCCCCGTGCGGAACGTGCTCAGCCGTGTGCGCAGACCGCCGTCGAGCAGGATCACGCCCAGCGCCGCGCTGCCGATCCACAGCGACAGCTGGACGTTGTCGAAGACGAATCCTCCCGGGCCGTCTTCACCGGCGAGCATGCCGACGATGAGGAAGACAAGCAGGAAGGACAGGCCCGCGCGCGCCGAGAACAAGCCGGCCACGACGCTGGCGAAGACCAGCGTGCCGGCGGCGAGCATCGCGAGGTTGAGGAGTTCCATGGCCGCGCGTGGGTCCCCGTCTCAGGCCGCGGTGATCCAGCCTTCGACCGGGTCGACCCCCTTCGCCAGCCCGTATCCCGGTTGGCCGGCCGCCCAGCCGGCCTGCAGCAGGCACAGCGCGGCATCGAGCCGGTCGCCGCCGGCGTCGTCCACCAGCGCGGCGTGCTGCGCGTGCGTGAGCTTGAGCCGCAGGCCGCGCCAGCGGCCCTGCTCGAGCGCGTCGACGAGGTCCTTGCGGGCGATCAGGCGGTCGGCGGCGGCGCTGTTCTTGTACGAACGCTGGCCGATCAGCTCGTGCGCCAGCAGTCCCGGGTAGGCTTCCAGCGCGGTGCGTTGCCGGTCGCCTTCGTGCAGTGCCGGCAGGTGCACACCGGCGGCCAACAGGCGCGAGAAGCCCTCGAAGTACATGAAACCCACCGGCACGTAGCGTGTCTGCAGAGGACTCGTCGAGCGCACACCGGCCATCGCGGTGTCGGTGGCACGGTGCACCAGGCGCTGGCCCGCGGGACGGCCCTGGCCCCAGGCGTCGACGAGGGCGCGAAAGGCCAGCCGCGTGGCACAGCGGCGGTGCAGCTCGGCGCTCACTGCGGCGGCCGTGAGCCCCAGTTGCTGGGCGCCGACGAACTCGCGCGGCAGGCCGAAAGGAAAGTCGAAGGCCCCCAGCCAGGGCCCGGGCTCGGCCAGCAGCGCCTCGAATTCCGGCAGGCTGGGCAGCGCCTGCAGGCGCTGCAGCCGCAGCGTGGCGCCGCTGAGCGCGCCGCGTGCCACGACGATGGGCTTGCGGATCGTGGGGGCCGAGGAGAAATCGACGCCGATGAGCGGGGTGGACATCGGCGCATTGTCGCGGCGCGCTAAAGTCGCCGGGATGGATCCCAACCCCACGCTCGCCGCGGCCTGGCGCGGCGGCATCGTCGAGTCGTTCCACCGCGGTGCGCTGGCCGTGGTCGACGCCGACGGCAGCGTGCACACCGCCATCGGCGACATCGAGCGGCCGATCTTCCCGCGTTCGGCGGTGAAGGTGCTGCAGGCGCTGCCGCTGGTGGCCAGCGGCGCCGCCGACCACTGGCAACTCAGCGACGAGGAACTGGCGCTGGCCTGTGCCTCGCACCGCGGCGAGCCGGTGCACGCCCGCACCGCCGCCGCCATGCTGGCCAAGGCCGGTGTCGACGTGGACGCGCTGGAATGCGGCACCCACTGGCCCTACAACGACGACGCCATCAGGGCCCTGGCCGCGAGCGGCCAGGCGCCGTGCGCCTTGCACAACAACTGCTCGGGCAAACACGCCGGTTTCGTCTGCCTGGGCTGCGTTATGGCCGAGGCCGCGGGGCGTGACCGGCGCGACTTCGTGCGCGGCTACGTCGCGCCCGGACACCCGGTGATGCGCGAGGTGACCGCCGCGCTTCAGGCCACCACCGGCTACGACCTGGCGCGCACCGCGGTGGGGACCGACGGCTGCTCGATCCCCACCTACGCCATCCCGCTGCGCCACCTGGCGCACGCCTTCGCCAAGGTGGCCACCGGCAGCGGGCTGAGCGCCGACCACGCGCGCGCCGCCAGGCGCCTGCGCACGGCGGTGGCGAAGGCACCGTTCATGGTCGCCGGCAGCGGCCGCCTGGACACGCGGCTGACGGAACGCCTGGGCGAGCGGCTGTTCTGCAAGGTCGGCGCCGAGGGCGTCTACTGCGCCGCGCTGCCCGAACTCGGCCTGGGCCTGGCGATCAAGATCGACGACGGCAACAACGCGCGCGCCAGCGAGGTCGTGCTGGCCGCGCTGGTCGAGCGGCTGCTGCCGCTGGCCGACGCCGACCGGGCCTTCGTGCGCGCGTTCAGCGATGTCAAGCTCGGCAACTGGAACGGCATCGAGGTCGGGCGGCTGTGCGCCGCCGACCTGCTGCGCGTAGGAGCACCACCGTCGCCCTGACCCCGGCGCTGGACCTGCAGGCCTGCCTGGCGTCCAGCTGGCACCTCACCCCCGACCTCTGGCTGCGTGCCGTGGTGGTGGCCGGGCTGCTGCTGGTGGCGGGCTGGGTCGGCGCACAACGTTTCTTTCCCGGCCAACGCAGTTTCGTCGGGCTGCACGCGGCGATGGTCCTGTGGCTGCTGCTGACGATGGCCGAGCGCGCCGCGGGCGAGCCGGCGTGCAAGGCCACGCTGGCCATCCTGGCCTGGCCAGACATCGTGCTCATTCCCCTGCTGTGGGCGCTGTTCCTGTACCAGTACGCGCGCAGCGACCACCGGCCCATGCCGGCGTCGCGGCTGCTGGCGCTGGCCGCGCCGGTGCTGGTGTTCGGCCTCGCCTCGCTCAGCAACGGCATGCACGGCCTGCTGTTCGGCCCCGCCACGCATGCCGGCGCGCCGGTCCACGGCGCCGTGCGCATGCACTACGACCGCGGCCTGCTGTTCTGGCTGCAGGCGGCGTGGAGCTACGGGCTGTTGCTCTACTGCGCCGTACTCGTGCTGCGCGCGCTGCGCCGTGCCGAGGGCCCCGACCGGCGCCAGTGGCAGGGCTTCCTGGCCATGACGCTGGTACCCTGGGTGACCAGTGTGGCCTACCTGGGTTTCGACCTGCGGCTGTTCGGCACCGACGCCACGCCGCTGAGCCTGGCCGCCGCCGTGGCCGGCATGGCCTGGCTGATCGGCCACAACGCGCTGTTCCAGGTGGTGCCGCTGGCGCGGCGGCTGCTGTTCACCGAACTGCCCGACCCGGTGCTGATCCTCGACGCCGCCGGCCGCGTGATGGAAGCCAACGCCGCGGCGCTGGCCCTGGCGCGAGCGGCGCCGGCCCGCGCCACGCCGCTGGCGCAGTGGCCGCGCTTCGGCGCCGCGGTGGCGGCGCAGCTGGCCAGCGGCCGCGGTGTCGAGCTGGTGACGCTGCACGCACCGACGGCCATCTACGAGATGCGCGTGCGTGCCATCGGCGCCGCGCCGCGCCAGATCGGCCAGCTCGTGCAGCTGCGCGACGTGACCGAACAGCAGCAGGCGCAGGCGCGCATCGTGCAGACGCTGGCCGAACGCAACGCGCAGCTCAGCCAAGTCGCGTCGCTGCAGCAGGAACTGCGCGAGCAGGCGCTGCGCGACCCGCTGACGGGCCTGTACAACCGCCGCGCCCTGGCCGAGCGTTACGCCGAGGAGCAGGCCCACCGGCGCGCCACCGGGCAGCCGCTGGCGCTGGTGGTGATCGACATCGACCACTTCAAGCGCATCAACGACGCCTTCGGCCATGCCGCCGGCGACCGCGTGCTGTGCGGACTGGCGCGCGAGATGCGCAACGCGCTGCGCGCCAGCGACACCGTCTACCGCACCGGTGGCGAGGAATTCGCGCTGCTGATGCCGCATGCCGACGCCGACAACGCCCTGCGCCGCGTCGAGACGCTGCGCCAGCGCCTGGCCGCGGCCGACCTGGGCCTGGACGGCCAGGGCGTCACTTTCTCGGCCGGCGTGGCCGCTGCCGGCCCGGGCCTGGAGTCGCTGGACGCCCTGCTGCATGCCGCCGACGGCGCGCTGTACGCTGCCAAGGCCGCCGGGCGCAACTGCTCGCGGCTGGCCGAGCCTCCGGCAGCGGCGCCGGGCTGATGCGGCGCGACTGCGGGCGGGTCCTCAGGCCCCGTCGGGCCCACCCAGCAGCGGCATCGCGCCGTCGCTGCCCAGCAAGCCGGTCCGGCTGTAGATGCCGAGCTTGCCGCGCGTGTCCTCGATGTCCAGGTTGCGCATCGTGAGCTGGCCGATGCGGTCGGCGGGCGTGAAGGCACCCGCGCCCTTTTCCATCGTCAGCCGCTCGGGGTGATAGGTGAGGTTCGGGCTCGTGGTGTCGAGCAGCGACCAGTCGTTGCCGCGGCGCAGCTCCAGCGTCACCGTGCCGCTGATGGCGCGCGCCACCCAGCGCTGCGCCGTCTCGCGCAGCATCAGGCATTGCGGGTCGAACCAGCGCCCCTGGTAGAGCAGCCGGCCCAGCCGCCGGCCGTTGTTGCGGTACTGCTCGATCGTGTCTTCGTTGTGGATGCCGGTGACCAGCCGCTCGTAGGCGATGTGCAGCAGCGCCATGCCCGGGGCTTCGTAGATGCCGCGGCTCTTGGCCTCGATGATGCGGTTTTCGATCTGGTCGCACATGCCCAGGCCGTGGCGGCCGCCGATGCGGTTGGCCTCCTCGAACAGCGCCACCGCGGTGGGGAAGGTCATGCCGTTCAGCGCCACCGGCACGCCTTCGTCGAAACGCACGCTCACCGTCTCGGGTTTGACGGGCACGTCGTCGCGCCAGAAGGCCACGCCCATGATCGGGTTGACGATCGTCATGCCCTTGTCCAGGAACTCCAGGTCCTTGGCCTCGTGGGTGGCGCCGAGCATGTTGCTGTCGGTGCTGTAGGCCTTCTCGGTGCTCATCTTGTAGTCGAAGCCGTTGGCGACGAGGTATTCGCTCATCTCCTTGCGGCCGCCGAGCTCGTCGATGAAGGCCTGGTCCAGCCACGGCTTGTAGATGCGCAAGGCCGGGTTGGCGAGCAGGCCGTAGCGGTAGAAGCGCTCGATGTCGTTGCCCTTGTAGGTGCTGCCGTCGCCCCAGATGTTGACGCCGTCCTCGCGCATCGCCACCACCAGCGCGGTGCCGGTGACGGCGCGGCCCAGCGGCGTGGTGTTGAAGTAGGTGGCGCCGCCGGTGCTGATGTGGAAAGCGGCGCACTGGATGGCGGCGATGCCTTCGGCCACCAGCTGCGTGCGGCAGTCGACCAGGCGCGCGATGTCGGCGCCGTAGGCCAGCGCCTTGCGCGGGATCTCGTCGTAGTCGGTCTCGTCGGGCTGGCCCAGGTTGGCCGTGTAGGCGCAGGGGATGGCGCCCCGGGCGCGCATCCAGTGCACCGCGGCGCTGGTGTCCAGGCCGCCGCTGAAGGCGATACCGACGCGTTCGCCGGCGGGCAGGTGTTGCAGGATGTGGGTCACGGTGGTGGACTCGGCAAGGGGCTCGTGAGCCCGTGATTGTCGCAAGGTTGAAGCGGTCAGTCGGACTGCCGTGCCGGCGCGCCGCCATGGGCCCACAAGCGTTCGGCGCCGTCGAAGGCCCACTGCACTGCCAGCGCCAGCACGGCCGCAGGCACCGCGCCGGCGAGCATGGCCGCGCCGTCGTTGACGGCCAGACCGGCGACGATGCGTTCGCCCAGGCCGCCGGCACCGATGAAGGCGGCGACCGTGGCGGTGCCGACGTTGATCACCGCCGCCGTCTTCACGCCGGCCCACAGCGTGGGCATGGCCAGCGGCAGCTGCACCGTCCACAAGGCTTGCGGCGCGGTCAGTCCGAGCGCGCGCGCGGCCTGCGTCAGACCCGGCGGCACGCCGTTCAGGCCGGCGTGCGTGTTGCGCACGATGGGCAGCAGCGCGTACAGGAACAGCGCCAGCAGTGCGGGCACGAAGCCGATGGCGCCCAGCAGCACGATCAGGAAGGCCAGCAGCGCCAGCGACGGCACCGTCTGCAGTACGCCCACCGCACCCAGCACCGTGCCCGCCCAGCGCGGCCGCCGCCAGGCCAGCACACCCAGCGGTACCCCCACCGCCACCGCCAGCAGCAGCGAGGCGAAGACCAGCGCCAGGTGCTGCCCGGTCAGCCGCGGCAGGTCGGGGGCAAACAGCCGGTCGACGAAACCCTGCCGCGCGCCGGCCGCCGGCGCCGCGCCGGCCAGGAAGCGGCGCGCCGCCTCGGCGAACGACACGCCGTCGAGCTCGACCTGCGCGTTGAGCGCGATCATCGCGGCCTCGTCGATGCGCCCGGCCAGCGGCTGCAGCGGCCGCTCGTCCAGGCTGGACCGCATCAGCAGCACGGCGTCGTAACGCGGGAAGAAGCGGCGGTCGTCGTCCAGCACACGCAGCCGGTGGCGGCCGACCTTGGCATCGGTCGAGTAGATGTCGATCAGATCCACCTGCCCGGCGGCGATGGCGTCGTAGGCCAGGCCGTGGTCGAGCGCGGCGCCGGGGCCGAAGGGCAAGCCATAGGCGCGCTGCAGTGCCGGCCAGCCGTCGGCGCGGGCCTGGAATTCGTGCGACAGGCCAGGCCTGAGCGCGCCCGGCGGCAGGCGCGACAGGTCGGAGATGCGCCGCAGACCCAGCCGCTCGGCGTCGCTCTCGCGCATGGCCAGCGCGTAGGTGTTGTTGAAGCCCAGCGCCACCGCGGCCTTGAGCCCGCGCGGTGCGAGCCAGGCGTTCAGCTCCTGCAGCGTCGGCTGGCTGCCGGCGGCCACTTCGCGCTTGAGCAGTTCGCGCACGATGGTGCCGGTGTATTCGGGGTAGACATCGACCGCGCCGCTGGCCAGCGCCTGCTCCAGGATGCCGGTGTTGCCCAGACCCGGCTTGTGTTCGGCGGCCACGCCGGCCTGCGCCAGCGTCTGCCGCACGAGCTCGCCGAGGATGTAGCTTTCGGTGAAGCGCTTGGACCCCACGACCACCGTTGCGGCGGCTTCGGCCGGCGGCACCGGCAGCAAGCAGGGCAAGGAGACCAGAAGCGCGCGCAGCAGGCGGATCATGCCGCGCATTCTGCAGTCCCGCCCGCGCCGGCGACAGCGGCAACCGGCGCGCCTGCACGGCGGCCCCGACGCACCTTGACGCAGCTCAGGGTCTGCACCAGCATCGGGGTGCAGACTGGCCCCCACGAGAAAGGTCGATGCCCGTGATCCCGCCCCGGAGCCTGAAGATGAAAAGTTCGACGAAGCCGCCGCCTCTGGCCGATGAACCGGTGACGGTGGACGACATCGGCACCGTGCTGGCCGCCGTGGCCGAGCCGATCACGCTGCACCCCGATGGCTACTACTGGTGCGCTGCCGACGGCAAGCGGCAGTTCGGCCCCTTCGCGACCTACAGCGACGCCTATGCCGACATGCACGGCGGCGACCCCGACGACGTCGAGCCCGGCGAGAGCCTGCGCGAGGCGGAGGCCGAACTCGGCATCGCCGACTGGATCGACCCCGACACCGGCGCGCCGGCCGAGGGCATGGGCAACCCGCACCTCGATCGCTGACGATCCCGGCGCCGGGCCGCCTGCCGCCGCGGCGCCGCCACCGTCGCGTCGTCAGGCGCTCTGGGCCTGCGCTGCCAGCACCTCGGCACGCACGGCCTCGGTCAGCTCGGCCTTGAGTTCGGTGAAGACCGGTGTCGTCTTCACCGAATAGTGTCGCGGGTGCGCCAGCGGCACCACGCGGTCGAGCTTGATGCGCCCCGGGCGTGCGCTCATGACGACGACGCGGCTGCCCATGAAGACGGCCTCGTCGATATCGTGGGTGACGAAGAGCACGGTCTTGCGCTGCTCTTCCCAGATGCCCAGCAGCAGCTCCTGCATCAGCTCGCGTGTCTGGTGGTCCAGCGCACCGAAGGGTTCGTCCATCAGCAGCATGCGCGGGTCGTTGGCCAGCGCGCGCGCCAGCGCCGTGCGCTGTTGCATGCCGCCCGACAGCTGCTTGGGAAAATGCCGGTCGAAGCCCTTGAGGCCGACCTTGCCCAGGAAGCCGTGCGCGATGTCGAGCTGCTGCGCGCGCGGCAGGCCGCGCTCGCGCAAGCCGAAGCACACGTTGTCGAGCACGCTGAGCCAGGGAAACAGCGTGTAGCTCTGGAAGACCATGCCGCGGTCGGCGCCGGGGCCGACGATGCGCCGGCCGTCCAGCTGCACTTCGCCCCGGGTCGGGCGGTCCAGGCCGGCGACGATGCGCAGCAGCGTGCTCTTGCCACAGCCGCTGGGGCCGAGGATGGTGATGAAGTCGTTCTCGGCCACGTCCAGGTCGGTGGCCTGCAGCGCCAGCGTCGATCCCGTGGCCGACGCGAAACGGCGCTCGACACCGCGCACGGTGAGAACGTTCGCGTTCATCGCCCCAGCTGCGCCCACGGGAACAGGCCGCGGTTGACGGCCTTGAACAGCAGGTCGCTGGCCAGCCCGATGAGGCCGATGACGATGATGCCGAAGATGATCTGGTCGGTGGCCAGCAGCGCCTGGCTGTCGGTGATCATGTGGCCGATGCCGCTGGAGGCACCGATGAGCTCGGCCACGATGACGTAGGTCCAGGCCCAGCCCAGCACCATGCGCAGCGTCTCGGCGATCTCGGGCGCGGCGCCGGGGATCAGCACGCGGCGGATCAGGTTGCCGTCGCTCACGCCCAGCGTATAGGCGGCCTCGACGAGGTCGCGGCGTGTGTTGCCCACCGTCACCGCGATCATCAACACGAGCTGGAAGAAGCTGCCGATGAAGATCACCGACAGCTTCTGCGCCTCGCCGATGCCGGCCCACAGGATGAGCAGCGGGATGAAGGCCGAAGCCGGCAGGTAGCGCGCGAAGCTGACGAAGGGCTCGAAGAAGGCCTCGATGGGCTTGTAGGCACCCATCAGCACGCCCAGCGGCAGCGCCAGCACGGCGGCGATGACGAAGCCGCCGACGACGCGCCACACCGTCATGCCGATGTCCTTGGCAAAGCCCATCTCGGTCAGCAGCGTCCAGCCCGAGCCCAGCATCTGCAGCGGGTCGGCGAGAAAGATCTTCGGCACCAGGCCGCCGAAGGTGACGGCCGACCACAGTGCCACGAAGAGCACGAAGAAGCTCACGCCGAGCACGACCCGCGTGCCTGGCGCGACCGGTGTCAGCGGCCGCATGCCGGTCGACTACTTCAGGAAGCGGGTGTCGGCCAGCTTCGTCAGATCGGGGATCTGCCGGATGATGCCGGCGGCCAGCAGCAGCTCGGCGGCCTCCTTGCTGAACGCGGCGTGTTCAGCGGCGAAGAACCGCTGGTTCGCGTCGCGGTCCTGCCAGCGCAGGTAGGCCTGGCTCTTCTCGAAGGCCTCGGCGCCTTGCTTGACGTCCGCGCCCATGATCTCGAAGGACTTCTTCGGCTCGGCCTTGATCATGGCCACGGCGTCGAAGTAGCCGTCGGCCAGCGCCTTGGCGGCCTTGGGGTTGTCGGCCAGGAACTTGGGCGTGCAGCCGAAGGTGTCCATGATCATCGGATAGTCCAGCGTGGTGGCGATGATCCTGCCGGCCTCGGGCTTGGCGCGCACCGCGCCCAGGTAGGGCTCGTAGGTCATCGCGGCGTCCAGGTTGGCGGTGCCGGCGATCATCGCGTTGGCCGCGGCCTGCGGTTCGAGGTTGACGATGTTCACGTCCTTCAGGCTCAGGCCGTTCTTGTTCAGGAACCAGGCCAGCGTGAAATACGGCGCCGTGCCGGGTGCACTGGCCGCCACCGTCTTGCCCTTCAGGTCGCTGATCTTGGCGATGTTGGGCTTGACCACCATGCCGTCGGCGCCGTAGCTCTTGTCGAGCTGGAAGATCTGCGTCGTCGCCACGCCGTTGGCGTTCCAGACGATCCAGGTTTCCACGGTCGTGGCAGCGCACTGGATGTCGCCGCTGGCGATGGCCAGGTGGCGGTCCTTCTGCGGGATCTTCTTGATGCTCACGTCCAGGCCGTGTTTCTTGAACAGGCCGGCTTCCTTGGCCAGCGTCAGCGGCGCGAATCCGGTCCAGCCCGACATGCCGATGGCGACCTTGGTTTCCTGCGCCATGGCAGAGGCGGCAGCGGCCGCAAGGGCCAGGGCGAGCAGTGACTTCTTCATGGCGGCTCCAGTGTGTGTGAACGGCAGGGGGTCAGGCGGGAATCCAGAGTGTCGGCAGGCCCGGCAGCGAACGCAAGATGCGCGCCAGCGAACCGTCGCGCACCAGCGCGCTGGCGGCTTCTATGTCGGGTGCAATGTAACGGTCGTGCATCATCGCCGGGCATTGCGCACGCAACAAGGCAAACACTTGCTCCAGCGCGGCCGAGCTGTGCAGCGGGCGCAGGAAGTCGATGCCCTGGGCGGCGGCCAGCAGTTCGATGCCCAGGATGTGCGCGACGTTGACGATCATCGGCTGCAGCCGCCGCGCCGCGAAGGTGGCCATGCTGACGTGGTCTTCCTGGTTGGCGCTGGTCGGCAGGCTGTCGACGCTGGCCGGATGCGCCAGTGACTTGTTCTCGCTCGCCAGCGACGCGGCGGTGACGTGGGCGATCATGAAGCCGCTGTTGAGCCCGGCATTCGCGGTCAGGAACGGCGGCAGTCGCGAGACGCTGCTGTCGATGAGCATCGCGATGCGGCGTTCGGCGATGGCGCCGACCTCGGCGATCGCGTTGGCCATGGCGTCGGCGGCCAGCGCCACGGGTTCGGCGTGGAAGTTGCCGCCGGAAATGAGCTCCCCCCCGAAGCGGCCTCGGCCGCCCCCCCCCCAGGGGGGCGACGCTGGCGGACCGGCGAAGCCGGCTCCGCGGCGTCCGCTTGGGGAGTCAATTCGCTGCCGGGCAGGAACACCAGCGGGTTGTCGGTGACGGCATTGGCCTCGCGCAGCAGCACCAGCGCGGCGTGGCGCAGCTGGTCCAGGCAGGCACCCACCACCTGCGGCTGGCAACGCAGGCAGTACGGGTCCTGCACGCGGTCGTCGCCGTCCAGATGACTCAGGCGGATGGCGCTGCCGGCCAGCAGCTGGCGGTAGTACTGGGCGACATCGATCTGCCCCGGCTGGCCGCGCAAGGCGTGGATGCGCGGGTCGAAAGGGCCGTCGCTGCCGCGCGCCGCGTCGACGGTGAGCGCGCCGATCACCAGCGCGGCCTCGAGCACCGGCTCGAAGCTGAACAGGGCATGCAGCGCCAGCGCGGCGGAGGTCTGCGTGCCGTTGATCAGCGCCAGGCCTTCCTTGGCCTGCAGCACCAGTGGTGAGATGCCGTGCTCGCGCAGGACCGCAGCAGCAGCGCAGCGCTGACCGTCGATGAGGAACTCGCCTTCGCCGAGCAGCGCCAGCGTCATGTGCGCCAGCGGCGCCAGGTCGCCCGACGCACCCACCGAGCCCTGGCTGGGCACGCACGGCACGAGGCCGGCGTTGTGCACCGCGAGCAGGGTGTCGATGACCAGCGGCCGCACGCCCGAGTAACCGCGCGCCAGGCTGGCGGCCTTCAGCGCCAGCATCAGCCGCACCACCGCGGGTTCCAGCGGCGCGCCGACGCCGACGCTGTGCGAGCGGATCAGGTTGAGCTGCAGCGTGG
Source organism: uncultured Rubrivivax sp. (assembly GCA_964371495.1). GTDB lineage: Bacteria > Pseudomonadota > Gammaproteobacteria > Burkholderiales > Burkholderiaceae_C > Rubrivivax. The sequence goes on from CAYJOA010000047.1 coordinate 16,847, forward strand.
CCAGGTCGGCCTCGCTGATGCGCGTGCTGGCGAGCTTGCCGAAGCCGGTGTTGACGCCGTACACCGGCGCCGCACCTTCGGCCGCGCGTCGCACGACGGCGGCGCTGGCCTCGATGGCCGGCAAGGCCTGCGGGTCCATCACCAGCGGCTGGCCGCCGGCGTGGATGGCCTGCAGCTCTTCGAGCGTGAGCCGGCCGGGGCGGATCAGCATGGCAGACCCTCGCCAGCGCCCGCGCCCTCACTCCGGCCCACCCTCGTCACCGCCCCACCATCGGCAGCTTCAGCCCCTGCTCGCGGGCGCAGGCCACGGCCGCATCGTAGCCGGCATCGGCATGGCGCATGACGCCGGTGGCCGGGTCGTTCCAGAGCACACGTTCGATGCGGCGGGCGGCTTCATCGCTGCCGTCGCAGACGATCACGACACCGGCGTGCTGCGAGTAACCCATGCCGACGCCGCCGCCATGGTGCAGGCTGACCCAGGTGGCGCCGCTGGCGGTGTTGAGCAGCGCGTTCAGCAGCGGCCAGTCGCTCACCGCATCGCTGCCGTCCTGCATGGCCTCGGTCTCGCGGTTCGGCGAGGCCACCGAACCGCTGTCCAGGTGGTCGCGGCCGATGACGATGGGCGCCTTCAGCTCGCCGCTCTTCACCATCGCGTTGAAGGCCAGACCGGCGCGGTGGCGTTCACCCAGACCGATCCAGCAGATGCGCGCCGGCAGGCCCTGGAAGGCGATGCGCTCGCCGGCCATGTCGAGCCAGCGTTGCAGCGGCGCGTCCTCGGGGAAGAGCTGCTTCATCTTGGCGTCGGTCTTGCGGATGTCTTCCGGGTCACCGGACAGCGCCACCCAGCGGAAGGGCCCGCGGCCGCGGCAGAACAAGGGCCGCACGTAGGCCGGCACGAAGCCGGGGAAGTCGAACGCGTTGGCGACACCGGCGTCCAGCGCCACCTGGCGGATGTTGTTGCCGTAGTCCACGGTCGGCACACCCATGGCCTGGAAGGCCAGCATGGCCTGCACGTGCACGGCACAGCTGCGCGCCGCCGCCGCGCGCAGGCCGGCGTGCTGCGCCGGATCGGCCTGCGCGTCGCGCCAGCGCGCCACGCTCCAGCCGGCGGGCAGGTAGCCGTTGACGAGGTCGTGCGCGCTGGTCTGGTCGGTCACCAGGTCGGGCCTGACACGCCTGCGCACCAGCTCGGGCAGGACTTCGGCCGCGTTGCCGAGCAGCCCGACCGAGACCGCCCGCTTCGCCGCGGTGTGGGTGGCGATGCGCGCCAGCGCGTCGTCGAGATCCGCCGCCTGCTCGTCGAGGTAGCGGCTGCGCAGCCGGAAGTCGATGCGGCTCTGCTGGCATTCGACGTTCAGCGAACAGGCGCCGGCGAAGCTGGCCGCCAGCGGCTGCGCGCCGCCCATGCCGCCCAAGCCGGCCGTCAGTATCCAGCGCCCGGACAGGTCACCCCCGTAGTGCTGGCGGCCGGCCTCGACGAAGGTCTCGTAGGTACCCTGCACGATGCCCTGGCTGCCGATGTAGATCCAGCTGCCGGCGGTCATCTGGCCGTACATCATCAGGCCCTTGCGGTCGAGCTCGTCGAAGTGTTCCCAGGTCGCCCACTTGGGCACCAGGTTCGAATTGGCGATCAGCACGCGCGGCGCGTCGGCGTGGGTGCGGAACACGCCCACCGGCTTGCCGCTTTGCACCAGCAGCGTCTCGTCGGCCTCGAGACTGCGCAGGCTGTCGAGAATGGCCTCGTAGCAGTCCCAGTTGCGCGCCGCCTTGCCGATGCCGCCGTAGACCACCAGCGCGCCGGGGTTTTCGGCGACCTCGGGGTCGAGGTTGTTCTGGATCATGCGCCAGGCGGCTTCGATCAACCAGTTGGCGCAGGTGATCTGGCTGCCGCGGGGCGCGCGCACCGGATGCGGCTGCGCGAGGCGGTGGATGGCGCTGAGCTCGGTCATGGCGGGCCTGCGGGTCGGGCGGTGGTGGTTCCGGTCTTGCACTCTACTTGTATAGACAAGCCTATGCAAGTACGATGCACACCATGGTTTCCCCTCGTGCCGCAGCACCGGCCCAGGCACCGTATGCCCGCGTCAAGACCCACCTCAAGCAGGGCCTGGCCAGCGGGCGCTGGCCGCCGGGTGCGCTGATGCCGTCCGAGGCCGAGCTGGTGGCCGAGTTCGGCGTCAGCCGCATGACCGTCAACCGCGCCCTGCGCGAGCTGCAGGCCGAGGGCCTGGTGGCGCGCAGCCAGGGCGTCGGCACCTTCGCCGCGCCGCTGCACCGCGTCTCGTCCACGCTCACGCTGCGCGACCTGCAGGAGGAGATCCAGTCGCGCGGCCACCATCACCATGCCGAGGTGCACCTGCAGCGCGCCGAGCCGGCGCCGCCGGCGCTGGCGGCGCAGCTGGGCGTGGCGCCGCGCAGCACGGTGTTCCACACGCTGATCGTGCACTTCGAGAACAGCGTGTCGCTGCAGTGCGAAGACCGCTACGTCAACCCGGCCTGCGCACCGGGCTACCTGCAGGCCGACTTCACGCGCACCACGCCCACCCATGTGCTGTTCGAGACCACGGCGTTGTGGCGCGCGCAGTATTCGCTGGAGGCGGCGCGGCCCACGGCGCAGGAGGCAGGGTTGCTGCAGATCGGCGCCGACGAACCCTGCCTGATCGTCGTGCGCCGCACCTTCACGCGCGACGCCGCCATCACCATCGCGCGCCTGGTGCACCCGGGCACACGCTACGTCGTGGAAGGGAGCTTCGCGCCATGACGCTTTGCCGTGTGCACCTGGCCGACTGCGCGCCGCAGCCCTGGCGCAACGGCGGCGGCACGACGCGCGAACTGCTGGCCTGGCCGCAGGCGCCCGACTGGCGGCTGCGCGTGAGCGTGGCCGACATCGACCGCGACGGCCCTTTCTCGCCCTATCCCGGTGTCGAACGCTGGTTCGTGGTCACCGACGGCGACAGCGTCGAACTGGACTTGCCCAGCGGTCCAGTTTCGGTCGGCCCCGGCGACGCACCGTTGCGCTTCGACGGCGAAGCAGCGCCGGCCTGCCGGCTGCTGCACGGCCCGTCGCGCGACCTCAACCTCATGCACCGCCGCGGCACCGGTGTCGCGGCCATGCGCGATGCCCACACCGGCGACACCCTGGACGCCAGCTACGCCTGGCGCGCGCTGTACGTCGCCGACGAGACGCTGCTCGACCTCGACGAGCTCACCGAACCGCTGTCCGCGGGCACCTTGCTGTGGTCCGACAGTGGCGAAGCACAGTCGTGGCGGCTGCGCGCTGCCGGCCGCGCCTGGTGGCTGACGCTGGAGGCCTGATGGCGCTGACACTCTGGCGGCACGCCCGCGTCGCGACCCTGGCCCCCGGCCGGCCCTGGGGCTGGATCGACGACGGTGCGCTGCTGGTGCAAGGCGACACCCTGCGCTGGGTCGGGCCGCTGGCCGAGCTGCCGGCCGATCTGCGGCCCGACGCCGTGCACGACCTCGGCGGCGCGCTCGTCACGCCCGGCCTCATCGACGCCCACACGCACCTCGTCTACGGCGGCGACCGCGCGGCAGAGTTCGAACTGCGGCTGCAGGGCGCCAGCTACGAGGAGATCGCGCGCGCCGGCGGCGGCATCGTCGCCACCGTGGCGGCGACCCGCGCCGCCAGCGACAACGAACTCTTCGCCAGCGCCGCCGCACGCGCGCGCTCACTGATGGCCGAAGGCGTGACGACGATCGAGATCAAGTCCGGCTACGGCTTGTCCGAATGGCACGAGGCGCGCTGCCTGGCGGTGGCGCGCCGCCTCGGGCGCGAGTTGCCGCTGACCGTGCGCACGAGCTCGCTCGCCGCGCACGCGCTGCCGCCCGAATATGCCGGCCGCGCCGACGACTACATCACGGAAGCCTGCCGCTGGCTGGCCGGCCAGCAGGCGCAGGGCCTGGTCGACGCCGTCGACGCCTACTGCGACACCATCGGCTTCACGCCGGCGCAGACCGAACGTGTGTTCCAGGCCGCGCGGCGGCTGGGGCTGCCGGTCAAGCTGCATGCCGAGCAGCTCAGCGACCAGGGTGGTGCCGCACTCGCGGCAGCTCATGGCGCACTGAGCTGCGACCATCTCGAACACCTGTCGGCGGCCGGCGTCGAAGCCATGCGCACCGCCGGCACGGTGGCGATGCTGCTGCCCGGCGCCTACTATTTCCTGCGCGAAACCAAGCTGCCGCCGGTGGCCGCGCTGCGCCAAGCCGGCGTGCCGATGGCCGTCGCCAGCGACCACAACCCGGGTTCGTCGCCGGGCCTGAGCCTGCTGCTGATGCTGAACATGGCCTGCACGCTGTTCCGCCTGACCCCCGAGGAGGCCTGGCGCGGCATCACCGTCAACGCCGCGCGCGCGCTCGGCCTGGCCGACCGCGGCATGCTGGCCGCCGGACTGCGCGCCGACTTCGTGGTCTGGGACGCCGCGCACCCGCGCGAGCTTGCCTACCGATACGGCCACAACCCCTGCCGACGCGTCGTGCGCGGCGGCCTGGAGACCCTGCAGCCATGACCGAAGCCGTCCACACCCTGCACCACGGCACGCGGCCGCTGCTCGTCAGCGTGCCGCACGTCGGCACGCTGATCCCCGCCGACCAGCGGCACCGCTACACCGAGCGCGCGCTGCAGGCCGAGGACACCGACTGGTTCCTCGACCGCTTGTATGCCTTCGCCGCCGACCTCGGCGCCAGCCTGATCGTGCCGCGCCACGGCCGCTACCTCGTCGACCTCAACCGGCCGCCCGAGAACACGCCGATGTACGCCGGCCGCAACAATACCGAGCTGTGCCCGACGCGGCACTTCACCGGCGAGCCGCTGTACCGCGCCGGCCAGGCGCCCGACGAGGCCGAAATCCGCCGTCGCGTCGCGGCGTACTGGCAGCCCTATCACGACGCGCTGCGCGCAGAGCTGGCGCGGCTGCGTGCCGACCACGGCCACGTCGTGCTCTTCGACAGCCACAGCATCAAGAGCGAACTGCCTTGGCTGTTCGACGGCCAGCTGCCGCACATGAACCTGGGCACGGTGGACGGCACGAGTTGCGCGCCCGCGCTGCGCGACGCGCTGGCGGCCGAGTTCGCCGCGCAACAGGCCTACAGCCACGTCGTCGACGGTCGCTTCAAGGGCGGTTACATCACGCGTCAGTACGGCCGCCCGCAGCAGGGTGTACACGCGGTGCAGCTGGAAATGTGCTGGCGCGCCTACATGGACGAAACGCCTCCGTACCGCTGGCACGAGGCGCGCGCCGCCGAGGTGACGCCGCTGCTGCGCCGGCTGGTGCAGGCGATGCTGGCCTGGCAACCGTGAGCGGCGGGGCGCTGCTGTGGGCGCCGCGCGCCTGGATCGGCGGGCGCTGGGTCGACGCCGTGCTGCTGCACGCCGGTGCCGACGGCCACTGGGCCGACATCGGTATCGGCCGTTTGCCACCGCCGCAGGCCACGGTGCTGCCGGGGCCGGTGCTGCCGGGCCTCGTCGACGCCCACAGCCACGCCTTCCAGCGTGCCTTCGCCGGCCTGGCCGAACGCCGCAGCGGCGAGCACGACGACTTCTGGGCGTGGCGCGACCGCATGTACTCCGTTGCCGCGCGCATCGCGCCGGCGCAGCTGCGCGCCGTTGCCGCGCAGCTGTATGCAGAGCTGCTGTGCGGCGGCTACACGCAGGTCTGCGAGTTCCACTACCTGCAGCACGGCCCCGACGGTGAACCCTGCGACGACACGCTGGCAACGAGCCGCGCGCTCGCCGACGCCGCCGCCAACGCGGGCATCGGTCTCACGCTGCTGCCGGTGCTGTACGAACGCGCCGGCTTCACGCAGCCGCGGCTGCGCGCCGACCAGCGCCGCTTCGCCACCGACGCCTCCAGCGTGCTGGCGCTGCGCGACGGCGTGCGCGGCTGGCGGCAGCCGCTGGTCAACGCCGGCGTGGCGATCCACTCGCTGCGCGCCGCGACGCCGGCGTCGATGCACGTGCTGGTGCAGCGGCTGCAGGGCGACGCCGGCCCGATCCACATCCACGTCGCCGAGCAGACCGCCGAGGTCGACGACTGCCTGGCCGCCACCGGCGCGCGCCCGCTCGATTGGCTGGCGCGCGAGCTGCCGCTGGATGCCCGCTGGCAGCTCGTGCACGCCACGCACGCATTGCCGGCGGAGATCGACGCCGTGGCCGCCAGCGGTGCCGGCGTCGTGCTGTGCCCCAGCACGGAGGCCAACCTGGGCGACGGCGTGGCCGACCTGCCGCGCTGGCTGGCCGGCGGCGTGCCGCTGGCGCTGGGCTCGGACAGCAACGTCTGCCGCTGCTGGGCCGAGGAGCTGCGCTGGCTGGACTACGGCCAGCGCCTGCTGCAGCGGCGGCGCAACGTGTCCGCGCTGCCGTCCTTGCACGACGGCGCCACCGCGGCGCGGCTGTTCGATCGTGCGCTGGCCGGCGGCGCCGCCGCTGCCGGGCTGCCGGCCTGGGGCCTGGTGCGCGGCGCACGCGCCGACCTGCTGGTGCTGGACACCCTGGCCCCCGGGCTGCTGGGCGTGCCGGCCACACACGCCCTCGATGGGCTGGTCTTCGCCAGCGGCGCACCGGCACTGCGCGAAGTCTGGGTGGCCGGCCGGCGCCGGGTGGCCGGCGGCGCCCACGCCGGTCAATCCGCGCTGGCCCGGAACTTCAGCGCCGCGATGGCCGAACTCTGGCCGGTTTAGGTCTCATATCACCAGGCCAGCGGCTGTGCCGGCGTCAGGGGCTGGCTCGGCGGCGCGGCCGCCGCGCGGGCCCCGCGCGCCCGCCCCCGCCCCCGC
>CAYJOA010000047.1:23645-27633 GCA_964371495.1 uncultured Rubrivivax sp.
CCCCGGCACCGCCATGACCCGCGCCGCGCTGGCCAGCGTCGGCAGCAGGCGGTTCGCATACCAGCTGCTGGGTGAGTCGGGCTCCAGCGCGGCGGCCACCAGCTGCGCCAGCGGCTGGTCCAGCGGCACCCACCAGCTGCCCGCCGGCACCGGCAGCCGCACGGCGTCGGTGGCCGCCTGCACCAGGCGCACGCTGTAGCCGTCGTCGATGACGCCGCGCACGTCGGGACGCGCCGCCTCGAAGCGCGAGATCTCGCGCCAGGTCTCGGCCTGCAGCTCGGTGGCCTCGGCCAGGCGCTGCACCGTCACGCCCAGCGCCTGCAGGCGCTGCACGGCTTCGTCCGCCGCGGCAGCCAGCCAGTAGCCGCAGGGCCGCGGCCGCTGGATCAGCGGCCGCAGCTCGAGCGACGAGTTCCAGTGCACCGGCACCGACTTGTCGGCGCCGGTGACCGGGTCGAGCATCAGCATGTCGCGCCGCGTCGGTGTCTGCGCGGCCAGCACCACCAGATCGCCGCGGCAGGCGCTGCCGGCCACCTGTGCCTCGACCTGCCCACGCAGCGCCTGCAGCGCGTCGGCGTGCTCGGCAGCGCTGTGCAGGATGCTGCGCAGCGCGACGACGTGGCTGTGCACGCGGCGCTCCAGGTGCAGGCGGCCGATGCCGATGCCGCGCGATTCGAGCAGGATGCTGATCGTGTTCTTCAGCCCCTGCACGTTGCGCGCCGTGTCCGGCTGCACGCCGCCCATCGACAGCCGCAGGTCCCCCGGCGTCGTCGGGTTGGTGTAGTACCACTCCACCGTGAGCCCTTCGTGGGCCAGCGCCTGCAGCAGCGGCTGGCGGAACCAGGTCTCGCTGGCGCGCATCAGCTCGGCCGGCAGGTTGGCCGCCATCGCGTACTGCAGCAAGAGGTCGTGGCGCTGGATGGCGTTGAACTTGTCCAGGTAGCGGCCGACCACCACGTGCTCGTGCACGTCGACCACCACCAGCGGACGCAAGGCCCGCACCAGCAGGGCCTGCGCCCGGGCCTCGGGTGTGCGCAGCAGCAGATGGTCTCGGTTGATGTCCAGCCCATGCAGGCCGCGGCGCACGGCCAGCGCCGCGCCGTCGGGGTTGGCGCGCGGCAGCACGACGACGTCGATGCGCTCCAGCAGCGGCGCCAGCTCGGCGCCGGAGAGCAGCCGCGCCACGGCGAGCAGCGCCTCGCTGCCCGCCGGTTCGTCGCCATGCTGCTGGCCGACGAGCAGCACCGCCGGGCGCCCCGGGCCGCGCGTGTAGTGCAGCGCCTCGAGGGCCTCGCCACCCGCCGAACGACCGGCGGCCAGCAGCCGCGGGCCCAGCGGCCGCGCCGCCAGTTCGTGCAGCACGGCACGCAGCTCGTCGTTGCTGGTGTAGCTGTCGCGGCCCGGCTGCAGGCCCGGCGTGTCGTAGCGCACCGCGGGCGCGGCAAAACGCGCCGCCACCGCATCGGCGTACGGCAGCTCGGCGGCCGCGGCGTGCGCCGTCGCCGCCGCCAGCGCCACCGCGGCACAGGCCAGGAAGCGGCGCAGCGGCCGTTCGATCGTGATCACCTCGTCGTCCCCACGGCCCACATGTTGCCAGCACTGCACAATCGGGCGCGGCCATGCTGGCCCGGAGACCACGATGACCGTGCTGAAGTGGCTGCTTGCCGGCAGTGCAGCGCTCGTGCTGCTGGCGGTGCTGGCCGGCCAGCTGGGCCTCATGCAGGGCCGTCCGCCGGGCAGCATGGGCGTGCACGACGGCAAGCTCAAGCCGCCGTCGGAAACCGACAACAGCGTCAGCAGCCAGGCCGGGCTGTGGCCCGATCATGCACGCCGGCAAGCCGCGCACATCGAGCCACTGGCGCTGGTCGGCGACGGCCCGGCGACGATGCGCAGGCTGCGCGACATCGTCGCCGCCATGCCCGGCGCGCGCATCGTGACCTTCCGCGACGACTACCTCTACGCCCAGTTCACGTCGCGGGTCATGAAGTATGTCGACGACACCGAGTTCTGGTTCGACCGCAGTGCCGGCGTCGTGCAGGTGCGCTCGGCGTCGCGCCTGGGCAAGCGCGACTTCGGCGTCAACCGCGCGCGCGTCGAGGCCATCCGCGCACGCCTCAGAGATTGAGCGCCGTCGCGTGCTGCCAGGTGTCGGCACGGTGGCGGAAGCGTGCGATGCGGCCGCGTTCGTCGAAGTGGAACAGGTGCACCTCGTCGACCTCGAAGACACGTTTGCCGGTGGCGCGCACGGTGGCGTCGAGGTCGACGATGCCGACCACCAGCTTGCCGTCGCCCAGGCACTGCTTGGGCACGAAGCTGTGGAATTCGACCTGGGTGGCCAGGGTGTCGAAGAAACGCGGCACCTGCTGGCGGCCGCGCAGCGGCTGCAGCCAGGGCACCGGGTTGGGCGAGCCGCCGTATTCCCATTCCACGTCGTCGGCCAGACAGTCCAGGATCGCCGGGACGTCGCCGCGGCCGAAGGCGGCGTAGATGTGCTGGACGGTTTCGATCGGGGTCATGGGCGTCTCCAGGGGTGGGTGGTTCGGGTCTACGGCCGCCGGCGCCGCCCGGATGCAGCCCGGCGCCGCATGGCCCCGGCGGCAGCAGGGCCGCTGCATCCGGTTCGTCGGCCGCGCCGCAAACCCGGAGTGAGGAACTGCGACCGGGGCCCCGCTTGACCGACCCTGCCGCTGCTGCCCGGCCCGCGGCCGGCAGCGCCGTGCCGGCGGCGCGCGGCCGCCCGCGGCGACCGCCACGCCGCGCTCGCCCGAACGGCCGCGCTCTGCTAATGTCGCGCCGTCGCTGCCTGCCCCGCCACGCCACGATGAGCCCGACGCCGCCGCGCCCCCTCTGCGCTGCCGAGGACGACGCCGCGCTGGCCGAGGCACAGCGGCGAAGCGCACGCGACCAGCGCCTGGCGCTGCTGCTGGCGGCATCGGCGCGCGGTGACACGACGGCCTTCGAGGCCTTCTACGACGAGACGCTGGCCTACGCTCGAACGGTCGCGCGCCGCCTGCTGCGCGGCGGCGACAGCGACGACCTGCTGGCCGATGTCTACTTCGAGGCCTGGCGCAGCGCGGCGCGTTTCGACCCGCAGCGCGGCAGCGCCGTGACCTGGCTGCTGACCCTGGTGCGCAGCCGCACGCTGGACCTGCTGCGCCACCGTGCCGTGCATCCCGGTGCGCCCGCGCACGAGGGGGAGGCCGTCGACGACGCGGCCGACGCCGGCGACGACCCCGGCGACCGGCTCTGGCGCCGCCAGGCCGGGGCACGTCTGCACGCCGAACTGCAGCGCCTGAGCGGCGTCGAACGCTGGCTGCTCGGCCTGGCCTATTTCCGCGAGCTCAGCCATGCCGAGATCGCCCGCTGCACCGGCCTGCCGCTGGGCACCGTCAAGTCCCATCTGCTGCGCGCCCAGCACAAGCTGCGCGGTGCGCTCGCCGCCTGAAACACCGTCATGCCGCCTGCCAGCCCGATCCGCCGCCCGCCCCGCCCCGTGCTCGATGCCGACCTCGTCGCGAGCCTGGACGCCGGGCTCGAACCCGATCCGGTGCCTGTGCCGGCACGCGAACGGATCCGCCGCCGCCTGCTGCGCCGCATCGCCGAGGACAGCACCGAACGCCATCTGACGCTGCCCGCCGGCGGCGCCGGCTGGCAGCCCTTCGGCGCCGGACTGACGATCAAGGTGCTGCACGAAAGCGGCGGTGTCATGTCCTACCTGCTGCGCCTGGCCCCCGGCGCGGCATTGCCGCCACACCGCCACCCGATCGACGAAGAGTGCGTGGTGCTCGAGGGCGAAGTCTGCATCGGCGAGTTGCGCATCGCCAGCGGCGGCTTCCACCTCGGCCGCAAGGACGTGCTGCACGGCCGCCTGCACAGCCCGCACGGCGCGCTGATCTTCCTGCGCGGCGCGGTGCCGGAGGCGGCGCTGGCGGTCTGATACCACTTTGCGTTCAATAGATTAGATATCATGCTGATCCACGGACTTCAA
>CAYJOA010000048.1:0-27474 GCA_964371495.1 uncultured Rubrivivax sp.
CCTTCGTCGACATGGGTCGGGAAGTAGGCGCGGTCGCCGAGGTGGCGGCTGCCGCGCACCATGGCCAGGTTGACGCAGGCGCGGCCGCCGGCCACCTTGGCGGCCAGGACATCGACGTCCTTGTCGCTGGCCGACAGGCTGCTTACCTCCACCGACTGCTGGTGCAGCACGCGCGACAGCGAGCCGATGCGGTCGCGCAACTCGGCCGCCTTCTCGAACTCCAGCGCCTCGGCCCAGCTCATCATCTGCGACTGCAGGTCGTCGACCACGGCCTGCGTCTCGCCGAGCAGGAAACGCTCGGCATCGCGCACGTCGCGTGCGTAGTCGTCGCGGCTGATCAGTCCCACGCAAGGCCCCGAGCAGCGCTGGATCTGGTACAGCAGGCACGGCCGCGAGCGGTGGTTGAACACCGTGTCCTCGCAGGTGCGCAGGCGGAACACCTTCTGCATGAGCTGGATCGTCTGCTTCACCGCCCAGGCGTTGGGGTAGGGGCCGAAATAGCGGTGCTTGCGATCGACGGCGCCGCGGAAATAGGCCATGCGCGGGTAGGCTGGAGCCAGCGCGGCCACGTCATCGCCGGCGCGCGCCCTGGCGGCACCTGCGGCGGCCTCGCCGGCACGCGTGCCGGTGATCTTCAGATAGGGGTAGCTCTTGTCGTCGCGGAACAGGATGTTGAACCGCGGCGCAAGCGTCTTGATGAGGTTATTCTCGAGCAGCAGCGCCTCGGCCTCGCTGCGCACGACGGTGGTCTCCAGCCGCGCGATGCGGCCGACCATGTGGCCGATGCGCGTGCCGTCGTGATCCTTGTGCAGGTAGCTGGAGACACGCTTCTTCAGGTTGCGTGCCTTGCCGACGTAGAGCACCTGGCCCTGGGCGTCGACCCAGCGGTAGACGCCGGGCAGGCCCGGCAGCGCCGCCACCTCGGCGAGCAGCCGCTCGCGCGCCGCCACGCCTGCGGCGGCGGGGTCCAGCGGGTCGGCAGGCGGCGTCGGCTCGGTCATCGGGCGCGATTTTGACCGCCTTCGATAATCGACCCATGCCCGCCTGCCGCTGGGACCTGTTCTGCCGCGTCGTCGACAACCACGGCGACGTCGGCGTGTGCTGGCGCCTGGCGCGCGACCTCGCCTCGCGCGGCCAGGCCGTGCGGCTGATCATCGACGACGCCTCGGCGCTGCAGTGGATGGCGCCTGGCGGCGCCGCCGGCGTTCAGGTGCTGCACTGGCCGGGACCGGCGGAGCCCGCCGACGTGGTGATCGAAGCATTCGGCTGCGACCCGCCGGCGGCCTACGTCGACGCCATGGTGCGGCGCGCGCTGCCGCCGCTGTGGATCAACCTCGAGTACCTCAGCGCCGAGCCCTATGTCGAGCGCTCGCACGGCCTGCCGTCGCCGCAACACAACGGCCTCGTGAAGTGGTTCTACTACCCCGGCTTCACGCCGCGCACCGGCGGGCTGCTGCGTGAACCCGGCCTGCTGGACGCGCGCGCGGCCTTCGACCGCGGCGCCTGGCTGGCCGGGCACGGCATCACGCTGCGGCCCGGCGAACGCGTGGTCACCCTGTTCTGCTACGACAACGCCGCCGTGCCGGCACTGCTGGCCGACCTGGCGCACGCGCCGACGCTGCTGCTGCTGACCCCAGGCCACGCCCAGCGGCAGGTCGCCCAGGCGCCGCCGGGGGTGCGTGCGCTGCCCCTGCCGTGGTTGAGCCAGCCCGACTTCGACCGCCTGCTGTGGGCCGGCGACATCAACTTCGTGCGCGGCGAAGACTCGCTCGTGCGCGCCTCGTGGGCCGGCGCGCCCTTCGTCTGGCAGGCCTACCCGCAGCACGACGGCGCGCATGGCGCCAAGGTCCAAGCCATGCTCGCCGCGATGGCCGCGCCGGCCGGCGTAGCGGCGCTGTGGCGGGCGTGGAACGGTATCGGCAACACGCCAGGCGGCTGGCCCGGACTGCCGGCCGGCGAACCCTGGCGCGCCGCCGTCGTGGCCTGGCGCCAGCGCCTGCTCGGCCAGGCCGACCTGGGCAGCGCGTTGCTGGCCTACGCCTTCGGGAAAGCCCGTACTTCCTGCTAGAATTGCGGGCTTTGCGCGAAACGCGCTCACCCGCTGCGGCACGGCCGATCGCCTGCCGGGGTCGGGACCCACACCCCCACGGAATCAGTCATGAAACTCGCTCAGGAAATTCGCGCCGGCAACGTCATCATGCAGGGCAAGGACCCGATGGTCGTGCTGAAGACGGAATACAGCCGCGGCGGCCGCGGTGCCGCCACGGTGCGCATGAAGATGAAGAGCCTGCTCAGCGGCTTCGGCGCCGAGACCGTCTTCAAGGCCGACGACAAGATGGACCAGATCGTGCTTGACAAGAAGGAGTGCACCTACTCCTACTTCGCCGACCCGATGTACGCCTTCATGGACCACGAGTACAACCAGTTCGAGGTCGAGGCCGAGAACATGGGCGACGCCATCAACTACCTCGAGGACGGCATGGCGGTCGAGGTCGTGTTCTACGACGGCAAGGCGATCTCGGTCGAACTGCCGACCACCGTGGTGCGCCAGATCACCACCGACCCCGCCGTCAAGGGCGACACCTCGGGCAAGGTGCTCAAGCCGGCCAAGCTGGTGGGCACCGGCTTCGAGATCAGCGTGCCGATCTTCGTCGAGAACGGCGACAAGGTCGAGATCGACACCCGCACGCACGAGTACAAGAAACGCGTCTGACGCGCTGCGCCAGCGGCCGCGGCGCACGGCGACCGACGACAGGGCACCTTCGGGTGCCCTTCCTGCTTGTGCCGCAGGCATGATCGCTGCCTCGACCCCCAGCTCCATGGCCTTCGACTTCGACGCCGCCGTCAGCGCGCCCTTTCGCATGCAGCCCGGCCTGCGCCGGCTGGCCGCGGGCAGCGCACAGCTCACGCCGCTGGCGCCGGGCTCGCGCCACCAGCGTGAAAAGCTCGCGGTGCTGTCGGCGTTCTGGCCCCAGGCGCTGCTGGTCCGGCCGGGTTTCGACCCCGGCCCGGGGCTGGCCGCACTGTGCCGGCACGCGGCGGCTGAACAGCCCGCAGCCTGGGGCTGGGACGGTGAACGTGCCCAGGCGCGCCAGCTCGGCACCGCGGTCGGCGCCGACGGCACGGTCGAGCAGACGGCTCGCGGCCGCTTCGGCCTCGGCGACGAAGTCGCGCGCTGCCTGCAAGGCCTGGCGCCGGCGTGGCGGCTGACGGGCCTGCTGAGCCTGGCCTTCGCCGAGGACTTTGCCCTCGTCGACGGCAGCGACGGCAGCATCCCCTGGCTGGCCGTGGCGCTGCCCAGCCACTGGGCCCCCGAAGACAAGATCGGCCGCCATTTCGCCGCCGTGCACGCCCCGGTGGCCGACAGCGAACTGCTGCGCAAGGCCGGCGACGCCCTGCTGCGGCTGGTCAGCGGTGCCGAGCGCTGGGAACGTTTCGTCTGGAACGTCACCGACCAGCCGCGGCTGCATGCACACCCGGCGCGGCTGGACCCGCGGCGCTGGTTGCACACCGCCGTGGCCGACTCCTGGTGGCGCACCGAACGGCAGACCTTCATGCCGGTGCCCGGGCAGGTGCAGGCGGTGTTCACGATCCATGTCGAGGTGCAGCGACTGGCCGACGCCGTCGCCACGCCGGCGCGCGCTGCGTCGCTGCACGCCGCCGTCGCATCGATGAGCGAGGCCGTGCTCGCCTACCGCGGCCTGACGCCGGTGCGTGAGCCGCTGCTGGCCTGGCTGGCAGCACGCGCGTGAAGACGCAGCCGATCACGCCGGCACGCATAGCCTTCGGCACGGGCGCCGAACAGCCGCCGCGGGCACCCGACTTCGACGACCTCTACCACCCCGCGGTCGGTGCCGCGGCGCAGGCGCGGCACGTCTTCCTGCAAGGCAACGGACTGCCCGCGCGCTGGGCCGCCCGCCGCTGCTTCACGATCCTGGAAACCGGTTTCGGCCTCGGCAACAACTTCCTCGCCACCTGGGACGCCTGGCGGCGCGACCCGGCGCGCTGCGGGCGGCTGTTCTTCGTCTCGGTGGAACGTCATCCGCCGGCCGTCGACGATCTGGCGCGGGCACACGCCGCGTCGCCCTGGCCGGAACTGGCGACCGCCCTGCAACGCGCCTGGCCGCCGCTGGTGCCCAACCTGCACCCGATCGACTTCGACGGCGGCCGCGTGCAGCTGTTGCTGGCCCTGGGTGACGTGGCAACGCTGCTGCCGGCACTGCACCTGGGGGCCGACGCCTTCTACCTGGACGGCTTCGCGCCGGCGCGCAACCCGGCGATGTGGCAGCCGCGGCTGATGAAGGCGCTGGCTCGCAAGGCCGCCCCCGGCGCCACTGCGGCCACCTGGAGCGTGGCGCGCGACCTGCACGCCGGCCTCACGGCAGCAGGCTTCGAGGTGCAGCGCGCCAGCGGCATCGGTGGCAAGCGCGAGATCAGCGTCGCGCGCTGGGCGCCCCGCTTCGTGCCGCGCGGGCCGGCGCGAACGCCGGCGTGTGCCTGCGAAACGGCCGTCGTCGTCGGCGCCGGATTGGCCGGCGCAGCCGTGGCGCAGGCGCTGGCGCGCCTGGGCGTGGCGGTGACGGTGTTCGACCGCCGGTCCGAGCCGGCCGCCGAGACCTCGGGCAACCCGGCAGGTTTGTTCCACGGCACCGTGAACGCCGACGACGGCAGCTACGCGCGGTTGTTTCGCGCCGCGGCGCTGGTGGCGCAACGGACCTACCGCGCGGCGGTCGACGACGGTGTCCCCGGCCGTGCCGACGGCCTGCTGCGGCTGCACACGCGCGCCGGTGGCGTCGCCGCCATGCACGCCGCCCTGCAGCGCCTGGGCTTGCCGCCGCAGTACGTGCAGGCCCTGGACGTCGACGCGGCGTCGAAGCGGGCCGGCGTCACGCTGCCCGCCGCGGCCTGGTTCTACCCGGGAGGCGGCTGGATCGCACCGCCGGCCTGGGTGCGGCATGCGCTGGCGACGCCGGGCGTGTCCTTCGCCGGCGGCGTGACGGTCGTCGCGCTCGAGCGCCACGCTGCCGGCTGGCTGCTGCGCGACGCAGCGGGCCACGCGGTCGCGCAGGCGCCCGTTGTCGTGCTGGCCAACGCCGCCGACGCGATGCGGCTGCTGGCGCCGCTGGCCGGGCCGGCGTGGCCGCTCGAACACAGCCGCGGCCAGATCACGCAGTGGGCCGTGCCTGCCGCCACGCCGCTGGCGCTGCCGGTGGCCGGTGACGGTTACGCGCTGCCCTTGCCCGCTGGCGGCCTTCTGTGCGGCGCCACGCGCGAGGCCGGCACGCCGGCCGACGAGGCTGCACCCCGGCTGGCGGACCACCATCTCAACCTGGCCCGCCTGCAGCGCCTGACCGGCCTGGTGCCGCCGCAGGACCTGGCGTGCCTGCAGGGCCGTGTCGGCTGGCGGCTGCACAGCGACGACCGGCTGCCCATTGCCGGCGCCGTGCCGCTGGCGGCGGACCGCATGGCGCCCGGCCAGCGTCTCGACCAGGCGCGGCTGCTGCCGCGCGAGCCCGGATTGTTCGTGTTGACCGCGCTGGGCGCGCGGGGCCTGACGCTGGCGCCCCTGCTGGGGCGGCTGGTGGCGGCACGAGCCACCGCCACGCCTTGGCCGCTGGAGCAGGACCTGGCGGATGCCGTGGACCCGGCGCGCTGGCTCGTTCGTGCGACACGGGCCAGCGCGTCGGCCGCCGCCGGCGCAGGCGGCGCCGCGGAATTTAAGCTCGGCTGAGCGGGCTCCCCCCGCGGCGAGTCGTAGTCGGGGGCGTAGGCCACCCGCCGCCGGCCGGCCGCCTTGCGGGCGGCCTTTTCGCGGTCCTTCTCTTCCTTCTTCTTCTTCTTGGCCAACTCGCGCTGGCGCTTCTCGAACGAGTAATTGGGTTTTGCCAAAGCGCTTCCTCGGGTGACTGGTTGTGCGCCCCGATTAGAACACCAGCGTTCGCACGCCCAGGGCCGTGCCGAGCAGGCACACGCTGGCGCGCTGGCGGGCGAAGATGCCCACCGTCACGACGCCCGGCCATTGGTTGATCTCGGCTTCCATCGCCAGCGGGTCGGCGATGTCCAGGCCGCGCACGTCGAGCAACGGATGGCCGTTGTCGGTGGTCACGCCGGCGCGCACGGTGGCGCTGCCGCCGAGCGCCGCGAAGCGCCGCGCCACTTGCGACACGGCCATGGTGATGACCTCCACCGGCAGCGGGTAGCGGCCCAGCCTGTCGACGAGCTTGGACTCGTCGGCGATGCAGACGAATCGATCGGCGAGGTCGGCGACGATCTTCTCGCGCGTCAGCGCCGCGCCGCCGCCCTTGACCATATAACCGCGGCGGTCGATCTCGTCGGCGCCGTCGATGTAGACCGGCAGCCGCTGCACCTCGCCGGCTTCGAACACCGGGATGCCGTGCCGGCGCAGCCTTTCGGTGCTGGCCGCCGAGCTGGACACGGCGCCCGGGAAACGGTCCTTGATGCCGGCCAGCGCGTCGATGAAGTGGTTGACGGTGGAGCCGGTGCCGACACCGACCAGCTGGCCCGGCACGACATGCTCGAGCGCGGCGTGGCCCACCAGGGCCTTCAGTTCGTCTTGCGTCATGGCGCCGATTATCCGGCGGGCGGCTGAGACAATCGGCGCCATGCCGCTCGTGCCCTATGCCTGGACCCGCCCCTTCCTGTTCGGCCTGGACCCCGAACGGGCCCACGACCTGACGATCGCCAGCCTGGCCCGCCTGCAGAACACGCCGGCGGCATGCCTGTGGCGGCAGGCCCGCGTCGACGACCCGGTGACGGTGGCCGGGCTGCGGTTCCCGAACCGCGTGGGGCTGGCGGCCGGTCTCGACAAGGACGGCGCCTGCATCGACGGCCTGGGCGCGATGGGTTTCGGTCACATCGAAGTCGGCACCGTGACGCCCCGGGCGCAGCCGGGCAACCCGAAGCCGCGCCTGTTCCGCCTGCCGCCGGCGCAGGCCCTGATCAACCGCATGGGCTTCAACAACCAGGGTCTGGACGCCTTCCTGAGCCATGTCCAGCGCGCGCACACCTTCCGCGCCGGCGGCGGCATCGTCGGCCTGAACATCGGCAAGAACGCGGCGACGCCGATCGAGCGCGCGGCCGACGACTACCTGCTGTGCCTGGACGGCGTCTACCCACACGCCGACTACGTGGCGGTGAACATCTCCAGCCCGAACACCAAGAACCTGCGCCAGCTGCAGGGCGACGAGGCGCTGGACGCGCTGCTGTCGGCGCTGCAGGCGCGGCGCGGCAAGCTGGCGCGACAGCATGGCCGCAAGGTGCCGATGTTCGTGAAGATCGCGCCCGACCTGGACGACGCCCAGGTCGGCGCCGTCGCCGCCAGCCTGCGCAGCAACGGCATCGACGGCGTCATCGCCACCAACACCACGATCGCCCGCGACGCGGTGCAGGGGCTGGCGCATGCGCAGGAAACCGGTGGCCTGTCGGGGCGGCCCTTGTTCGAGGCCAGCAACCGTGTCGTCAGGCTGCTGCGCGCGGCGCTCGGCCCCGGCTTCCCGATCATCGGCGTCGGCGGCGTGCTGAGCGGAGCCGATGCCCTGGCCAAGCTCGACGCCGGTGCCGACCTGGTGCAGGTCTACACCGGGATCATCTACAAGGGCCCGGCGCTCGTCACCGAAGCGGCACGCGCGATGGCCAAGCGCGGCTGAAGTTCAGTCGCCGCGCACGACGCCCTCGCGGCGCGGGTCGGCGGCGCCGAACCAGCCACCCGGCGTGCGCTGGATGGCCTGCAGCCCGCTCGTCAATTCGACCTCGGCCACGTTGTGGCCGCGGCCACGCAGCGCCGCGACCGTCGCTGGCGGGAAACGCCCCGCCTCCAGCACCGCGGCGCCGTTGAAGCTGCCGAAGTTGGGCAGGTCGACGGCGCCTTGCGCGTCCAGGCCCCACTGCAGCGTGCCGAGCAGCGTCTTGGCCACGAAGTGGATGATCGCCGGCCCGCCGGGAGATCCCAGCGTCATCAGCAGGCGGCCGTCGCGGCGGTCGAACACCAGCGTCGGGCTCATGCTCGAGCGCGGTCGCTTGCCCGGCTGCAGGCGGTTGGCGATCGGCCGGCCGGCGGCGTCGGCCGGTGCCGCCGAGAAGTCGGTGAGCTGGTTGTTGAGCAGGTATCCGCCGGGCAGGCCGCTGCCGCCGTCGGCCATGACGCGGGCACCGAACGCGGCTTCGATGCTCGTCGTCAGCGCCACCGCGCGGCCTGCGCCGTCGACGACGCTGATGTGGCTGGTGCCGTGCTCGGGCTGCTCGGGCATGCTCGCGTGGGCGCTGCGCCGCGTGCCCGGCGGCTGACCCGGCGGCGCCACCTGCAAACGCTGCGGGCCGATGAGCGCGGCGCGCTGGCGCAGGTAGGCGTCGGCCAGCAACCGCTTCCAGTCGCCGCCGGGGGCGGCGACGAAGTCGGGGTCGGCCACGTACAACGCACGGTCGGCGTAGGCCAGCCGGGCGGCCTCGGTGTAGGCGTGCAGCCAGTCGGCACCGGGCACGCCCGCGGTCAGCGGCTGCGCCTGGGCCGGCAGCCGTTCCAGCAGGCCCAGGATCTGCATCAACGCCAGGTGCCCCGACGACGGCGGCGGGAAGCCGCAGACGCGAACCACGGCCTGCCAGTCGGTGCAGATCGGTTCACGCCGCCGCGGCACGTAGGTGGCCAGGTCGGCTTCGCTCAGCGCGCCGGGAACGGCATGCCGGCGCACCCGCGCCACCATGTCGGCGGCCACCGGGCCGCGGTACAGCGCGTCGCTGCCGGCGGCCGCAATGGCGCGCAGCACGGCCGCCAGCGCCGGGTTGCGCAGCCGGTGTCCGACCGGGTGCGGGGTGCCGTCGTCGCGGTAGAAGTAGCGGCGCGCGTTGGCGTCCTTGCGCAGGTGTTCGTCGGCGAGCAACTGCGTGTGCAGGCGCGAGCCGAGTTCGAAGCCGTCGTCGGCGAGCCGGATCGCCGGCTCGAACAGCCGCGCCCACGGCAGCCTGCCGTGGCGGCGGTGCGCGGCCTCCAGCATCTTCACCAGGCCCGGCGTGGCCACCGCGCGGCCGCCGAAGACGGCCTCGTTGAAGGGCAGCGGCTGGCCGTCCGGGCCGAGGAACAGCGTCTCGGCGGCCGCTGCCGGTGCGGTCTCGCGACCGTCCCAGGCCTGCACTTCGGCGCCGTCGCCGTGCATCAGGAAGGCGCCGCCGCCGATGCCGCTGGACTGCGGCTCCACCAGCGTCAGCACCATCTGCGCCGCGATCGCCGCGTCGAGCGCCGAGCCGCCGGCCCGCAGGATCGAGAGGCCCGCGTCGGCGGCCAGCGGATGCGCCGCCGCGACCATGAAACGGCTGGCGCTCCAGCCCGGCTTGGGTGTCCAGCCGCTGCCGGCTTCGGGCAGCGGTGGCGCGGCACCGCTGCCGCTCGTGGCGCCACGTTCGCCGCCGCCGCCGGCGCACGCGCTCAACAGGGCCAACAGCGCGGCACAGACGAGCGGCCGCGCGGCCGTCCAGCGCTGCTTCATCGCAGGCTCCCGCCAGCCGGCCGATGCCGGCCTAGTGCAGCGGCACGCCGGTCTTGGCCTGCAGATCGTCGCGCGTGACGCCGGGCGCCATCTCGACGATCTTCAGCCCGTGCGGGGTGACATCCAGCACGGCCAGGTCGGTGACGATGCGGTCGACGACGCCCACGCCGGTGAGCGGCAGCGTGCACTGCGGCAGGATCTTGAGGTCGAAGCTGCCGTCCTTCTTGCGCGCCACGTGCTCCATCAGCACGACGACGCTCTTCACGCCGGCCACCAGGTCCATCGCGCCGCCCATGCCCTTGACCATCTTGCCGGGGATCATCCAGTTGGCCAGGTCGCCCTTCTCGCTGACCTGCATGGCACCCAGGATGCTGAGGTTGATCTTGCCGCCGCGGATCATGGCAAAGCTGTCGTGGCTGCCGAAGATGCTGCTGCCGGGGATCGTGGTCACGGTCTGCTTGCCGGCGTTGATGAGGTCGGCGTCGACCTCGCTTTCGTCCGGAAACGGCCCGATGCCGAGCATGCCGTTCTCGCTCTGCAGCCAGACCTCGATGTCGGGGCTGACGAAGTTGGCCACCAGTGTCGGCAGGCCGATGCCCAGGTTGACGTAGTAGCCGTCCTGCAGTTCCTTGGCCGCGCGCGCGGCCATCTCGTCGTGGGTCCAGGCCATGTCAGGCTCCTGCTTTCTCGCGGATCGTCCGCTTCTCGATGCGCTTCTCGGGGTGCGCGTTGAGCACGATGCGGTGCACGTAGATGCCCGGCAGGTGCACGGCGTCGGGGTCGAAGGTGCCGGTGGGCACGATCTCCTCGACCTCGACGACGCTGATCCTGCCGGCCATGATCGCCGCCGGATTGAAGTTGCGCGCCGTGCGGCGGAAGATCAGGTTGCCCGAGACGTCGGCCTTCCAGGCCTTGCCCAGCGCCACGTCGGGCACCAGTGCGCGCTCCATCACGTAGGCGTGGCCGTCGAATTCACGCACCTCCTTGCCCTCGGCGACCAGGGTGCCGACACCGGTGCGCGTGAAGAAGGCCGGGATGCCGGCGCCGCCGGCGCGCAGCCGCTCGGCCAGCGTGCCCTGCGGCGTGAATTCCAGCTCCAGTTCGTGGGCCAGGAACTGGCGCTCGAACTCCTTGTTCTCGCCGACGTAGCTGGAGATCATCTTGCGGATCTGCCGTGTCTCGAGCAGCTTGCCGAGGCCGAAACCGTCGACGCCGGCGTTGTTGGAGATCACCGTCAGGTCCTTGACGCCGCTGTCGCGCAGCGCGTCGATCAGCGCCTCGGGGATGCCACACAGGCCGAAGCCGCCGACGGCGAGCAACTGGCCGTCCTGGACGATTCCTTCCAGTGCCGCCGCAGCGCTGGGATAGATCTTCTTCATGGGTCGTGCCTCCGCCGAGGGGCGTTGCTGTGAGCTGCGTAGCGTACTACCTAAGGCATTAGGTAGGGGTTACGTAGAATCGCCTAAACCCTGACCCGGAGCCGCCCGCCATGGCCACTGCCGACCCACAGGCGTCGACCGCCGACGCGCCCGCCGACACCGAGATGCTGGAACAGGCGCTGGCGCACGTGTTTGCGCCGTGGGTGCGCGAGCTCGACCTGCGCGTGCTGCAGGCGCGTGCCGGCGAGGTCACGCTGGCGCTGCCGGTGAGCCCCAGGCACGTGCACGGTGGCGGCGTGCTGTGCGGCCAGACCATGATGGCCGCCTGCGACACCGCCATGGTGCTGGCGGTGATGACGCGGTTGGGCGGCTTCAGGCCCATGACCACGGTGCAGCTGCAGACCAGTTTCCTGCGCCCGATCTCCGGCAACAGCGGCAGCGCGCGCGTGCTGGCACGAGTGCTGCGCCTGGGCAAGAGCCTGGTCTTCGGCGAGGTGCAGGTGTTCGGCGCCGACGACGAACTGGCCGCTCACGCCACCACCACCTACGCCCTGTTGTGAGCCGGCGCGCCGCGGACCCTGCGCTTGAACATCACCGCCCTCGCCGCCTTCGACTACCGCACCGCCTTCGACCTGGCGCCGGTGGGGCTGGTGCTGTCGCGCCAGCGCCTGATGGTCGACTGCAACCGCGAGCTGCTGGCGATGTTCGGCGCCGAACGCGAGCAGCTCATCGGCCGTTCGTTCGAGATCCTCTACCCCACCGCCGACGAGTTCGAACGCACCGGCCAGCGCATCGCGGCACAGCTGGACACGATGGGCCGTTACGCCGACGAACGCGTGATGCGGCGGCTGAACGCGGCCCCGGGGGCGCGCGAAGGCGAGTTGTTCTGGTGCCACGTCAGCGGCCGCGCGCTCGACCCGAGCCGGCCGCACGCCGCGGGCATCTGGGCCTTCGAGGACCTGTCGTCCAAGCGTGCGCTGAAGTTCGATCTGACGCCGCGCGAGCGCGAGATCGCCGCCCTGTTGATCGAGGGCCTGACGAGCAAGGGCGTCGGCAAGCGGCTGGACATCAGCCCGCGCACGGTGGACGTGTACCGCGCGCGGCTGATGCGCAAGGCCGGCGCGGCGACGACGCCGGAACTCGTCAAGCGGCTGCTCGGCGGCCAGGGCTGAAGGCGATGCGGCATCATCGGCCGCATGATCACCGTTCATCACCTCGAGAATTCGCGCTCGCAGCGTGTGCTGTGGCTGCTGGAAGAGCTGGGCGTGCCCTACGAGGTGCGGCGCTACGAACGCGACCGCAAGACCATGCTGGCGCCGCCCGAGCTGGCGCGTGTGCACCCGCTGGGCAAGTCACCGGTGATCACCGACGGCGACGTGACGGTGGCCGAGTCGGGCGCCATCGTCGAGTACCTGCTGGACAGCCGCGGCCAGGGCCGGCTGCGCCCCGCGGCCGGCACGCCCGAGCAGCGGCGCTATACCTACTGGCTGCACTTCGCCGAGGGCAGCGCGATGCCGCCGCTGCTGATGAAGCTGGTCTTCGACAAGGTGCGCACGGCGCCGGTGCCGTTCTTCGTCAAGCCGGTGGTCAAGGCCATCGCCGACAAGGTGACGAAGGGTTTCATCGCCCCCAACATCGAGCGCCAGCTCGACTTCATGGAAGCCGAACTGGCAACGCGGCCCTGGTTTGCCGGCGACGAATTCAGCGCCGCCGACATCCAGATGAGCTTCCCGCTCGAAGCCGCCGCCGCACGCGCCGGGCTGGGCCCCTCGCGGCCGCGCTTGCTGGACTGGCTCGCGCGCATCCATGCGCGGCCCGCCTACCAGCGCGCGCTGGAGGTCGGCGGGCCCTACAGCATGGCGGGTTGACGCGGCGCGAGGCTCGCATGCCGCGTTGCCCGGCATCCACCGCCGGGGCCGCCGCTACGACACCAGCGTGCGCAGCCAGTCCGGCAGCGGCGCCGATTTCTTCAGCTTGAAGTCGGTCCACACCGTCTTGCTGCCGCCCTCGGCGTAGATCGTGCCGGGTTCGTCGGTGCGTTCGAGCGTGACATAGGTGTCGAAGCTGGAGCGGCCGGGGTTGGCGACGTAGTGCCTGGCCAGGATGTCGCCGGGGAATTCGAGCTGGCGGATGAAGTTGCAGAAGGCGTTAACGATGACCGGCCCGCAGCCTGCGGGGTCGGGCGGGCCGCCCACCTGGTACAGCCACTCCAGGCGTGTGATCTCGAGGTAGCGGAAGTAGATCGTGTTGTTGACATGGCCCATCGCGTCCATGTCGCCCCAGCGGATGGGGATGACCATCTCGTGCGTGAGTCTCTTGTCTGCGGGGACGTGGAATCTCATGGTCGGGCTGCGCCGGGTGGGGGTGTCGGGGTCATCGGGTCTCGATGCCGAGTTCAGCGGCCATGCGGTGCACCAGCGACTTCAGCGCGTCGACCTCGACCGCCAGCCTCGTCTGTTCGGCCTTCAGCGCCGCCAGTTCACCGGCCGACACGCCGCCGCTGCCGCTGCCATCGAGCAGGGCCGTCGCGCTGGCCTCGGCGACCTCGCCGCACAGCAGGTGCGCCCAGCGCGCCTCGCGCGAACCCGGTGCGCGCGGCAGTTTCACCACGCGCGGCGGGTCCTTGGCGGCCAGTTCGTCCAGGAAGCCTTCCACCGACGAGATGTCGGCGAAGCGGTGCAGCCGTTCGCAGTTCAAGCGCAGCTCGGCCGCGGTCTGCGGGCCGCGCAGCATCAGCACCGTGAGCAGCGCCACCGCCTGGGCGGGAACGCCGAGCACGCGGCCCATGTTGTGTTCGAACTTGACGACGCGGCTGCCGCTGCCTTCGAACACCAGGCTCAGGCCCTTGAGGCCGTCGACGGCGGTCATGACCTCGGCTTCGGTGGCTTCGATGACCGGAAAGCGCGCCGTCTTCTGGTTGCAGCCCGCGGTGAGCGCGTTCACCGACAGCGGGTAGGTGTCGGGCACCGTGTGCTGCTTCTCGACCAGCACGCCGAGCACACGTGCCTCCAGCGGGGTCAGCGAACGCATCTCGACCCACTGAGTCGTGAAGATTCCGTCGCGAGCGGCCCGAGCTCTGGTCGAGGACCGCAGCCGTACACCCGTACGGCGAGGACCGCAGGCCTGAGATCGAGCCGCGCAGCAGGAAGATTCACGGCTCAGACGCCGAAGCCGTCGTCGACTGCCAGCACCGCACCGTTGACGAAATGGCTCTGGTTGGCGCACAGCATCATCAGCGCCGCGTCCAGGTCCTCGGGCTTGCCGATGCGCTTGCGCGGCAGCATCTGCACCAGCTTCTGACCGGCATCGGTCTGCCAGTGCAGGTGGTTGATCTCGGTGTCGATGTAGCCCGGGCACAGCGCGTTGACGTTGATGCCCCAGCGCCCCCATTCCAGCGCCATCGCGCGTGTCATGTGGATCACCGCGGCCTTGCTCATGGCGTAGACGCCGAGCTGACCGAGCACGCGCAGCCCGGCCATCGACGCGACGTTGACGATGCGCCCGCCGGTGAAGGTGCCCGGCGCCTCGCCCTTGGAGCGCGCGATCATGCGCTTGGCCACTTCCTGGGCGACGAAGAAGGCGCCGCGGGTGTTGGTGCCCATCACGTAGTCGTAGTCCTCGGGCGTCACGTCGGTGAGCTTCTGCGTCGTGCTGACGCCCGAGTTGTTGACCAGGATGTCGATGACGCCCATCTCGGTCTCGGCATGCGCCACCGCGGCGCGGATGCTCGCCGGGTCGGTGACGTCCAGGCCCACCACGTGCGCGTCGCCGCCGGCGGCCTCGATCTCGGCACGCAGCGTCTTCAGCCGCTCGATGCGCCGCGCGGCAAGCACGACACCGGCGCCCGAGGCTGCAAGAACACGCGCGAACTGCGACCCCAGGCCACTCGATGCGCCGGTGACGAAGGCCACCCGGCCGGAAAGATCGATCTCGTATGCCATGCTTGTTTTCCCTGCTGCAGACCCTGCCGTTCACGATAGCACGCAAGGCCCGCCAGGCCCGCGTGCCATCATCGCCGACTGTGATGTTGAGCGTCGAAGGCCTGGGCAAACATTTCGGTGAAACCGCCGTCTTCGACCGGGTGTCGCTGCAACTGGCGCGCGGCGAATTCGTCGCGCTGCTGGGCGAATCGGGCGTCGGCAAGTCGACGCTGCTGAACTGCATCGCGGGGCTCGACCGCGCCGACCGCGGCCGCGTCGTCATCGAAGGCACCGACCTCGCCACGCTCGACGACGACGGCTGCGCGCGTCTGCGGCGCCGACAGCTGGGCTTCGTCTTCCAGGCCTTCCACGTGCTGCCGCACCTGACGGTGGCCGAGAACGTGAGCCTGCCGCTGCGCCTGCTGCGCCGGCCCGACGACGCGCGCGTGGCGGCGATGCTCGACGCCGTGGGCCTGGGCGGCCTGGGGGCACGCCTGCCGGCGCAGCTGTCGGGCGGCCAGCTGCAGCGGGTGGCGATCGCACGCGCCGTGGTGCATGCGCCGGCGCTGATCCTGGCCGACGAGCCGACCGGCAACCTCGACCCCGAGACCGCCGAACGCGTGCTCGGCGTGCTGCAGACGCAGGTGCGCGAGGCCGGTGCGGCCTGCCTGCTGGTCACGCATTCGGCGGCCGCGGCAGCACGCGCGCACCGCGTGCAGCGGCTCACGGCGCACGGCATCCGCGATGCCTGAACGGCGGGCGTGATGCAGCGCTCGCTGTTCCTGGCGCTGATCGTTCGCGAGTGGCGCCACCACCCGTGGCGCCCCGGCGTGGGGCTGCTGGGGGTGGGGCAGGGCGTGGCGCTGGCGTTTTCGGTGCCCCTAAAGAACGACTAGGCGCAGAGCGAGTTCTCGGCCGCCCTGCGCACCGCCAATGGCGAGCCCGACCTCACGCTGCGCGGGCCGCGCGCCGGCTTCGACGACGCCCTGTTCGAGCGCGTCGCCGCCGACCCCGGGGTCGAGATCGCCAGCCCGGTGCTCGAGGTCGACACCTACGCCCTCGCCGCGGGCGGCCGGCGCGTGCCGGTGCGGGTGCTCGGTATCGATGTGTTGCTGGCGGCGCCGCTGGCACCGGCGCTGCTGCCGCGGCCGGCAGCCGCCGAAGACCGGCTGGTCTTCCTGGACCCCGACGCCGCCTTCCCCAACGGCGCGGCGCGCGAGCAGCTCGGCCTGGCCGAAGGCCTGACGCTGACGCTGCAGGCCGGGCCCCGCTTGCAGCGCCTGCGCGTGGCTGGCGCGGTGCCGGCCGGCGGCGTGCCGCTGGTGGTGATGGACCTGGCCGGCGCGCAGCAGCATTTCGACAGCCTGGGCCGGCTGTCGCGCATCGACCTGCGGCTGCTGCCGGGCACCGACACGGCGGCGCTGCTGGCGCGGCTGGCGCTGCCGGCCGGCGTGGCCGCGGTGCCCGCCGACGAGGCCGAGCAGCGTGTCTCGCAGCTTTCGCGCGCCTACCGCGTCAACCTCACGGTGCTGGCGCTGGTGGCGCTGTTCGTCGGCGCCTTCCTGGTCTTTTCGGTGGTCTCGCTGTCGGTGGCGCAGCGCACATCGTCGCTGGCACTGCTGGGCGTGCTCGGGCTCACCGCCGCCGAGCGGCGCCGGCTCGTGCTGCTGGAGTGCCTGCTGCTCGGCGCGGCCGGCAGCGCCGTCGGCCTGCTGCTGGGCAGCGCCATGGCCGCGGCGGCGCTGCGCCTGCTGGCCGGCGACCTCGGCGGCGGCTACTTTCCGGGCATCGTGCCGCCCTTGCGCGTCGGCGCTGCCGGTGTGCTCGTCTTCGGCCTGCTCGGCACGGCGTCGGCGCTGGTCGGCGGCTGGTGGCCGGCGCGGCAGGCCGAGCGCATCGCCCCGGCGCTGGCGCTGAAGGGCCTGGGCACGCCAGAGTCCCTGGTGCCGCCCACGTGGCCGGGCCTGACGCTGCTGGCGCTGGGTGCGGCGGCGGCCTTCGCACCGCCGATCGCCGGCCTGCCGCTGGCCGCCTACGTCGCGGTGGCGGCGCTGCTCTTCGGCGGCGTGGCGCTGGTGCCGGCCGTCGTGCATGCCCTGCTGGCCGCCGTGCCGCCGGCACGCGGCGCGCTGCCCCTGCTGGCGCTGCAGCGGGCGCGTTTCCAGCGCCGCACCGCCACCGCGGCAGTGGCCGGCGTGGTGGCCAGCCTGGCGCTGTCGGTGGCGTTGACGGTGATGGTGGCGAGCTTCCGTGTCGGCGTCAGCGACTGGCTGGGCAGCGTGCTGCCGGCCGATCTGTATGCGCGCAGCGCCGCCACCAGCGCCACCAGCGACCAGGCCTGGCTGGCGCCGGATTTTCTGGCCCGGGCGGCGGCCGTGCCCGGCGTGCAGCGGCAGCAGGCGTCGCGTATCCGCGCGCTGCAGCTGGCCCCCGGCCGGCCGGCGGTGACCTTGGTCGCGCGGCCGCTGGACGAGCCTGCCGCGGCGCTGCCGCTGCTCGCCGCGCCGCTGCCGGCGGTTCCCGGCGAGGTCGGCGTCTTCGTCAGCGAAGCCATGGCCGCGCTGTACGGCGCCGGCCCGGGCACGCTGATCGACCTGCCGCTGGCCGACACACCGACGCCGGCGCGGGTGCTCGGCGTCTGGCGCGACTACGCGCGCCAGTTCGGCACCATCGCCATCGACGACGGCGTCTACCGCCGCCTCACCGGCGACACGCGAATCAACGACCTCGCGCTGTGGCTGGCCCCTGGCGCCGACGTCGCCGCGGTGCAGGCGGCACTGCGCGACCTGCTCGAAGACCCGTCGCTGCTGGACTTCGCGTCGACCGAGGAGCTCAAGCGGGTGTCGCTGCGCATCTTCGACCGCAGCTTCGCCGTCACCTACTACCTGCAGGCGGTGGCCATCGCCATCGGCCTGGTCGGCATCGCCGCCAGCCTGTCGGCACAGGTGCTGGCACGGCGCAAGGAATTCGGCCTGCTGGCCCACCTGGGGCTGACCCGCGGCCAGGTGGTGGCGGTGGTCGCTGGCGAAGGCGCGGCCTGGGTGGCCGCGGGCACCGTCGCCGGGCTGCTGCTCGGTCTGGCGGTGAGCATGGTGCTGGTGTTCGTGGTCAACCCGCAGAGCTTCCACTGGACGATGGACCTCGTGCTGCCCTGGGGTCGGCTGGCGCTGCTGTGCGCCGCGGTGCTGGTGGCCGGCACCGCCACCGCCGCGTTCAGTGCCCGCCGCGCCGCCGGCGCAGCCGCCGTACTTTCGGTGAAGGAGGACTGGTGAACCCGGCGCGGCGGCAGGGGCTGCTGGCACTGGCAGCGCTGGGCGCTGCGGCGGCCTGGCCGGCGCGTGCCGCCGCGGCCACCGAAGCGGCGGCCGGCACGGTACGCCGCGGCCGCGCCCTCGAGTTCCCGCGCGACCATGGCGCGCACCTGGCGGCGCGTACCGAGTGGTGGTACGCCACCGGCTGGGCCGGCACGGAGCGTGAGCCGGCCTACGGCTTCCAGGTCACCTTCTTCCGCAGCCGCACCGGATTGGCCGCCGACAACCCGAGCCGCTTCGCGGCGCGCCAGCTGCTCTTCGCGCACGCCGCGGTCACCGACCTCGGCGCACGCCGGCACCACCACGACCAGCGCATCGCACGCTGGTCGGGGGCGCCGCTGGCCGCGCTCGGTGCAGCCTCCGCTGACGACGCCGCGGTGCGCCTGGGCCGCTGGTCGCTGCAGCGCGACGGTGACGCCTGGCGTTCGACGATCGCCGCCGCCGGCTTCAGACTCGAGCTGGCGCTGCAACGCACCCAGCCGCTGCTGCTGCAGGGCGATGCCGGCTTCTCGCGCAAGGGGCCCGAAGAGACCCAGGCGAGCCACTACTACAGCGAACCGCAACTGGCGGCCACGGCGCGCCTGGCGCTGTCGGGGCGGTCTGCGGACGCCGTTGCCAGCAGCGCCGGGCGGGCCTGGATCGACCACGAGTGGAGCGACGAAATCCTGCACCGCGACGCCGTCGGCTGGGACTGGATCGGCATCAACCTCTTCGACGGCAGCGCGCTCACCGCCTTCGTGCTGCGCCGCCGCGACGGCAGTGTGCTGTGGGCCGGTGGCAGCTGGCGCGCAGCGGGCCAGCCGTCGCGCGCCTTTGCCGCCGACGAGGTGCGCTTCGAACCCGGCCGCCGCTGGCGCAGCCCGCAGACTGCCGCCAGCTACCCCGTGCATTGGCAGGTGCAGACGCCGGCCGGGCGCTGGGCGCTGCGCGCGCTGATCGACGAGCAGGAACTCGACAGCCGCGGCAGCACCGGCACGGTGTACTGGGAGGGACTGAGCGAGCTCATCGACGCCGACGGTCGGCGCGTCGGACTGGGTTATCTGGAGATGACGGGTTACGCCGCGCCGTTGCGGCTGTGAAGGGGCGGTCGCCGCGGCGGCTGCCGCTGCACGTCACGGCCGCGGCGGCTGCCGCCGAATGTCAGGGCCGCGGCTGCTGCCGCTGAATGTCAGGGCCGCGGCTGCTGCCGCGGCGTGCGCCGATCGTCATGCCACGACCCCGCCCGGTGTACTCGCCCCGCCTCCAGCGGCGCTGCACGCACGCAGTTGCCGCCGGCCTGGCGGGCGGCGGCCAGGGCGTCCCTGGCGTCTTCGATCAAGGCCGGCAGATGCGGGTGCACCGGGCGCAGATGCGCCACGCCGACGCTGACCGTGATGCACAGCGGCTGCCCGGCCCAGGCCAGATCCAGCTTCTCGGCGCGCTCGCGGATGCGTTCGGCCACGTCCAGCGCGCCGGTGGCGTCGGACTGGGCCAGAAAGACGGCCATCTGGCCGTCGGCGAACTGGGTCAGCACGTCGGCACCACGCAAGTGGGCGGCGGTGTTGCGCAGCAGGTTGGCAAGCACGGCGGCGCCGGCTTCGCTGCCGCGCGTTTCGCACAGGCGCAGGTAGCGGTCGACGTCGACCAGCAGCAGCGCTGCGCCCGTGCTGTAGCGGCGCGCCCGGGCCCATTCACGTTCGGCCAACTGGAAGAACAGCGGGCTCGGCGTGACGACGCTGACGCCTTCGTCGGCCGCGGCCGGTTCGTCGCCGCGCGCCGGGCCGACCGCGTGCACGCGTCCCAGCGCCAGCGCCGCCGGCAGCACGGCGGCCGCAACACCCAGCACCGACCCCCACAAGGCAGCCCAGGCCGCCGTGACGCCCAGCCCGGCCTGCAACGCAACGGCAGTGCCGGCTGCCACCGAGACCGCCGCCAGCCCGAGCAGCAGCACGGCCACGGCTGGCGACAGGCGCCGGCTGGGGGCTTGCAGCGGCGTCGGCTGCGGCGCCGGTTGAGAGGGTTGGAAACGGACGGGGCTCATGATGAAGACCGGCAACAGGCCCTATTCGACCACATTCGCGCCCTTTTCACGCGCCCGTTTCAAAGCCGCGCGCGCCCCGGCACGCATTCGAGGGGGGCGCGGTCGCCAGCCCGCGGGCCGCGCGGGCCGTGCCCGCCGGACGTGGGCCTGCGGCATAGACTCGCCGCCATGTCCGACGATCCCAAACGCCCGGCGGCGGCGTCGCCCCGCTCGCTGTCGGGGCTGCTGCCCTTCATCCGCCCCTACCGCGGCCGCGTCGCGCTGGCGCTGCTGTTCCTGGTGCTGGCGGCACTCAGCACGCTGGCCTTCCCGGTGGCGCTGAAGGTGCTCATCGACCAGGGCCTGGTCGCTGCCGACCCCGGCGAACGGCTGATGGCGCTGCGCGGGCACTTCCTGATGCTGTTCGGCGTCGCCGCGGCGCTGGGGGCGTTCTCGGCGGCGCGCTTCTACATGGTGAGCTGGCTCGGCGAGCGCATCACCGCCGACCTGCGCAACGCCGTCTACGCCCACGTGCTGCGGCAGAGCCCGGAATTCTTCGAAAGCACGAAGACCGGCGAGGTGCTGTCGCGGCTGACCACCGACACCACGCTGGTGCAGACCGTGGTCGGCTCGTCGCTGAGCATGGGCCTGCGCAACACCGTGATGGGCATCGGCGCGCTGGTCGCGCTCATCGTCACCAACCCCTGGGTCATGACGCAGGTGCTGGGCGTGCTGGTGCTGGTGGTGCTGCCGACCATCGTTTTCGGCCGCCGCGTGCGCAAGCTCAGCCGCGCCAGCCAGGACCGCGTCGCCGACTCCAGCGCCATCGCCGCCGAGGTGCTGGGCGAGATCCCGGTGGTGCAGAGCTACGTGCAGGAAGCGCGCGAAACGGCACGCTTCGACCGCAGCACCGAAGACGCCTTCGAGACCGCGCGCAAACGCACGCGCGTGCGCGCACTGCTGGTGGCCTTCGTCATCACCGCCACCTTCGGCACCCTGCTGTGGGGCCTGTACCAGGGCACGCAGGCGGTGCTGGCGGGCCGCACCAGCGCCGGCCACCTGGGGCAGACCGTCGTCTTCGTGATCATCTTCGTCGGTGCGGTGGCGGTGCTGTCCGAGGTCTACGGCGACCTGCTGCGCGCCGCCGGCGCCACCGAGCGGCTGATGGAACTGCTGGCCGCGCGTTCGCCGGTGCTCGACCCGGCCGCGCCGGTACCGCTGCCGGCCGCGCGCGGCGGCTCGGCGGTGAGCTTCGAGCATGTCGTCTTCCACTACCCGTCGCGCCCCAGGCAGGCGGCGCTGATCGACTTCTCGCTGCACATCCGCCCCGGCGAGACGGTGGCGCTGGTGGGCCCCAGCGGCGCCGGCAAGAGCACCGTGTTCCAGCTCCTGCTGCGTTTCTACGACACACGATCCGGCGCCGTGCGCATCGACGGCGTACCGGTGCGCGACGCCGCGCTGGCCGAGCTGCGTGCACGCGTGGGCATCGTGCCGCAGGACAGCACGGTGTTCTCGACCAGCGCGCTGGAGAACATCCGCTACGGCCGCCCCGGTGCCAGCGACGACGAAGTCATCCAGGCCGCGCGCGCCGCCTACGCGCACGAGTTCATCACCGCGCTGCCCGAGGGCTACGCCACCTATCTCGGCGAACGCGGCGTGCGCCTGTCGGGCGGCCAGCGCCAGCGCATCAGCATCGCCCGCGCGATGCTCAAGAACCCACCGCTGCTGCTGCTGGACGAAGCCACCAGCGCCCTGGACGCCGAAAGCGAACGTGTCGTGCAGGCGGCGCTGGAAGCGGCCATGGCCGACCGCACGACGCTGGTCATCGCGCACCGGCTGGCCACCGTGCTCAAGGCCGACCGCATCGTCGTCATGGACGGCGGCCGCATCGTCGACATCGGCACGCACGACGAACTGGTGGCGCGCGGCGGGCTGTATGCGCGGCTGGCGGCGATGCAGTTCGACCTCGAGCCGGCGACCCCGGTCTGATGCGGCACAGTGGCCCATGGCTGACGCGCGGGCGATTGGCGCATAATTCATGCGCATGATCGGGAGCCAGACATGAGAAGCATCCGCACTGCACCCAAGCGCGCCATCAACCTGTCTCTGAACGCCAAGGTGCTGGACATGGCTCGCGAGATGGGCCTCAACATCTCGCACACCGTCGACACCCTGCTGACCGAAGAAGTGCTGCGGCAGTACTGGCAGCGCTGGCAGCAGGACAACGCCGAGGCGATCGCGCACTACAACGCCCGCATCGAGCGCGAAGGACTGTTCGCGGATCGCTATCGCGCCTTCATGCGGCCGAATGCCGATCAGGACGTCGCCTGAACGATGGCGCGCTTCGACGTCTACGCCAACCCCTTCGCGCCCGAGCGGGGCCACACACCGTACGTCCTGGACGTGCAGAACGACCACCTCGGACCTCTGGCCACTCGAGTCGTGATCCCGCTGCGTTCGCCCAAGGGTTTCGGCACGCCGGCCCGCGGCCTGAATCCGCTACTGGACCTCGACGGCAAGTCGCTGGTGCTGGACACCGCTGCACTGGCGGCCGTGCCCGCCCAGTTGCTGAAGAAGGCCGTCTACAAGGCAGACCTCTGGCGCGAGGACGTGCTGGACGCCCTGGACACCCTGTTCGGAGCCTATTGAATGAGTCGCCCCGTCCGCTCGCAGTACGAAGACTTCATGCGCCATGTCGATGCGCATGGCGTGGCCAAGGCCGACCGCACCGGCACCGGCATCAGGAGCGTGTTCGGCCACCAGATGCGCTTCGACCTGAACGAAGGCTTTCCGCTCGTCACCACCAAGAAGGTGCACTTCAAGAGCATCGCGCTGGAACTGCTGTGGTTCCTGCGCGGCGACGCCAACGTGCGCTGGCTGCAGGAACGCGGCGTCACGATCTGGGACGAGTGGGCGCGCGCCGACGGCGACCTGGGGCCCGTCTACGGCGTGCAATGGCGCAACTGGCCGACGCCCGACGGCGGCCACGTCGACCAGATCGCGCAGGTCGTGCAGCAGCTCAGGACCAACCCCGACTCGCGCCGCATCGTCGTCAGCGCCTGGAACGTGGCCGAGCTGCACAAGATGGCGCTGCTGCCCTGCCACGCCTTCTTCCAGTTCCATGTCGCCGACCGGCGCCTGAGCTGCCAGCTCTACCAGCGCAGCGCCGACATCTTCCTCGGCGTGCCCTTCAACATCGCCAGCTACGCGCTGCTCACGCACATGCTGGCGCAGCAGTGTGACCTGGAGCTCGGCGACTTCATCTGGACCGGTGGCGACTGCCACATCTACGACAACCACCGCGAGCAGGTGGCACTGCAGCTGTCGCGCGCGCCGCGGCCGTATCCCACGCTCGTCATCAAGCGCCGCCCGCCGACGGTCTTCGACTACGCATTCGACGACTTCGAGCTGCAGGCTTACGACCCGCACCCCGCCATCAAGGCGCCGGTGGCGGTTTGATCGCCGGCCGCCGCCAGCTCGTCGCGCTGGTCGCCCTGACCCTGGTGTGGGGGCTGAACTGGCCACTGATGAAGTTCTCGCTGCGCGAGCTGAGCCCGCTGTACTTTCGGGCCCTCACGATGAGCGGCGGCACGCTGATGCTGCTGGCCTGGTACGGCCTGCGCGGCCTGCCGATGCGGGTGCCGCGCGCCACGCTCTGGCCGCTGCTGGTGCTGGCGCTGCCCAACATCTTCGGCTGGCACCTGTTCTCGATCCTGGGCGTGCAGGAACTGGCTTCGGGCCGCGCCGCCACGCTGGGCTTCACGATGCCGATCTGGACCGTGCTGCTGGCGGCGCTGTTCTTCGGCCAGGGCCTGTCGCGCCGCGCGCTGGTGGGCGTGGCCTGCGCCGGCACCGCGGTGGCACTGCTGGTGGCGCACGAAGTCACCGTGCTGGCCGGGCGCCCGCTGGGCGTGCTGTGGATGCAGCTGGCCGCGGTGTCGTGGGCGCTGGGCACGATCCTGATGCGGCGCAGCACGCTGCAGCTGCCCACCGAGGCCATCACGGTGTGGATGATGGGTCTGTCCAGCGTCGGCTTCTGGTTCGTGGCGGCGGCGCTGGAACCGGCGCCGACCTGGCACTTCAGCACGCCGATGTGGGCCGCGCTGCTGTGGGGCGCCGCGGTGAACTACGGCGTGGCCCAGGTCATCTGGTTCGGCCTGGCTCGTGCGCTGCCGCCGCAGGCCAGCACCTTCGCGATCATGGCCGTGCCGCTGGTGGGCACGCTGTCGGCGGCACTCATCGTCGGCGAGGTGCCCGGGCTGCTGGACTTCATCGCCGCCGGCTTCATCATGCTGGCGATCGCCAGCGCGCTGCTGCCGGCGCGCCAGAATGTGCGGTCATGAACCCGCCCCTGAAACGCCCCGCCGAGCTTGCCCTCATCGCCGCCGTGGCGCGCAACGGCGCCATCGGGCGCGGCAATGCGCTGCTCTTCGACGAACCGGCCGACCAGCGCCACTTCCGCGCCACGACGCTCGGGTGCCCGGTGATCATGGGCCGCAAGACCTGGGATTCGCTGCCGCCGCGATTCCGGCCGCTGCCCGGTCGGCGCAACGTCGTCGTCAGCCGCAACGCGGCCGCGCACGCGCCTGGCGCCGAGGTCGCGAGCAGCCTGGAGCAGGCGCTCGCCCTCGTCGCCGACGCAGCGCGAGTCTTCGTCATCGGCGGCGCGCAGCTCTATGCGCAGGCGCTGCCGCTGGCGCGCACGCTGGTGCTGACCGAGGTCGATGCCGAGCTCGACGGCGACGCCTTTTTCCCGGCCTGGGACCGCTCGCTGTTCGACGAGACTTCCAGCACCGCAGCCGTCACGCCTGCCGGCGTGCCCTATCGTTTCGTCACCTACACGCGGCGCAGCGGCGGGCAGCCGGCGTCGACATGACGAGCCGCCGAGTCACACTGCGATGACCACCCCGCCACGGCTGCAGCACGACCCCTGAAAACCCGATGCCGATGTTCCCCCCCAACCACCCCGAGCGGCTGGCGCTGGCCGACGAGGTGCATGCACGTCCGCCGGAGCCGGTGTCGACGCCGGCGCGCGCCAGCTACGTCGCGGTCTTGATCGACGCCGACGACCGGGCGCGCGAGCAGGCGCACCTGGCGGGCCTGTGCCAACGCCACGGCGTCGTGCCGCCTGCCGCCGAGGCGACGCACTTCCGCGCCGACATCGGTGCCGTGCGCCTGAAGTGGGAGCGCCACGGCGAGTTCTCGGGGTACCTGTTCATCGTCGCCGGCACGTCCGCGCGGCCGTTCGACGAGCCCGCTGCAGCGTCCCTGCCGCGGGACTGGCTGACCGACATCCCCGGGCCCACGGTGGCGGCGGTGCACGTCGAGTTCATGGCCGGCGCCGCGGAGCCGCCGGACGCCGCCGCACTGGCCGAACACTTCGGCGGCCACGCGGTGGCCGGCTCGCGCATCGCCGACGGCGCCGCCTCGATCTACACCGACTTCCGCATCCACGACGACGGTTTTTCGCGCCACCTCGTGTTCGACCGCCAGCTCACGCAGGGCCAGGCCGGGCGCACGCTGCAACGCCTGACCGAGGTCGAGGCCTACCGCATGCTCGCGCTGCTGGCACTGCCGATCGCGCGCCGCCAGACGCCGCGCCTGCTGCAGATCGAACGTGAACTGGCCACCCTCACCGACGGCATCGCGCTCGATGGCGGCGACGACGAACGCCTGCTGCAGGAACTGACGCGGCTGGCCGCCGAAATCGAGAGCGGCGTCGCGGCCAGCGAGTTCCGCTTCGGCGCCTGCAGGGCCTACAACGAGCTGGTCATGCGGCGCATCGCCGAGCTGCGCGAATCGCGGCTGCCGGGCGTGCAGACGATCGAGGAATTCATGGCCCGCCGCTTCACGCCGGCGGTGGCCACCTGCAACACCGCGGCGCAGCGACTGGTCGGGCTGTCGGAGCGCGTGGCGCGGGCCAGCAACCTGCTGTCGACGCGCGTGGACATCGCGCGCGAACGCCAGAACCAGGCGCTGCTGTCGTCGATGAACCGCCGCGCCAAGCTGCAGCTGCGGCTGCAGCAGACGGTGGAAGGGCTGTCGGTGGCAGCCATCGTCTACTACCTCGCCGGCCTGGTGGGTTACATCACCAAGGGCCTGAAGGCCGGCGGGCTGAAACTCGAACCCGACCTGCTGGTCGGCCTGGCGGTGCCGGCGCTGGCGGCACTGGCCATCCTGGCGGTGCGGCGCGCGCGCAAGCACGCCGCCGAGGAACACAGCCCCTGACCGGGCCGCGCCGCCTCACTCGCCGCGGAACACCGGTGGCCGCTTTTCCTTGAAGGCGCGAATGCCTTCGCGGTAGTCGTCGCTGTCGTAGACCAGCCGGCGCAGGCCCTGGATGCGCTCGAAGCCCTGCGGCGACATCGGGTGTGCACCGGCCAGGATGCGCAGCTGTTCCTTCATCACCGAAATGCTGAGCGGCGCATTGGCCGCGATGTCCTGCGCCAGGGCCAGGCAGAAGGCCTCCAGCTCGCCCGCCGGCACGACGTGGTTGATCATGCCCAGCCGCTCGGCGCGCTCGGCCGAGACGGGCCTGGCGGTGAAGGCCATCTCCTTGGCGATGCGCATGTTCGAAGCGTTCAGCAGCGTCAGCATGCCGCTCACGTTGTAGGGCACGCCCAGGCGCGCCGGCGTGAGCGCGAAAGTGGCGTTCGGCGCGGCGACGACGAGGTCGCAGGCGAACACGGTCTCGCAGGCGCCGCCCCAGACGCTGCCCTCGACCATGGCGATCACCGGCGCCGGGAAGTTCTCGATCTCGCGGATCAGGTGGCGCAGCGGATCGTCCCAGCCCAGCGGGTCGCGGCGGGTGTCGGGCAGCTCGTGCACGTCGTGCCCGGCCGACCACACGGTGCTGCCGGCGGCGGCACGCAGCACGACGGCGCGCAGCCGCCGGTGGCCGAAGTCGGCCAGCGCGGCGACCAGGTCCTCGACCAGCCGCCGGCTCAGCGCATTGCGCTGCTGGGGGTGGTCGAGCGTGATGACACCCACCGCGCCGTGGCGGTCGGCGCGCACCAGCGCCTGCGGCGTCCGGTCGCCGGGGGTGGTGTCGCCGGCGGCGGTCATGGCCGGCACCGCCGGCGTGCTGAACGATCGAGCCTCATCGGCGCATTCTGGGCAGCTGCCCGGCAAAACCGCTTGACCGGCATCAACGCGGCCAGTGCGGCGATACTTGCCGAAAAGAGGAGACGAGGACATGGCAGAGACCACCGGCGGCGAAGTCATCGCCCGCATGCTGCTGAACGAGGGCGTCGAGAAGGTCTTCGGCATCATCGACGGCACCTACTTCGGCTTCTACGCCGCCTTGCACAGGCTCGGCATCGAGATCGTCACGCCGCGCCACGAAACCTGCGCGGCGCACATGGCCGG
>CAYJOA010000049.1:0-2404 GCA_964371495.1 uncultured Rubrivivax sp.
CCGGGCGCGGGCTAGGGCGAGGTCTACAGCGTGGTCCAGGTCGAGATCGACGTCCACGCCGTCGGTCGTCGACGGCGCAGGCGGCGGCAGCGGTGCCGCATCGGCAGGCGCCGCCGCCGGCGCCGCAGCGGCCTGCAAGTCCAGGTCGAGCAGGCCGAAGTCCAGGTCGGCCGCGCTCGGCAGGTCGGGCACGCGCAGCGTCAGCGACTCGGCGGCCGCCGGGGTCGGCGTGGCCTCGGCCTCGTCGCCGAGGTCGAATTCGAAGTCGTGCCCCGACGCGGCGGGGGCGGGGGCCTGTGTCGGCGTTGGCAGCGTGATCGTGGTGCCCCTGGGGCGGCCGGGCGCGGCTGCGGGCGCCGGCGGTGCGGCAGCCTCGGCCACCCCGGCGGACCGCGGCGACTCGAGCGGCAGGCGCACGCCGGCCAGGCGCAGCGAGTCGGCGGCCGCGGCCACGGCCGTGGCCCCGTGGCCGCCGTCGCGACCGCCGGCGATGGCCTCGACCCAGCCACCCAGGTAGTCGAGCACGTCGCCGCTGAACAGCCGCAGCGGCTGGTCCATCAGCGGCGCATGCGCCAGCCGGTCGTTGAACAGCTGCTCGCAGGCCCAGGCGGCAGCGCCGAATTCGGGCAGCCCGACCATGCGCGAGCTGCCCTTGAGCGTATGGAAGACGCGCCGCACGATCGTCATGTCGCCGGCGCTGTCGGGCGTGTCGGCCAGCCGCTCCAGGGCACCGCGCGCGTCGGCGATCACTTCGCGCGCCTCTTCGATGAAGATCTCGCGCAGCTCGGCGTTGTCCTCCATGCCGGTGCTGGCGGCCTCGGCCGGCATCGGCAGCGGCGGCGCCTCGGCGGCGGCCGGCTCGGCCTGCGGCGTCGGGGCGGGCGTCAGATCGAGATCGACGAAGGCCGAGACGCGCTCGGGCTGGCCCATGACCGCGCTCAGGCTGCCGCTCGCAGCGTCGAAACGGAACAGCGACTTGGCCAGCGCCGGCTGCACGCTGATCATGTCGATGAGGAAGCTCAGGGCACCGAGGTTGTCGGCCAGGCGGTCGAAGGTGCCGGTCTGGATCGCGCGCTGCGGGTCGACCTCGGTCTGCGCCAGCTGGTCGACCGCGTCGCGCATGTGCAGCACGGCCTGCGAGGCCTGGCCCAGCCCCATCACCGAGAACACGCCGCGCATCGCCGACAGCTGCGCCGGCACCGGGATCAGCAACTCGCGCCGCGCCGGGTCGCGGAAATACTGGTCGATCTGCTTTTCCACCTCGGACAGCGAAGCGCGCAGCTCCTGCACCACGCTGCCCATGGTCTGGCGGTCGCTGACGCGGCGGTACAGCTCCTCCATCCAGATCTCCAGCGGCTGCGGCTCGGCGCCGCTGCGCACGCTGTCGATGCGCCGCGCCAGATGCTGCACGCGGGCCGCCAGCTCGGGGTGGTCGAGCTCGCCGTCCTCGAGCGTGGCATCGACGTAGAGCATGCCGGTGGCGACTTCCATCGCCAGCGCCGCAGGCGGCGCCGCGCCCGCGGCCACCGTCTGCGCGACCGCGGTTTCCAGCGCCTGCGCCAGCACGTTGCCGGCGGGCAGCAGGCGCTGCAGCGAGTTGCCGACGAGCGCGAACTGCTCGGCCAGCCCGCTCAGGCGATGCAGTTCCTCGCCCGCCACCGCCGACCAGGCATCCTTGGCCGCGGCGACGCGTTTCCTGGCCTGCGACACCGTTGCCGGGTCGAAGCGGCCCAGCTTGGCGGCTTCGTAGTCGGCGGTGGGGTGTTCGTCCAGACGCCAGGCCCGCCGCACCGCGGCCAGGCGCGGCGCCGGGTGCTCGGCCTGCGGCGGCCGGGCATGGCTGCAGAAGAACAGCAGGTCCTGCGCCAGCCGGTCGGAGATCTCGTGCTCGCCGCGCATGCTCGTGCGCAGTTGCGCCAGCAGCCGCGACGCGATGCGCTTGGTGTGCACGTCGCTGGCCAGCAGGCCGACGGCCTGGGCCTCGAACACCGCCGCTGCCAGCTGCCAGAAGGTCGCCAGGTGGGCGCCGCCGGCGCCGTGGCCTGCGCGCGCGCCGGCGCCGAGGTCGGCACAGAGGTCGCTCATGTGCGCCAGGGCACTGCGGCTGGGCTCGCGCATCAGCGTGAGCACCAGCGCCTCCATGGCGCTGCGGGCTTCGTCGCCAGCGTGGCGCGGCTGTGCCGAGGCATCCGGCGGCAGCTCGAGCCACTGCCAGTCGATGCGCCACAGGTCGGCCGGATGGATGCGTTCGGCGCGGGCCAGCTGCTGCGCGTCGCGGTACTGCGGGAACAGCATCACCGGCGACACCGGC
Source organism: uncultured Rubrivivax sp. (assembly GCA_964371495.1). GTDB lineage: Bacteria > Pseudomonadota > Gammaproteobacteria > Burkholderiales > Burkholderiaceae_C > Rubrivivax. The sequence goes on from CAYJOA010000049.1 coordinate 2,312, forward strand.
TTGCCGGCGAGCTGGCGGCCGAGGAAGTCGAGCAGCGCGAAGGACAGGTGCTCGACCGTCTCCACGGCCGCCAGGTTGACCAGCGCAGGCCGT
>CAYJOA010000049.1:2504-12903 GCA_964371495.1 uncultured Rubrivivax sp.
GTGCGCGACAGCTCGCGCACCATCTGGGCCGTCGAGCGCGTGCCCTCGGAGGTCTGCTCGGTGACGGCGAAGATGTGCTGGATGTTGGCCGCCACCACGTTGGCCGACGCCGCCTCGCGCAGTGCCTCGTCGGAGATGCGGGCGATCAGCTCCGACAGCTCGTGGGTGACGCGGTCGATGTCGGCCAGTGCCGTGCCCGCGGCGTCTGACAGCCGCGCGCCTTCGACCACGCCCTGCGTGCTGCGCTCCATCGCCGCCACCGCGTCCTGGGTGTCGGTCTGGATGGTGCGCACGATGGCGGCGATCTGCCGCGTGGCGTCGCCCGAACGTTCGGCCAGGCGCTGCACTTCCTCGGCCACGACGCTGAAGCCGCGGCCGGCTTCGCCGGCGCTGGCGGCCTGGATGGCAGCGTTGAGCGCCAGCACGTTGGTCTGCTCGGTGATGTCGGAGATGAGTTCGGTGATTTCGCCGATCTCCTGCGAGCTTTCGCCCAGGCGCTTGATGCGCTTGGAGGTCTCCTGGATCTGGTCGCGGATCGAGTTCATGCCGCCGATGGTGTCGTTCACCGCGGTGCGCCCGGTCTCCGCCGCGCGCAGCGACTGCCGCGCCACGCTGGCCGTCTGCTGCGCCTGGGCCGAAACATCGTTGATGCGGCCGGCCATCTGCAGCACCGACTCGCCGGTGTCGCGGATCTCGCGCAGCTGCTCGGTGGACGCGGCCAGCAGCTCGGTGGAGGTCTGCTCGACGCGCGAGGTGGTCTCGGCGACGCGGGACACCGTGCTCTGCACCTGCGAGACCAGCGAACGCAGCTCTTCGACGGTGTAGTTCACCGAATCGGCGATGGCGCCGGTGATGTCCTCGGTGACGGTGGCCTGTTGGGTGAGGTCGCCTTCGGCCACCAGCTGCAGCTCGTTCATCAGGCGCAGGATGGCCGCCTGGTTGGCGTCGTTCACGCGCTTGGCTTCCTGCTCCTGGCGCTCGGCCTCGAAGCGCTGGGCATCGGCGACACGCGAGCGGCGGGTCTGGTCGAGCACGAACAGCCGCAGCAGGCCGAAAGCGCCGGCGGCCAGCAGCAGTGCCGACAGCAGGCCGGCCAGCAGTGGCAGGCCGCCGAAACCGGTTTCGGCGGCCAGGCCCTGCTGCAGGCTGTCCAGCCCCAGCCGCAGCGCTTCGCTGTCGGCGACGATCGCGGTTTGTGCGGCGCGCGCCGCGCCCAGGCCGGCGCGCTGGTCGAGGATCGCGCCGGCCTGCGTACGCAGCTGCTCGTAGCGCAGCAGCAGGTCCTGCAGAGGTTCGCGCGCCAGCGGCTCGCGCGTGCCGGCCAGGCGCAGTTCGGCGTTGCCATCGAGCAGGCCCTGCGCGACGACGCGGAACAGGTTCAGGTCGTTGCCGAGCGCCAGCACGGCGGTCTGGCCCGCGGCCTCGGCGCCGAGCGACGCGTTGGCGCTGTTCACGATGCGCTGCGACAGCATCGCCAGCCGGCCCACGGCCGACAGCTCGGCGGCCGGGGCGCCGCCCTGCAGCTTGGCCGCCGCGACCGCCTCGGTCGCCTTCAGCAGCTCGGTCGACTGGTTGTCGATGGCCTTCACGGCCAGCCCGGCGCCGACCAGCGCCTTCTGCTGCGCCAGCACCACGGCCGCGTTCTTCGCGCTGCGCTCCAGCAGCGGCGACAGCGACTCCAGCTGCAGCTGCTGCGCAGCCGGCAGCGCCGCGTCGCCGGCCTTCAGGCTGGCGACGCTGCCGGCCAGGGCCTGGCTGCTTTCGGCGACCGCGGCGAACGCCTTCTCGTCGCCCGCCAGCGCCTGCGTCGCCGACCTGGCCAGGCGCTGCGACTGCGTCGCCGCCTGGCTGGCAGCGGCCAGCTGTGCCGCACCACGGCCGCCGGCGCTGAACGCCAGCACGGCGGTCAGCAGCAGCCCCAACAGGCCGAGCGTGAACAGCGTCACCAGCCAGCGCTGCTGGCGCGCCAGCGGCCAGCTGCCGATCAGCGGCAGGCCGCTGGCCGTGGCCTCGGGGCCCGCCGGGACATCGGGCTGCGCGCTGTCGGTGGCCAGCTCCGAGGGCATGGCTTCGGAGATGATCGACGAATCGGTGTCGCTGCGGGCGGCGCCGGGCGCGAACGCGCTGTGGCCCAGGCGCACCGTGGCCTCCATCGGGTTGGACAGCGCGGCCGAGTCGTCGAAGGGCGGTGCCGCGCGCCCGGCATCGGCGCCATCGTCGGCCTTGTGCGTGGGGCGGCCAGGGGCCTTGATCCTGTCCAGGAAGCTCATGTCGTCCTCTTCATGTCTGCTTGCGGCAGCGCGCTGCGGGAGCCCGCGCGTGCCGCTACGGTTCCCCGCCTCATGCGGCGATGGCGAGAAAAGGCCCGCTGCGCGCGAGCAGGCTCAGGTCGATCTCCTGCCAGCGCCGCCCCTCGGCGTCGCGCCACTGCGCCGGCGCGAAAGCCGGGCGCGGCTGGCCGTCCGGCGGCTCGACCTGCAGCTGGTCGGCGTTGCGCAGCCCGGCCAGGCGGTCGACGAGCACGGCGCATTGCGAGCCCAGTGCGGCATTGAAGGCCAGCAGCCGCGATTGTTCGCGCAGCGCGTCGCCGCCGCGCGCCTGGCGCAGGCCGAGAAACGCCGCCAGGTCGACGACGCCGTGCAGGCCGCCGCGCAGGTTGGCCACGCCCAGGAACCAGGGCTGCGTGTGCGGCACCGGCGCGAGCGTGCCGACGGCAAAGATCTCGCCGGCCGTGGCCAGCGGCACCAGCAGCCCGTGGCCGGCGCATTCGAGCGCCAGCCAGGAGGCCTGGCGCGCCTCGGTGCGGGCCTGCTGCAGCCGCGTTGCCAGGCGGCCTTGCAGTTCACGCAGCGCTTCACGGTTGGCCATCGGGCGGCAGCAGGTTCGGAGCTCGTGGCGGTCTAGTCCAAGACCTTGATCTTGGCGATCAGCTCGTCGGCGTCGACGGGCTTGACGATGTAGTCGCGTGCGCCCTGGCGCATGCCCCACACCTTGTCGGTTTCCTGGTTCTTGCTCGTGCACATGATCACCGGCACGTCGGCGTAACGCGGATCGCGCGTGATCGCCCGTGTCAGCTGGAAGCCGTTCTGGCCCGGCATCACGACGTCCATCAGGATCAGGTCGGGCTTGTCCTCGGCCAGGCGACGCAAGGCCTCGTCGCCGTTCTCGGCGGTGCGCACCTTGTAGCCGCGCTTGCCCAGCAGGCCCGACAGGTGATGCAGCTCGGTCTTGGAGTCGTCGACGACGAGGATGTTCTGGATCGGCATCGGAGTGGTCCTGCGGCAGTGTCGGGAAGGCGGGCGCGACGCGACGCGCCTTCAGCCGGCAGGGCGTCGGAACGACTCGACCGCGCGCAGCAGCTGCTCTTTGGTGAAGGGCTTGGTGAGATAGTCCTCGGAGCCGACCATGCGCCCGCGCGCCTTGTCGAACAGCCCGTCCTTGCTCGACAGCATGATCACCGGCACATGGGCATAACGCGGGTTGCGCTTGATGATGGCGCAGGTCTGGTAGCCGTCCAGGCGCGGCATCAGGATGTCGCAGAAGATCAGCTCGGGATCGTGGTCGTTGACCTTGGCCAGCGCATCGAAGCCGTCCTCGGCCAGCAGCACCTCGTGGCCGCCCTGGCGCAGGAAGATCTCGGCACTGCGGCGAATGGTGTTGCTGTCGTCGATGACCAGCACCTTGGCGCCCGTCGCCGCGCCCGCCGCAGCTCCTGCACCGCCTTCAGGAACCTGGGTTTCCAAGCGCTGTCCTCCTTGCACAACTCCGGCCGGCGGCGAGCCGCCGCACGAGGTTCAGATCTGCACCATTTCGAAGTCTTCCTTGCGTGCACCGCATTCGGGGCAGGTCCAGTTCATCGACACGTCGGCCCACGCCGTGCCCGCCGGGACACCGTGTTCGGGATCGCCGGCGGCTTCGTCGTAGATCCAGCCGCAAATCAAGCACATCCAGGTACGCGGTTCGCTCACGGTGCCACTGTCACGTCACTACAATGGAGCGAGATTGTAGCCACGCCGATCCGCGCAAAGCCGTGGATTAGTCGGGACATACATATCGTTTCTAAGATTTCGCTAGAGGTTCGGCGGCGGCACCGCGCCGGGCCTCGCGCGCCGATCCCACACGCCGACGCCGCCCGCCCATGACCCCCGACCCCACCCCGGCCACGGAGCTCGAAGACCCCTCCGCCGAGCCGCCGGCTCCGGCCTGCGTGATGTGCTTCAACGCCAGCGACCCCAGCGGCGCCGCCGGGCTGGCCGGCGACATCGCCACCGTGGCCGCGATGGGCGCGCACGCGCTGCCGGTGGTGACGTCCATCGTCATGCGCGATACCGCCGACATCTTCGACCAGCACGAGATCGACGCCGACGCGGTGGCCGAGCAGGCCCGCACGGTGCTCGAAGACGTCACGCTGGCGGGCTGGAAGGTCGGCTTTCTCGGCTCGGCCGATGTCGTGAGCGCGGTGGCCGAGATCCTCAGCGACTACAGCGACATCCCGCTGGTGTCCTACCTGCCCAACCTGTCGTGGCTGGACGAGGATCTGCAGCAGCCCTACCACGACGCCTTCCGCGAGCTCATCCTGCCGGCCACCGAGGTGCTGGTGGGCAACCACAAGACGCTGCAGGACTTCCTGCTGCCCGACTGGGAGAACGAGCGCCCGCCGTCGGCGCGCGAACTCGCGGTGGCCGCCGGCGAGCACGGCACGCGTTACGTGCTGGTGACCGGCATCGTGCTCGCCGGGAAACTGTCGACGCAAGGCCCCGAGCAGTACATCGACAACGTGCTGGCATCGCCGCAGGGCGCCATCACCGGCGAGAAGTTCGAGCGTTTCGACGCCGCTTTCATCGGCGCCGGCGACACGCTGGCGGCGGCGCTGGCGGCGCTGCTGGCCGCCGGTACCGAACTGCAGGCCGCCGTGTCCGAGGCGCTGTCGTTCCTGGACCAGAGCCTGGACGCCGGTTTCCGCCCGGGCATGGGCAGCATCGTGCCGGACCGTTTCTTCTGGGCCCTGCCGGCGGCCGAGGAAGGGAGCCCCGACGACGGCGCGGCTCCCGAGCCCGAACCCGACGACTCCAAGAGCCACGGCGTGTCACGCCGCGTCCACTGAGCCCCGCACAAGATGTCAACGAACGAAGAGCTCTTTGCACGCGCGCAGCGTGTCATCCCCGGCGGCGTCAACTCGCCGGTGCGCGCCTTTCGCGCCGTCGGCGGCACGCCGCGTTTCATCGGCCGTGCCCACGGCCCGTACATGTGGGACGCCGAGGGCCGGCGCTACATCGACTACATCGGCTCCTGGGGCCCGATGATCCTGGGCCACGGCCACCCGGCGGTGCTGCAGGCGGTGCACGAGGCGGCGGCCGACGGCCTGAGCTTCGGCGCGCCGACCGAGCGCGAGATCGAACTCGTCGAAGCCATCATCGGACTCGTGCCGAGCGTCGAACAGGTGCGGCTGGTGAGCAGCGGCACCGAGGCCGGCATGAGCACGATCCGGCTGGCGCGCGGCGCCACCGGCCGCAGCAAGATCGTCAAGTTCGAAGGCTGCTACCACGGCCATGCCGACGCCCTGCTGGTGAAGGCCGGCTCGGGGCTGGCGACCTTCGGTTTTCCCACCAGCGCCGGCGTGCCGCCCGAGGTCGTGCAGCACACGCTGGTGCTCGAATACAACAACGTCGCCCAGCTCGAACAAGCCTTTGCCACGCACGGGCCGCAGATCGCCTGCGTGATGATCGAGCCGATTGCCGGCAACATGAACTTCGTGCGCGCCAGCGTGCCGTTCATGAAGCGGCTGCGCGAGCTGTGCACGCAGCACGGCGCGCTGCTCGCCTTCGACGAAGTGATGACGGGTTTCCGCGTCGCGCTCGGCGGCGCGCAAAGCGTCTATGCGAAGCTGATCCCCGGCTTCAAGCCCGACATGAGCGTGTTCGGCAAGGTCATCGGCGGCGGCATGCCGCTGGCCGCCTTCGGCAGCACCAAGGACATCATGAGCCAGCTCGCGCCGCTGGGCCCGGTGTACCAGGCCGGCACGCTGAGCGGCAATCCGGTGGCCACCGCGTGCGGCCTGGCGACGCTGAAGGAGATCGCCAAGCCCGGCTTCTTCGAAGCGCTGTCGGCGCGCACGCGTTCGCTGGTCGACGGCCTGGCCGGCGCCGCACGGGACGCCGGCATCCCGCTGGTCGGCGACAGCGAAGGCGGCATGTTCGGCTTCTTCTTCGCCGCCGAGCTGCCGCAGAACTACGGCGTCGTGATGGGCACCGACAAGGAACGCTTCAACCGCTTCTTCCACGGCATGCTCGAGCGCGGCGTGTACCTGGCGCCGGCGCTGTACGAAGCCGGGTTCGTGAGCGCGGCGCACAGCGCCGACGACATCGCGGCCACCGTGGCTGCCGCAGCCGCGGCATTGGCTGACGAGGCCCGCCGGGCAAACGCCGGCGCCTGAATGCACGCCAGCGGGCCGGGCGCAGCGCCGTGGCACCCGACGCCCGCGCCCTGGCTTGCAGCAACTGCGGCGCACCGTTGCGTGTGCTGCAGCTGCCGGGGCATTACGGCAGCGCGGTCGAGATCGAACTGTGTGCGCCCTGTCACCTGGTGTGGTTCGACGTCGTCGAGTCGGCGCGGCTGTCGGGACCGGGGCTGCTGGCGCTGATCGGCGAGATGGCGGCGGCGCAGTCGCTGGCCCACCAGCCCGTGCGCGCCGACCTCGGCTGCCCGCACTGCCGCAGCGCCGTGCGCACGGTACACAACCGCACGCGCTGGGGGCGTTCGCTGCAGCTCGAATGTCCGCAGCAACACGGCGCCTGGCAGACCTTCGGCGAGTTCCTCAACGAGAAGGGCCTGCTGCGGCCGATGTCGTCGGCCGACCGCGCGCGCGCGCTGCAGCGGCCCGAGGGCTTGCACTGCGTGAACTGCGGCGGCGCGGTAGGCGCCGATGATGTCGAGTGCCCCTGGTGCCGTTCGGTGCCGGCGGTGGTGGACGTGGCGCGGCTGGCGCGTGCACTCGACCCCGAAGGCGCCATCGCCGAGCAGGCCGTGCACCGCACCGGCGAACGGGCCTCGGCACTGGTCTGCCGGGCCTGCGGCGCGCCGGCGCCGCCCGACGCGGCCTGGCACTGCCAGCACTGCGGCGCCACCCTGACCGCACCCGACCTGGCCGAGGCCCACCGCCAGGTCGGCACGCTGGGCCCGGCGCTGCAGGCGCACGCCGCCAAGCCGGCACCGCACATCGTGCAGCAGCGGCTGGCCGCGCAATCGGCCGGACTGCAGCGGCAACGCGAACGCGCCGCCGCCATGCAGGCCGAGGCTGATCAACGCAGCGGCGTTGGCGCCGAGCGCTGGGACACGGGCGGTGGCGACGAGCACGCGCTGCGGCTGCCGGCCTGGGCCTGGGCGCTGGTCACCCTGCTGGTGTTGCTCTGGTGGTGGTGGTGAGGGCTTTCCGTCATGGGTGAATCTGGCTGACCATCACCCAGCGAGGTCGCGACTCGGCATCAAGCCGCCACGACTGTGCCGCTGACACTGCCCAGCCCGATGCGCACCACGCCCGGCGCCTGGCAGCAGGCGCGCAGCGTGACGGTATCGCCGTCCTCGAGAAAGGCGCGCCGTTCGCCGTCGGGCAAGGCCAGGGGCTGGCGGCCGCCCGCGGTGAGCTCCAGCAGCGACCCGCCCTGCCCCGCCGCCGCGCCCGACAGCGTGCCGGTACCCAGCAGGTCGCCCGTCTGCAGGTTGCAGCCGTTGCTGGTGTGGTGGGCGACCAGCTGCGCTGGCGTCCAGTAGGCGTCGAGCGCGTTCGACTGCGACAGCCGCAGCGCCGGCAGGCCCTGTTCGCGCATGCGCGCCGTCTGCAGCCAGACCTCGAGCGTGATGTCGACGGCGCCTGCGGCACGGTTGGCCTGCGAGTCCAGGTAGGGCAAGGGCTGCGGGTCGCCGGCCGGTCGCGTGAACGGACGGCGGAACGGCGCCAGCGCATCGAAGGTGACGAGCCACGGCGAGACCATGGTCGAGAAGCTCTTCGCCAGGAAGGGCCCCAGCGGCTGGTACTCCCAGCCCTGGATGTCGCGTGCCGACCAGTCGTTGAGCAGCGTCACGCCGAACAGGCGGTCTTCGGCGCCGGGCATGGCCACCGGCGCACCGAGTTCATTGCCCACACCCACCCACAGGCCCAGCTCCAACTCGTAGTCCAGGCGCTGGCTGGGGCCGAAGTGCGGCGTCTCGCCGCTGCTGCGCGTCTGCCCCTGCGGCCGCTTCAGCGGGCCGCCCAGGGTGACGGACGACGCCCGCCCGTGGTAGCCGATCGGCACCCACTTGTAGTTGGGCAGCAGCGGGTTGTCCGGCCGCATCAGCTTGCCCACCGCCAGCGCGTGGTGGATGCCGGTGTAGAAGTCGGTGTAGTCGCCGATGCGGCACGGCAGCGCCATCTCGGCCAAGGCCTGCGGCAGCAGGCAGAGTTCGAGAAAGGGCCCGGTCTCGCTGCCCTCGGCCAGCGCGGCCGAGAGCGCGGCGCGCAGAGCGCGCCAGGCCGGCCGGCCCATGGCCATGAACCCTGCCAGGTCGCCGGCGGCCAGCGGATCGAGCAGTTCGGCCGCCCCGCTCGGCCACGGCGAGCGCTCCAGCGCGAGCATGAGGTCCAGCACCTGGTCGCCGATGGCGACACCGCCGCGCAGCGCCTCGTCGCTGCCAGCGCGGCGGAAACGGCCCAGCGGCAGGTTCTGGATCGGAAAGTCGCACTCCGGCTCGTTGGCCGAAGCGACCCAGCTGCGCAGCAGCGGGTCGTGGGTGGCGTCGGTGTCTGGGTTCATGAGCCGGTGTGGAAACGGTCCGCCAGTGTCGCCCAACAGTCGGCATAAGACCGGTCCAGCGCCGCCGATGCCATTGCGTATTCGGTCGGCCGCAGCCGCCAGCGCGTCTCGAACATGAAGGCCAGCGTGTCGGCCAGCTTCTGGGGCACCAGGGTCGCGCTGGACGCCTTCTCGAAAGCCTCGGCGTCAGGCCCGTGCGGCACCATGCTGTTGTGCAGGCTCATGCCGCCGGGCCGGAAGCCTTCCGGCTTGGCGTCGTACTGGCCGTGCACCAGGCCCATGAATTCGCTCATCAGGTTGCGGTGGTACCAGGGTGGGCGGAAAGTGTCTTCCATCACCAGCCAGCGCGGCGGAAAGACGACGAAGTCGCAGTTGGCGGTGCCCGGCGTGTCGCTGGGGCTCGTCAGCACGGTGAAGATGCTCGGGTCGGGGTGGTCGAAGCTGATCGAGCCGATGGTCATGAAACGCGCCGTGTCGTACTTGAATGGCACCAGGTTGCCGTGCCAGGCGACGACGTCGAAGGGCGACACCGGGGTCTCGCTGCGCCACAGCCGGCCGCCGAATTTCTTGACGATTTCGGTGGGCTGCACATCGGCGTCGAAGGCCGCCACCGGGGCCAGGAAATCGCGCGCACTGGCCAGCCCGTTGGAGCCGATCGGCCCCAACTCGGGCAGCCGCAAGGGCGCACCGTGGTTCTCGCAGACGTAGCAGCGCATCGGCCCCGCCAGCGCCACCTTGAAGGCCAGGCCGCGCGGCAGCAGGACGACTTCGCCCGGCACGGCGTGCAGCACGCCGAGCTCGGTGGTGATCGTCAACGCCCCCTGCTGCGGCACCAGCAGCATCTCGCCGTCGGCGTCGACGAAGGCGCGCTCCATGCTGCGGTTGGCCAGCACCAGATGCACGGCGATGCCGGTCTGCGCGTCGGCGTCGCCGTTGACGGCGACGGTGCGCAGGCCGTCGATGAAGTCCGCCGGCTCGGCGGGCACCTCGATCGGGTGCCAGCGCAGCGGGTCGGGCGGCGCCGCCACGCCGGCGGCGGCGCCGGTCTTCCAGTGCACGTGCGGCAAGGGCTCGTAGGCACCGGCGCGCACGCTGGGCTGGCGCCGGTACATCCAGGTGCGCCGGTTCTCGGCGCGCGGCGCGGTGAAGGCGCTGCCCGACAGCAGCTCGGCGTACAGCCCCAGCGGCGGGCGCTGCGGGCTGTTGCGGCCGACCGGCAGCGCGCCGGGAACGGCTTCGCTTTCGAACTGATTGCCGAAACCGGAGAGATAACGCAGTTCGCTCATTTCGCGGCCTCCCCGTGCGGCACGACGCCGGCACGCGCCGCGGCGATGGCCTCGTGCAGCACGCTCAGGTCGCCGATGTGATTGGCCAGCAGCAGCACCAGTCGCGCGTTCATCAGCTCGCTCTGGTCGTCGGACAGGCCGCGATGACCGTCGATCAGCATCTCGTAGAAGTCGTCGCCGGGCGTGTAGGCCTGGCGGTGGCGGACGCCGGGGGTGCCGAAATTCGGCTGCGTGACGAGGTGCTTCATGGCGGCGTCTCCTGGCCGGTGGCACGTGCCAGCGCGGCGCGCACCGCGGCGGCGTCGAAGCGGCGCCAGCGCGCGG
>CAYJOA010000049.1:13003-16539 GCA_964371495.1 uncultured Rubrivivax sp.
GCGTCGTCGAGCGGCGCGCCGGGCAGCATCCAGCCGTCGAAGGCGTCGCTGTCGGGCGTATTCAGCGGCGACGCCGTCAGCAGCGCCGGCACCGACAGCCGCCCGCTGTTGACCAGCGCGCGGCCCATCGGCAGCTCGGCCGCCAGCGACAGCACGGCGTCGCGCAGCACCCGGGCGGCGCGGCTCTTGGGCGTCATGAAGTCGGTGGCGCGGGTGCTGTTGAGCAGGTTCTCGTCGGCGGCGAAACAACGTTCGACGCTGTAGCTGTCGAGCAGCGACGCCGGCGCTGCGCCGCTCGTCACCAGCTGCAGCTTCCACAGCAGGTTGTCGGTGTCCTGCACGCCGGAATTGGCGCCGCGGGCGCCGAACGGCGAGACCTGGTGCGCAGCGTCGCCGACGAAGAGCAGCCGGCCGTGGCGGAAGCCGGCCATGCGCCGGCACTGGAACGTGTAGACGCTGACCCATTCGAGCTCGAAGCCCATGTGCTCGAAGCCCTGGCTGTCGAGCAGGGCCCGGATGCGCGGCGTCACGCGATCGGGCTGCTTCTCGGCCTCGGGGTCGGCGTCCCAGCCGAGCTGGAAGTCGATGCGCCAGACGCCGTCGGCCTCGCGGTGCATCAAGGCACTCTGGCCGGGGTGGAAAGGCGGGTCGAACCAGAAGCGGCGCTCGGTGCGGTCGGCCGGAAAGGGCTCGCCGTCGAGCACGACATCGGCGATGAGGAAACGGTCCTGGAAGACCTTGCCTTCGATGTCCAGCCCGAGCGCGCGGCGGATCGGGCTTTTCGCGCCGTCGGCGACGATCAGCCAGTCGCAGTGCAGCGTGTAGCGGCCGTCGGCGGTTTCGACTTCGACGGCGGCCGCTGCGTCGCCCTGCGTCACGCCCACCACCTTGTGCCGCCAGCGCAGGTCGATGCCCGGCAGTCGTGCGGCGCGCTCCACCAGGGTCTGCTCCAGGTGGTACTGCTGCAGGTTCACCATGCCCGGGCGCCGGTGGCCGGCGTCGGGCAGCAGGTTGAAGGCGAAGACCTCGCTGTCGCGGTGGAAGGTGCGGCCGACGTTCCAGGTCACGCCCTTGTCGACCACGGCGTCGCCGACGCCCAGGCGGTCGAAGATCTCCAGCGTGCGCTTGGCGTAGCAGACGCCGCGCGAGCCGACGCTGACGGTGTCGTCGTCGTCGAGCAGCACCACCGGCAGGCCGCGCAGCGCGGCGTCGATGGCGGCGCTCAGTCCCACCGGCCCGGCGCCCACCACCACCAAGGGCACGTGGCGCACGCCGGCCTGCCCCAGCTCGGCTGGCCGCTGGTAGGCGTAACGCGGCCAGGTGTAGGTCTTGAGCATGGCTCGGGGCGCTCAGAAGGTGTGAATGAACCCGGCGTGCCCGAGCGGGCCGTCAGATCGGGCCCAATCAAGGCGCAAAGCACAGCCGTAGCTCGCGCTACGGCGAGCATTTGCAACGCCGAGTGGGCGCGATATGGCGGGTCGAGCGGGCATGTCGGGTTCGTTCACACCTTCTCAAGATTCGAGAGCCTTCCACATCTCGATGTCGCGCTCGGCGGTCCAGATGCGCGGGTCGCGGTGCGCCGTGGCCTCGTCGTAGGCGCGCGAGACGTCGAAGGGCATGCAGTGGTCGAAGATCACCCAGTGGCCGTACTTGGGGCGCACCGCCGCCAGCGTTTCGCGGTAGACGGTGTTGAGGTCCTTGCCCGCCGCGGCGCCGGCCTGCACGCTGGCGTAAACGTCGGCGATGAAGCTGCGTGTGCCCTGCAAGCCCGCCGCCACCTGCTGCGGTGTCGTCAGCGCCGCACCGCGGCCGGGCACCAGCTGCTCGGGCTGCAGCGCGGCGATGTTGTCGAGTGTGGCCGGCCAGTCGCTGAAGTAGGCGTCGCCGGCGTAGGGCGTGGCGTCGAACTCGACCAGGTCACCGCTGAACAGGATCTTCTGCTGCGGCAGCCAGGCCACCGTATCGCCCTTGGTGTGGCCGCGGCCGAGTTGCAGCAGCTGCACCTCGAGCTTGCCGAGCCACAGCGTCATCCTGCCGGTGAAGGTGATGGTGGGCCAGGTCAGCCCGGGCGGCACGCTCTGGACATTGCGGAACAGGCGCGGAAAGCGGCCGATCTCGCTGGCCTTGTCCTGCTCGCCGCGCTCTGCGATGAGGTCGCGCGTGTCCTGGCTGGCGATGATGTGGCGGGCGCCGTAGGCGCTGGCGCCGAGCACACGCACGGCGTGGTAATGCGTCAGCAGCACGTACTCGATGGGCTTGTCGGTGACTTCACGGATGCGGCGGATGACGTCCTGCGCCATCACCGGCGTGGCCTGGGTGTCGAGCACGAGCACCGAGTCGTCGCCGACGATGATGCCGGTGTTGGGGTCGCCCTCGGCCGTGTAGGCGTAGGCGTTGTCGGACAGCTTGCTGAAGGTGACCTTCTTCTCTTCCAGGTCGGCCTGGCTGGCGAAGGCCTTGGCGGGCGTTTGGGACATGGCGAACCCTTGCTGGTGGTTTCAGGACTTGATGATGCCTCAGCGCCGCTGCGTCTTCGCCGCCAGTTCGGCGAGCACCTCGTCGGTGTCCTGGCCCAGCGCCGGTGCGTTGCGCCGGTGCCGCCCTGGCGTGCGCGACAGCTTGGGCACGATGCCGGGAACGGCCAAGCGGCTGCCGTCGGCCAGCGTGATCTCGTCGAGCATGCCGCGCTCGCGGTAGTGCGGGTCGGCGGCGATGTCGGCCACGGTGTAGATGCGCCCGCCGGGCACCTGCGCCGCATCCAGCGCGGCCACCACTTCGGCCGCCGTTCGCGAAGCGGTCCACTCGCCGATGGCGGCGTCGATCTCGGCCACGCGCGCCACGCGGCCGCTGTTGCCGGCCAACTGCGGGTCGGCCGCCAGGTCGGCGCGGCCGATGGCCTGCATCAAGCGCTTGAAGATGCTGTCGCCGTTGCCGGCCACCAGCACGTGGCCGTCGGCGCACTTGTAGGCGTTGCTCGGCGCGATGCCGGGCAAGGCGCTGCCGGCCGGCTGGCGCACGACGCCGAAGGCGCTGTATTCGGGCAGCAGGCTTTCCATGCAATTGAAGACCGCTTCGTACAGCGCCACGTCGACGACCTGGCCGCGGCCGCTGCGGTGCCGCTCGTGCAGCGCCATCAGCACGCCGATCACGCCGTGCAGCGCGGCCAGCGTATCGCCGATGCTCACGCCCACGCGCACCGGCGTGCGGCCGGGCTCGGCGCTGAGGTGGCGCAGGCCGCCCATCGCTTCGGCGACGACGCCGAAGCCGGGCTTGTCGCGGTAGGGCCCGGTCTGGCCGTAACCGCTGATGCGCAGCACGATCAGCCGCGGGTTGTCCTGCAGCAGCGCGCGCGGGTCGAGGCCGAAACCTTCCAGCGCGCCGGGGCGGAAGTTCTCCACCAGCACGTCGGCCTCCAGTGCCAGCCGGCGCACGATGTCCACCGCGGCCGCGTCGCGCAGGTCCAGCACCACCGAGCGCTTGTTGCGCGACTGCACCTGCCACCACACCGAGGTGCCGTCCTTGAGCAGCCGCCACTG
>CAYJOA010000049.1:16639-18312 GCA_964371495.1 uncultured Rubrivivax sp.
GGGCGCAGATGCACGTGCGGTTCGGCGGCGCCGGCGTGCTGGTGGTGGTGGTGGGACTCGACGCTGATCAGGTTGAGCTGGCCATGGTGCACGCCGCGTTCGGCGCATACCGCGTCGGCCAGGCTGCGCACCTGCGCCGCCGGGCCGCGCAGCAGCACGGTCTCCAGGCAGTGCTCGTGGTCGAGGTGGGCGTGCATGGTGGCCAGCGTGAGATCGTGGTGCGCGTGGTGCATGGTGGTCAGCCGCTCGCCGAGCTCGCGTTCGTGGTGGTTGTACACGTACGACAGGCAGGCCACGCAGTGCAGGCCCTGCGGCGTTCCTTGCCGCGAGCGCTCGAGTTCGGCGCGCAGCAGGTCGCGCACGGCTTCGGAGCGGTTGGCATAGCCGCGTTCGGCAATGAGCTCGTCGAAGTCCGCGGCCAGGTGTTCGTCGAGCGAGATCGTGAAGCGCTGCATGGCTGCCCCTTTGCGTACCGTCGGTGCCGGTGGATCAGGATACCGTGGCCCGCGCGGGCGCCGCGCGCGGCAGCCGCAGGCACAGCAGCCCGGCACAGGCCGCCAGACCGCAGGCCGACGACAACCACAACGCGCCGGCGCCCCAGCGCTCCAGCGCCAGCCCGAACAACCAGGGCGCCAGGCCCTGCAGCGCGCGCCCGGGCAGCGCGATCCAGCCCTGGCGCGCGCCGTAGCCGCCGGCGCCGAACAGCGCCAGCGGCAACGTGCCCTTGGCGATGGTCAGGATGCCGTTGCCCAGGCCGTGCAGGATGGCGAACGCGGCCGCCGCCGGCACGCCGACGAACCACAGCAGCAGCGCGCCGACCGGATGCCCGAGCGTGGCCGCGCGCGCCACCGCCAGCGGCGAGACGCGGCGCAGCAGACCGAACTCGAACAGTCGCCCTGCCACCTGCGCCGGTCCGACCAGCGCACCCACGGCCACCGCCAGCGCCAGCGTGCCGCCGGCGGCCTGCATCAGCGTCGGCAGGTGCGCCGCCATGGCGGTGCTGACGAACCAGACCAGCGTGAACACCAGCGACAGCAGCGCGGCGGTGTAGCGCGGCGGCGGCGGCGCGTCCGGTGCGGCCACGGCGCTGGCCGCCGTGCCTGGGGCTGGTGCCGCGGTGGCCACGGGTGCCGACTCCGGCGCGACCGCGGGCCGCGGCAGCATCGCGTTCAGCGGCAGCCCCAGCACCAGGTGCAGCCCGGCCCACACGAAACACGCGCCGCGCCAGCCCAGCTGCACCTCCAGCCACGCCGACAGCGGCCAGCCCACGGTGCTGGCGAAGCCGGCCAGCAGCGTGATGCCGGTGATGGCGTTGCGCGAGTCGATGCCGTACAGCCGCACCAGTGCCGCGAAGGCCGCTTCGTAGAGCCCGGCGCCCATGGCCAGCCCCAGTAGCAGCCAGGCCACGACCAGCGTCGCCGGGCCCTGCGCGCTGCCCAGCGCCGCCAGGCCGAGCGCAAACAACACGTTGGTGCCCAGCAGCACGGGCCGGCCGCCGTGACGGTCGATCAGCCGGCCGGCCAGCGGGCCGACGAGGGCCGACACGATGAGCGCCATAGAAAACGCCGCGAACACCGTCGGCGTGGCGACACCGAGCTCACGCGCCATCGGCGCCGCCAGCATCGCCGGCAGGTAGTACGACGACGCCCAGGCCAGCGTCTGCGCCGTGCCCA
>CAYJOA010000049.1:18412-27058 GCA_964371495.1 uncultured Rubrivivax sp.
AGATCGACAGCGCGGTCGCCGCCGCCGCGGCAGCGGCCGAGCCCTGGGCGCGCTCGGACGCCGAAACGCGCGCCGCGCTGCTGCGCGGCCTGGCCGAAGCGCTGCAGACCGAGCGCGAAACGCTGGTGCCGCTGGCCGACGCCGAAACCGCGCTCGGCGCGGCACGGCTGAACGGCGAACTCGACCGCACGACCTTCCAGCTGCGCGGCTTTGCCGACCAGGTGCTGGCCGGTGCGCCGTTCACCATGACCGACGACGCCGCGGTGGCCGGCCCGCCGCCCGCCGGCCGGCCGCGGCTGACGCGTGTGCGTGTGCCCGTGGGCCCGGTGGCGATGTTCGCAGCGAGCAACTTCCCGTTCGCCTTTTCGGTGCTCGGCGGCGACACCGCATCGGCGCTCGCCGCCGGTTGCCCGGTGGTCGTGAAGGCGCACCCGGGGCACCCGGAACTGTCGCGTGCCGTGGCAGCGCTGGCGCGTCGCGTGGTCGCGGCGCAGGGCCTGCCGGCGGGGGTGTTCGGCATCGTCGAAGGTGCAGCGGTGGCGGTCGGCGTGCAGCTGGTTCGCCACCCGCTCGTCGCCGCGGTGGCCTTCACCGGCAGTTACCGTGGCGGCGCGGCGCTGCAACGCGAAGCCAACGAGCGGCCGCGGCCGATCCCGTTCTACGGCGAGCTGGGGTCGATCAACCCGGTGGTGGCGCTGCCCGCGGCGCTGGCCGCCAACGGCGCGGCGCTGGCGGCCACGCTCGCCGGCTCGATCACCCTGGGCTGTGGCCAGTTCTGCACCAGCCCGGGCGTGTTGATCGTGCACGACGATGCGGCGTCGCAGGCCTTCGTGCAGCAGCTCGCCGAGGCGCTGGGCGCCGCGACGCCGCATGCCATGCTGCACGCCGGCATCCGCGCCGGCTTCGACGCCGGCGTGGCGCGGCTGCAGCAGCACGCCGGGGTGCAGGCGCTGGCGGCGCCCGAGCATGGCGCCACGGCGCCGCGGGCGCGCCTGTTCGCCACCGACGCCGCGACCTTCGTCGAGAGCGAAGCGCTGCACGAAGAGGTCTTCGGCCCGAGCTGCCTGGTCGTCACCGTGCGCTCGTTGGACGAAACGCTGGACGTGCTGCGCGCCGTGCGGGGCAGCCTGACCGTCACGCTGTGGGGCGCCGACGCCGACACCGCCGACAACCGCCGGCTGGTGCGCGCCGCCGAAGGCATCGCCGGCCGCGTGCTCTTCGCCGGCGTGCCCACCGGCGTGGCCGTGACCGCGGCACAGCAGCACGGCGGGCCGTGGCCGGCGTCGACGCAGCCCTTCACCACCAGCGTCGGCTACGCCGCGCTGGACCGCTTCCTGCGCCCGGTGGCGCTGCAGGACGCGCCCGACTGGCTGGTGGCCGCACGGGGCCAGGCATGACGAGTGCCAAGACCGCCGCCGAACTGCGCAGCGCACGCTGGTTCGCGCCCGACGACCTGCGCTCCTTCGGCCACCGCTCGCGCTTCATGCAGATGGGCTACAGCGCCGCCGACTGGGCCGGCAAGCCGGTGATCGCCATCGTCAACACCTGGAGCGACGTGAATCAGTGTCACTCGCACTTCAAGCAGCGCGTCGAAGACGTCAAGCGCGGCGTGCTGCAGGCCGGGGGCTTTCCGCTCGAGCTGCCTGCGATCAGCCTGAGCGAGCCGATCGTCAAGCCGACGACCATGCTCTACCGCAACTTCCTGGCCATGGAAACCGAGGAGCTGCTGCGCTGCCACCCGGTGGACGGCGCGGTGCTGATGGGCGGCTGCGACAAGACCACGCCGGGGCTGCTGATGGGCGCCTTCAGCGCCGGCCTGCCCTGCATCTACCTGCCCGCCGGGCCGATGCTGCGCGGCAACTGGAAGGGCCGTGTCCTCGGCTCGGGATCGGACGCGTGGAAGTACTGGGACGAACGCCGCGCCGGCCGCCTGAGTGAAGCCGAGTGGCAGGACGTCGAGGCCGGCATCGCGCGCAGCCACGGCACCTGCATGACGATGGGCACTGCGGCCACGATGATGGGCATCGCCGAGGCCATCGGCATGACGCTGCCCGGCGCCAGCGCGATTCCGGCGCCCGACGCCAACCACGTCCGCATGAGCGCCGAGTGCGGCCGCCGCGCCGTGCAGATGGTGTGGGACGACCTCACGCCGGCGAAGCTGCTGAGACGCGCGAGTTTCCTCAACGGCGTCAAGGTGGCGATGGCCATGGGCTGCAGCACCAACGCCATCATCCACCTGGTGGCGATGTCGCGCCGCGCCGGCTGCGCGGTGACGCTGGACGACTTCGACGCCGCCAGCCGGCAGGTGCCGGTGCTGGCAAACATCCGGCCCAGCGGCGAGCGCTACCTGATGGAAGACTTCTATTACGCCGGCGGCCTGCCGGGGCTGATGAAACGCATCGAGTCGCACCTGACGCTGGACGCGGCCACCGTCAACGGCCGCACGCTGGGCGAGAATATCGCCGGTGCCGAGGTCCACGACGACGACGTCATCCGCCCGCTGGACCGACCCATCTACGCCGAAGGCGCGCTGGCCGTGCTGCGCGGCAACCTGGCGCCGGCCGGCGTCGTCATCAAGCCCAGCGCCTGCGCGCCGCAGCTGCTGCAGCACAGCGGCCGCGCGCTGGTCTTCGACGACTACCCGGCGCTGAAGAAAGCGGTCGACGACCCCGCACTGGACGTGACCGCCGACGACATCCTGGTGCTGCGTTACGCCGGCCCGCTGGGTGGCCCCGGCATGCCCGAGTGGGGCATGCTGCCGATCCCGACCAAGCTGGTGCAGGCCGGCGTCAAGGACATGCTGCGGCTGAGCGACGCGCGCATGAGCGGCACCAGCTACGGCGCCTGCATGCTGCACTGCGCACCCGAGGCCTACATCGGCGGCCCGCTGGCGCTGGTGCAGACCGGCGACGTGATCACCGTGGACGTGCCGGCACGGCGCATCCACCTGGAAGTCAGCGACGACGAGCTCGCCCGCCGCCGCGCCGCCTGGACCCCGCCGCCGCCGCGTTACGAGCGCGGCTACGGCTGGATCTTCAGCCGCCACATCCTGCAGGCCGACGAGGGCTGCGACTTCGACTTCCTGGAAACCAGCTTCGGCGCCCCGGTGCCCGAGCCCGCCATTTACTGAAGGCCCGCATGAACCCGGACACGCGACAAAAGCTGATGGGCGTGAGCACGGCCACGCTGTGCACCGCGCTCTTCAAGCGCGGCCTGCACCACCAGTTCATCCAGGACGTGCGGCCGCTCAACCCCGCGCTGCCGAACATGGTGGGCCCGGCCTACACGCTGCGCTATATGCCGGCGCGCGAGGACCTCAACCCGATCACGGTGTTCCAGGACCGCGCGCACCCGCAGCGCAAGGCGGTGGAGGAATGCCCGCCCGGCGCGGTGCTGGTGATCGACAGCCGCAAGGACGCGCGCGCCGCGTCGGCCGGCGGCATCCTGGCGAGCCGGCTGATGAAACGCGGCGTTGCCGGCGTCGTCACCGACGGCGGCTTCCGCGACAGCCCCGAGATCGCCCGCCTGGCCCTGCCTGCCTACCACCAGCGCCCGAGCGCACCGACCAACCTGACGCTGCACATGGCGATCGCCATCGACGAGCCGATCGGCTGCGGCGACGCACCGGTGTTTCCCGGCGACGTCGTCGTCGGCGATGCCGAAGGCGTGGTCGTGATCCCTGCCCACCTCGCCGACGAGGTGGCCGACGAGGCGGTGGAGATGACCGTCTTCGAGGACTTCGTGCTGGCCCAGGTGCTGCAAGGGCGTTCGATCCTCGGCCTGTACCCGCCGACCGACGAACGCAGCCGCATCGACTTCGCGGCCTGGCGGCTGCAGCAGCACCGCTGACACGCGGCCTGTCGGGCGCCGGTTGGCGCCGCCGCCGTTTTGGGCGTAAGGTGCCGCCGTGCCGGGCATGGCCGGCCCGCAGAAACGACGGAGGTGACGATGAACCCCGAAACCGCCCTGCCCACCCGCCGCCTGGAGCCCGGCACCAGCATCGTCCAGGCGCAGCCCTGGCACAGCACGCCGGTGACCCTGGACTCGCCGGCGCTGGCGGTGATGACCGACCTGCGCAAGGTCAAGGCCGCCACCACCGGACCGGCGACGACGCTGGCGCAGGCCGAGCAGACCATGATCTACCAGGGCGTGCGCATGTTGTTCGTGGTCGGCCAGATGCCGTCGCTGCTGGGCCTGATCACGAGCGCCGACCTGAGCGGCGACCGCGCCGTGCGCATCGCGCAGGAGCGCCGCCTGCGCTACGACGAACTGACGGTGGCCGAAGTCATGACCGGCCTGTCGATGCTCGATGCCATCGAGCTCGCATCGCTGAAGACGGCGACGGTGCGCAACCTGGTGGCCACGCTGAAGTCGCATGGCCGCGACCACCTGCTCGTCGTCGACGGCGGCACCGGCGCGGCGCCGCAGCGTGTCTGCGGCGTGGTGTCGCGGGCGCAGATCGAACGCCAGCTCGGCACGCGCATCGACATCGTCGAGGTCGCCGGCAGCTTTGCCGAGCTGGGGCAGATGCTGCGCTGAGCGGGCGCCGCGGTGGCTGCGGGCCGGGTCCCGGCGGCCGCCGTCGCAGCCAGAGTGCACGTCGCGTTCCGGCCTCGTGACGGCGAAGTCCGGCGCCGATCGAGCGACCAGCACTTGACGATGCGTGCACCGCTGCTTGCTGCTCCGTGCATACGGCATGCGCGTTTCATCGTATTGAGCGGCCACGGCGGCACACCGAAACTGCCCGCTCCCCTCATCGCCCCGGGAGCCCGCACTTGCCCGACCCAGAGACCGAGATCACCGTGCGCGAGGCCACGCTGAGGCTGCTGCGCGCGTGCGGCATGACCACGATCTTCGGCAACCCGGGCTCGACCGAACTGCCGTTCTTCCTGGATTTCCCGAGCGACTTCCGCTACGTGGTGGGGTTGCAGGAGTCGGTGGTCGTCGGCATGGCCGACGGCTACGCGCAGGCCACGCACAACGCCGCCTTCGTCAACCTGCATTCGGCCGCCGGTGTCGGGCACGCCATGGGCAGCATCTTCACGGCGCACAAGAACCGCACGCCGCTGGTCATCACCGCGGGCCAGCAGGCGCGGTCGATGCTGCCCTTCGAGCCCTTCCTGTTCTCGGCGCAGGCCACCGAACTGCCCAAGCCCTACGTGAAGTGGAGCGTCGAACCGGCGCGCGCGCAGGACGTGCCGCTGGCCATCGCCCGCGCCTACCACCTGGCGATGTTGCCGCCGCGCGGTCCGGTGCTGGTGTCGGTGCCGGCCGACGACTGGGCCGCGCGCACGCAGCCGCTGGCCGCGCGGCGCGTCAGCACCCAGCTGCGGCCGGAGCCTGAGCTGCTGGCACGACTGGGCGACGCGCTCGACGCCTGTGCCCGCCCGGCCTTCGTCATCGGCGCCGCGCTCGACCGCGACGGCGCCTGGGACGCCGTCGTGCAGCTCGCCGAACGCCACGGTGCGCGCGTCTTCGCGGCCCCGATGTCCGGCCGCTGCGGTTTCCCGGAAGACCACCGCCTGTACGCCGGCGTGCTGCCGGCGGCGCGCGAACGCATCGTCGAGGCGCTGGCCGGCCATGACCTCGTCGCGGTCCTCGGCGCACCGGCCTTCACTTACCACGTCGAAGGCCAGGGCCCGCACGTGCCGGCCGGCGCCAGCCTGGTGCAGCTGATCGACGACCCGAATGTCGCCGCCTGGACGCCGCTGGGCCTGTCGGTGGTGGGCAGCATCCGGCTGGGCCTGCTCGACCTGCTGGCGCGGCCGGTGCCGCCGGCGCGGCCGCTGCCGCCGCCGCGCGAACCGCGCCCGCCGGCACCGCCGCCGGCACCCGGCGAGCGTTTGTCGGTGGCACACGTGCTGCAGATGCTCGACGCCCTGCGCGACCCGGCCAGCGTCGTCGTCGAAGAGGCCCCCACCGCGCGGCCGGTGCTGCAGCGCCACCTGCCCATCTACCGCAGTCAGACCTACTACGCCATGTGCAGCGGCGGCCTCGGCTTCGGCATGCCGGCCGCGGTGGGCGTGGCGCTGGCGCGGCCCGGTGCGCGCATCATCGCGGTCATTGGCGACGGCTCGGCGATGTACGCCATCCAGGCGCTGTGGAACGCCGCGCAGCTCGGCCTGCCGATCACCTTCCTGATCCTGAAGAATCGGCGTTATGCCTCGCTGCGCGCCTTCGCGCCGGTGTACGGCTACCGGCCGCAGGACGCGGTGGTCGGCACCGAACTGCCCGATCTCGACTTCGTCGCCCTGGCCGCCGGCCACGGCGTGAAGGGCGTGCACGTGGGCGACTCCGAGGCACTGCGCGCGGCGCTCGCACGGGCGCTGCAGACCACGGCACCGATGCTGGTCGAGGTCGAAGTGGCATGACCCGTCAACGCTCGCCCGCGCTCGCCGCCAGCGGCCCACGACCCAGAAAGACCACCAGGAGACAGCCATGAAACGATCCTTCATCGCCCCCTTGCTGCTCGCCGCGGGCAGCCTGCTGTGCAGCCCCGCACTGACCCAGGCCTGGCCGAACAAGCCGCTGAAGATCGTCGTCAACTTCCCGCCCGGTGGCGCGGCTGACCAGATCGCGCGCGTCGTCGGCCAGCCGCTGCAGGAAACGCTGGGCCAGCCCGTGGTGGTGGAAAACCGGGCCGGCTCCGGCGGCAACCTCGGCGGCGAGGCGGTGGCCCGGTCACCGGCCGACGGCTACACGCTGCTCATGAGTTCGGGCGGCATGGTCTCGGTCAACCCGCACATCTACAGCCGCATGTCCTTCGACCCGGCCAAGGACCTGGTGCCGGTGGCCGCCGCGGCACGCGTGCTGGTGTTCCTGGTGGTGCGCAGCGACAGCCCGATCAGGGACTTTGCCGGCATGCGCGCCGACCTCCAGGCCAACCCCGGGCGTCGCAGCTTCGGTTCGCCGGGCAACGGCAGCTCGCCGCACCTGGCGGCCGAGATGATGAAGGGCATGACCGGCACCTACGCCGTGCACGTGCCCTACCGCGGCGCGGCGCCGGCGCTGACCGACCTGCTCGGCGGCCAGCTCGACTTCCTGTTCGACCCCGGCATCGGCATCCCGCACATCAGGTCGGGCAAGCTGCGCCTGCTGGCAGTGGGCAGCCCGAAACGTTCACCGCTGTTCCCCGACACACCGACCCTGGACGAGGCCGGCCTGAAGGGCTTCGACGCCGACACCGTGTTCGGCTTCTACGCCCCGGCGGGCACGCCGGCGCCGGTGGTCGCCCGCCTCAACGCCGAGATCAACCGCATCCTCGCCACGCCGGCGGTGCGCGACCGCATCCAGGCCCTGGGCGGCGTGCCGTCACCGATGACGCCGGCCGAGTTCCAGGCCAAGGCGGCCGAGGACTCGCAGCGCTTCGGCAGCATCATCCGCGAGCGCAGGATTTCCGGCGATTGACGTTGCGGCGCCGCCGGCGCTGATGGGCGTCGGCGTGGCCTTGCGGAGGTCGGCGGGGAACCGCGCTCGGTTTTCGCGGTCCATGGGATTTGGCCGCGCCATGCGCTGTACATCGTTCAGCTGCAGCCGGTCGCATCCACCCGAAAGACCGCCATGTCCCAGCTGCAACACCCGCCCACCGTCGCCGTCGTCGGCGCGGGCATTGCCGGCGCGGCTTGTGCAGCCGGGCTGCAGCAGGCCGGGCTCGCCGTGACCCTGTTCGACAAGTCGCGTGGCGCCGGTGGCCGCCTGGCGACACGGCGCGCGGCATGGACCGGCGACGACGGCAGCGCACACGCCGTCGAGTTCGACCACGGCGCGCAGACCATCGCCGCCCGGCAACCGCGCTTTCGCGCGCTGCTGGCGCGTGCCGAAGCCGCCGGCGCGGTGGCGCGCTGGCAGCCGCGCGTGCACGCCGGCTGGCCCGCAGCGGCCGTGCGTGACGTCTACGTCGGCACACCCGGCATGCCGGCGCTGGTGCGGCACCTGGCCCGCGGCGTGCCGCTGCGGCTGGAGCAGACCGTGCAGCGCCTGCATCGCACCAACCAGGGCTGGCAGCTGGTGCTCGCCGGCAGCGAAACGGCCGGCCCTTTCGACCAGGTCGTGCTGGCGCTGCCGCCGGCGCAGGCCGCCGTGTTGCTGGCCGGCCACCAGGACCCCTGGGCCGATGCGCTGGCTGCCGTGCCCATGGCACCGTGCTGGACGCTGATGGCCGCCACCGACGACGTCGACTGGCCCTGGGACGCCACCGAGCCCGGCCGCGGCCCGCTGGCCTGGGTGGCGCGCAACGACCGCAAGCCGGGCCGCAGCGCGCCGCGTGGCATCGCCACCTGGGTGGCGCAGGCGACGCCGGCGTGGAGTACCGCGCACCTGGAAGCCGACCCGGCGGACGTGGCGCGGGCCCTTCGCGACGCCTTGTCGGCCCTGCTGCCGGCGCGCGCGGCGAGCGGCGGGCCGCTGCGCTGGCACCACGGCAGCGTGCACCGCTGGCGCTACGCGCTGCCAGCCGCAGACACCTTGGACGGCCGCCAGTGCTGGTGGGACGCCGCGCGCGGCCTGGGTGTCTGCGGCGACGGCTTCAGCGGCGGCGATGTCGAAGCCGCCTGGCGTTCGGGCGACGAGCTGGCCGACACCCTCGCAGCCGCGCTGGAAACGCCGGCCGCAGCGGCGGCAAGCGCCGCGGCCGCCCTGACCGGCTAG
>CAYJOA010000050.1:0-18931 GCA_964371495.1 uncultured Rubrivivax sp.
CCTGCGCCCGCGCCGAAGCGGCCGGCCCGGTCGCGTCGGCGCACACCCGCCTAGGGCGCGCGCGGCCATGGGCCCGGTCGCCGCTAGACTGGCCGCATGCTCGACATCGACGCCCGCGACGCCGCCCGCGCCTTCTCGCTGACGCCGTCGCCCCCCGGCTTCATCGACGACCCCTACCCCTGGTACGCCCGGCTGCGCGAGCACGCACCGCGGCACGAGCTGGCACCGGGATCGCTGCTGCTGACGCGCCACGACGACGTGCTGGCGGTGTATCGCTGCGCGCACGCCAGCTCGGACAAGCGGGCCGAATTCGCGTCGCGCCTGGGCGTGGGCACGCCGATCTACGAACACCACACCAGCAGCCTGGTGTTCAGCGACCCGCCGCTGCACACGCGCGTGCGCCGGCTGCTGATGGGCGCGCTCAACCAGCGCGCCATCGCGCGCATGGAAGCCGGCCTGGTGACGCTGGTCGACGGCCTGCTCGACCGCCTGGCCGAGCTGCCGGCGCCCGACCTGATCGACGATTTCGCCGCCCGCATCCCGGTCGAGGTGATCGGCAACCTGCTGGCCGTGCCGCACGCCGAGCGCGCGCCGCTGCGCGACTGGTCGCTGGCCATCCTGTCGGCACTGGAGCCGGCGCCCGGGCCGGCGTTGCTGGCGCGCGCCAATGCCGCGGTGAGCGAATTCCTCGCCCACCTGCGCCGGCTCGTCGACGAGCGCCGGCGCCACCCCGGCGACCCCGGATCCGACGTGCTGACGCGGCTGCTGCAGGGTGACGCCGAAGGCGCCCTGAGCGAGACCGAACTGCTGCACAACTGCATCTTCCTGCTCAACGCCGGCCACGAGACGACGACCAACCTCATCGGCAACGGCCTGCACGCATTGCTGCACCACCGCGGCGAGCTCGACCGCCTGGTGGCCGAGCCGGCGCTGATCACCAGCGCCGTCGAGGAGTTGCTGCGCTTCGAAAGCCCGCTGCAGTTCAACAACCGCCGCCTCACCGCGCCGCTGACCCTGGGCGGACACGAGCTGCCGGAGGGCAGCTTCGTCACGCTGTGCATCGGCGCGGCCAACCGCGACCCGGACGTGTTCAGCGACCCGGACCGTCTGGACCTGGGGCGCAAGCCCAACAACCACCTCGCCTTCGGCCAGGGCGCGCACGCCTGCTCGGGCATGAACGTGGCGCGGCTGGAAGCGCGCATCGCCATCGGCCGCCTGCTGGCGCGTTACCCGCGCATCGCTGCCGCCGGCACGCCCGAGCGCGACCGCCGCCTGCGTTTCCGCGGCCTGCGCCACCTGCCGGTAAGCCTTGGCTGAGCCGTTCAAGAACCTGGTCAACCCGGCGCTGGTGCGCGCCGCTGCAGGGCCCTTGCAGCGTGCCTGGCCGGCCTTCGACGGCGAGCGTTTCGCGGCCCTCGCCGCCGACGGGCTGGAAACACTGGAGCTGAAGGCGCGCGCGATGCACGTCTGCGCGGCGCTGGAGGCCACGCTGCCGGCCGACTTCGCCAGCGCGGCCGACGTCATCGAAGCCGCACTGGCGCCGGTCGAGGCGGGCATCGCCGCGGCCGGGCCGGCCAGCCTGGACGACGGCCTGCGCGGCTGGATCCTGTGGCCGGCCGGCGAGTACATCGCGCGCCACGGCCAGTCGCAGCCGCAGCGCGCGCTGGCGGCGCTGCATGCGCTGACGCAACGCTTCACGGCCGAGTTCGCGATCCGACCCTTCATCGTGCAGCACCCGGCGCTGGTGTACGCCACGCTGCAACGCTGGGCCACCGACCCCAGCGCCCACGTGCGGCGGCTGGTCAGCGAAGGCAGCCGGCCGCGCCTGCCCTGGGGGCTGCGGCTGCAGGCGCTGGTGCGCGACCCGTCACCGACGCTGCCGCTGCTGGCGGCGCTGCAGGACGACGCGAGCGACGCCGTGCGCCGCAGCGTCGCCAACCACCTGAACGACATCGCCAAGGACCACCCGCAGCGGCTGGTCGACTGGCTGCACGAGTTTCTGCCCGGCGCCCCGGCGGCGCGGCGCGCGCTGCTGCGCCATGCCAGCCGCACCCTCGTCAAGCAGGGCCACCCCGCTGTCATGCAGGCCTGGGGCCTGGGCGCGGCGCTGCGCGGTGCAGCAGTACTGACCGTCGCGCCACGGCGCGTCGTGCTCGGCGGCGAGATCACGCTCACGCTGCAGTTGCGTTCGACCAGCCAGCGCCCGCAGACGCTGGCCATCGACTACGCCGTGCACCACGTCAAGGCCGACGGCTCGCGCCGGCCCAAGGTCTTCAAGGGCTGGCAGATCGAACTGCCGCCGCGCGGGCAGACCACGCTCGTCAAGCACCACTCGCTGCGCCCGGTGACGACGCGGCGCTACCACGGCGGCGAGCACCTGCTGGCGGTGCAGATCAACGGCCGCCCGGTGGCCGAGGCCAGCTTCACGCTGGTCGTTCCCGAGGCCGCTGCGGCGGGCTGAAGACGCCCGACGACGCCGGCCCCGCCGGCGCGGGGGAAGACCCGCCGTCGCCGAGGTTGCCGCCGATTGGGTAGCCTCGCGTTCTGTCCACGCTGCGGAACCCGTTCATGCATCTCGCGATCTGGCTCGTCGCCCTGGTCTGCCTGGGCCTGTGGTCGCTGGCTGCCTGGGGCCTGACCCTGCTGATGGGATTGGACCCGTCGTGGCTGGGCGACCTCAAGCCGCTGCTGTTGCAGGTGCCCTACGGCGACTGGCTGGACCAGTGGCTGCCCGGCTGGCAGGCACAGGTGAGCGCGATGCTCGATCTCGTGCAGGGCCTGCTGGGCTGGCTGGGCAACGCCGGCCTCTGGCTGGTGCTAGCGATCTGGGCGCTGGGTGCGGTCTGCATCGTGGCCACCGGCGGCCTGCTCAGCCTGCTGGTGGCCCTGCTGCGCCGGCCCGCCCGGCGGCCCTTGCCGGCGGCCGTTCACTGATTGCCGCCGATGTGCAGCTGGCAGGCGGCGCCGATCGAGAAGGTGCAATTGCCGGCGCCCTGGTAGGGCGTGTTCATCGGCCAATCGCAGTGGCGAGACCGGCCCGATCCGACCTCAGTCCAGCCCTGCGCAAGCACTCGCTGTTGCCTTTCGTCAAGCTGTTCTCGGTCGGCCGCATCGCGCAGCGGGGCGCCCGGACACTTTGCGTTACGCTTCCCGCCGGTGCCGTCGGCCAGGCAGCGGTGTCCGGGCAGCGTGACGCCGGATGCCGATGGCCGCTGCAACGCCCGACCTCGGGTGCACGACGATCAACCTCCCTCACAGACGGAGCGCCAACCAGCCCATGGCCGCGACGATCAGCTGCCCGCAGTGCAAGAGCGCGGAAGTCCGGCACTCCCGATGGCGGCGCCAGGACGGCCTGCTGCGCCGGCTTCTTTCGTCCGGCTACCGCTGTCGCGCCTGCCGAGCGCGGTTCTGGCGCTTCGATGCCGGCAACCTGGTGGTCGTCGCGGCCGTGGTGGTGACCCTCGGCGCCGCCGTCGCCGGCGGCTGGGCCCTGCACGAGTTGCAGCAGCCCGACGCCGAGCCCGCGGCAGACGAGTCGACCGGGTCCGCTCCGGGCCCGCCGGAGGCCCCGGCGCCGGTCGCCCGCTCCGGCCTGTCCGAGCACGCCGCACAGGGCGAGGCCCGCGCCCAGGCCAGCCTGGCCCTGGCCTACCTGAACGGCCAGGGCGTGAGCAAGGACCTGACACAGGCCCTCAAGTGGGCCGAGAAGGCCGCCCGGCAAGGCGACGTCGAAGGGCAGTACACGCTGGCGTCGATGTACCTGGCCGGCCGCGGCACGCTGCAGAATTTCCAGGCGGCTTTCGAGTGGTTCGACAAGGCCGCGCGGCAGAACCACGCCGAGGCGCAGTACCGGCTTGGTGCCATGTACCGCAGCGGACACGGTGTCGCCCTCGACAAGGCCAAGGCCTACGTCTGGTTCAGCCTGGCCGCGGCGCAGGGCCACCAAAGGGCCGCCGAGGACCGCGACAGCCTGTTGAACGCCCTGCCGCCCGAACAGATCGCCCTCGCGCAACGCGAGGCGCAGGCCTGGCGTCCTGCGGCCGCGAGGCCCTAGTCGCCTGCGCCCCGCGCGCCGTCAGTCGCGGTCGCTCGGCGCATCACACGCCGGATCGATGGCGAAGGCGCCGCCGGTGACACGGCCGCGGTCGGACACCGAGACCTGGAACCACAGGCAGTCGTTGGTCGGATAACGCCACGACCAGACCTCGCCGCCGGCCCAGCCGCCATGACGCCGTTCGCCGGGGCGGCCGATCCAGCGCAGCAGTTCGTGGCCGTCCAGTCCGCTGGCGGCGCGCACCTGGACCTGCATGAACTCGGCTTCGTTCAGCACCTGCCGCGCCTGCACGACACGGCCGGAGGCGTCGATGTCGACCATCCAGGTGGTGCGGCCGTACGGGCCGCTGGCGTATTCCAGCCGCTCGGCGCCGGCCGGCAGCGCGTGGCGTGCGCTCGGCCGGCCCCAGTCGCGCAAGACCTCGTCGCGCAGCGTGCCTGCCGGCGGCAGCGCGGTGGCGCAGGCAGCCAGCAGCAACCCCGTGAGCGTGGCCGTGGCCAGGGCCGGCAATGTCATGGAAGGCTCCTGCGCGCTGCAATGGCTCTTCGACACCCGGGTGCGCTGCCGGTTCAGTCGCCGAGGTCGAACTTCACGCCCTGCGCCAGCGGCAGCGTGGTGCCGTAGTTGATGGTGTTGGTGGCGCGGCGCATGTAGGCCTTCCAGCTGTCGGAGCCGGCCTCGCGGCCGCCGCCGGTCTCCTTCTCGCCGCCGAAGGCGCCGCCGATCTCGGCGCCCGAAGGGCCGATGTTGACGTTGGCGATGCCGCAGTCCGAGCCCTGCACCGAGACGAAGCGCTCGGCTTCGCGCAGGTCGAGCGTGAAGATCGACGACGACAGCCCGGCGCCGACCGCGTTGTGCAGCGCCAACGCGTCGTCGAAGCTGCGGTATCTGACGACGTAGAGGATGGGCGCGAAGGTCTCGTGCAGCATCGGCCCGGCCTGCGCCGGCATATCCACCAGCGCCGGCGCCACGTACCAGGCCTGCGGGGCGGCGTCGGCGTGCCGGCGCCCGCCGCCGGTGACGGTGGCGCCCAGCGCACGCGCCTCGTCCAGCGCGCGCTGCATGCCGGCGTAGGCGGCGGCGTCGATCAGCGGGCCGACCAGCGTGCCCTCGTCGAGCGGGTTGCCGATCGCCACCTGCCGGTAGGCACGCGCGAGCCGCGGCAGCAGCGTGTCGTAGACGCTGTCGTGGACGAACAGCCGCCGCAGCGTCGTGCAGCGCTGGCCGGCGGTGCCCATGGCCGCGAAGGCGATGCCGCGCAACGCCAGGTCGAGGTCGGCCGACGGCGCCACGATGGCCGCGTTGTTGCCGCCGAGCTCAAGGATCGCACGCGCAAAACGCGCCGCCAGCCGCGGACCCACCGCGCGGCCCATCGCGGTGGATCCGGTGGCCGAGACCAGCGCCACGCGCGCGTCGTCGACCAGCGCCTCGCCCACCGCACGCGCGCCCTGCAGCACCACCGACAGGCCGGCCGGCGCCTCGACGCCGAAGCGCGAGCGCGCGCGCTCGAACAGCGAGTGCACCGCCAGCGCGGTGAGCGGCGTCTTCTCCGACGGCTTCCAGACGCAGGCGTTGCCGCACACCAGCGCCAGCGCGGCGTTCCAGGACCACACCGCGACCGGAAAGTTGAACGCCGAGACGATGCCCACGACGCCCAGCGGATGCCAGGTTTCCATCATGCGGTGGTCGGCGCGCTCGGTGGCGATGGTCAGGCCGTAGAGCTGGCGCGACAGGCCGACCGCGAAGTCGCAGATATCGATCATCTCCTGCACTTCGCCCAGCCCTTCGCTGGCGATCTTGCCGACCTCGATCGACACCAGCCGGCCCAGTGCCGCCTTGTGCGCGCGCAGTTCCTCGCCCAGCAGCCGCACCAGTTCGCCGCGGCGTGGTGCCGGCACCGTGCGCCAGGCGAGGTAGGCGCGGTGGGCATGGGCGACGCCTTGCGCGACGTCGGCGGCGCTGGCCTCGACGACCTGGCCGAGGGCCTCGCCGTTGATCGGCGAGCGCACGGCCAGCGTGCCGCCGCGCCACGCGGCACGGGGCACGCCGAGCCCGTCGAGCAGGTCCTGGACTTCGGCGGCAAGCCGCGGCGGAGTGAAGCTGGGGGTCATAGGGCGATGTCCACGGGTGACGGGAGGGCGGCCCCGGGCGGGGCCGGCGCGGCGCGCCCAGGGCGAAGTGTGCCCTCGGCCGGCGGCCGGGTTGCGTCCCTGCCCGCTGCCGGGGATTGACGCCGGCGGCCATCCTGGTTTCATATGCGGCCCGCGCGTGCGTCGACGCGCCCGGCACGGCCGCCAGGCCCTGCGCTTGCGCCGACTCAATCCAAGGCCGCGCTGCACCGTCATGCTCGGCCGACCCACGAGGGAAGCACCATGCTGATGTCATCGCCCCCGGCCCCGGCGCCAGCCAGCGATGCCGCGCCGCCGGCGCCGATCGCGCGGCTGCTGCAGCGCGCGGGGATCCAGGTCAACGGCCCGGCGCCCTGGGACCTGCAGCTCAACGACGCCGCCACCTGGCGGCGCATGATGGCGCACGGCACGCTGGGCTTCGGCGAGTCGTACATGGACGGCTTGTGGGACTGCGAACGCGTCGACGAACTGGTGTGCCGGCTGCTGCGCGCCGACGCCGACCACGTCGTCACGGCGCGCTTCCTGCCGCACTGGCTGGCGCAGGTGCTGCGCCACGGCCTGTTGAACCTGCAGTCGGTGTCGCGCGCCTTCCGCGTCGCCGAACAGCACTACGACCTGGGCAACGACCTCTTCGCGGCCATGCTCGACTCGCGCCTGGTCTATTCCTGCGCCTACTGGCCGCGCGCTGCCGACCTCGAACAGGCGCAGGAGCACAAGCTCGAACTCATCGGCCGCAAGCTCGAGCTGCGCCCCGGCGAGCGGCTGCTCGACGTCGGCTGCGGCTGGGGCGGCCTGGCCGAGTACGCGGCGCGCCGCTTCGGCTGCCAGGTCGTCGGCGCCACGGTGTCCAAGGAGCAGGCGGCGCTGGCGCGCGAGCGCTGCGCCGGGCTGCCGGTGACGGTGGAACTGGCCGACTGGCGGTCGCTGTCCGGCCGCCGGGACAAGATCGTCTCGGTGGGCATGTTCGAGCACGTGGGGCCGAAGAACTACGCCGCCTACTTCCGGCGCATGCGCGGGCTGCTCGAGGAGCAGGGCCTGTTCCTGCTGCACACCATCGGCACCGAGCGCACCGAACGCGCCACCAACGCCTGGACCGAACGCTACATCTTCCCCAACGGCAAGCTGCCTTCGGCGCTGGAGATCACGCGTGCCGCGGAGGGCCAGTTCGTGATCGAGGACTGGCACAACTTCGGCCCCGACTACGACCGCACGCTGATGGCCTGGTGGGCCCGCTTCGAGCGCGCCTGGCCGCAGCTGCGGCCCCGTTACGGCGAGCGTTTCTTCCGCATGTGGAAGTTCTACCTGCTGTCCAGCGCCGGCTTCTTCCGCTCGCACCAGGGCCAGCTGTGGCAGATCGTGCTGGCGCCGCGCGAGCGCACGCGGGTCTACCGCTCGGTGCGCTGAGCCGCTGCGGCAGCGCCAGGGCTGCGTTTGCTCAATGTGCAGGCGCGCCGGCGGCGCAACATGGCTGCCATCGACCACGCCAGGAGGGCAGCATGTACGCCAGGATCCTCGTTCCACTCGATGGCAGTCCCACCGCCCATCGCGGCTTCGAGGAGGCGGTGGCGCTGGCGCGCGCGCTGGGCTCGACGCTGGTGCTGACGCACGTGGTGGACACCTTCCCGATCGCCGTCGAGATGATCACCACGCCGACCTGGCAGGAAATCGGCGACGGCCTGCGCAAGCATGGGCAAACCTTGCTCGACACGGCCTGCCAGACAGCGGCCACGCACGGCGTCAGGGCCGAGCCGCAGCTCGTCGAAGCGCGCGGCGAGCGCGTCGCCGACACCCTCCTGGCGCAGGCCAGGGACAGCGGCTGCGACCTGATCGTGATGGGCACGCACGGCCGGCGCGGTTTCAGCCGCGCGATGCTGGGCAGCGACGCCGAACGCGTGGTGCACGAGGCGCCGGTGCCGGTGCTGCTGGTGCGCCACCCCGAGTCGCGGCGGCGCTGATGCGCCGCCGCCGGTGATCAGCCGGCCGTTGTCGGCGCCGCTGCTTCGGCCGCCTGCAGGGCCTGCGCGATCCGGTGCTCGAGCTCGGCACCTTCGTGGGGCGTCAGGTCCAGCGCCACCGTCGCCTGCAGCAGCTTGTGCGTGGCGGCGCCGAGTTGCGCTTTCAATGCCCCCAGGAAGGGGTTCGAAGCCACGATCGCCAGCCGCGGATAGCGGTGGGCCAGCGCCGCCTCCTCCAGGCGCTGCGCGAGTTCGTGGGCAAATTCGGCGTGCTCCTTCTGATGCAGGTCGGTGTGCGGCGGGAACGCCGTGCTGGCGCTGCCCTTGTGCGCCTTGCCGGGGCGGTCGTGGCCCAGCGCCTGACCCTTCAGGCGCGACTGCGGGTGCACGAAGCTGGCCAGCTCGCGCATGGCCTTGTTCTCGGCGTCGCGCTCGAAAAAGCGCGCCCGCGCGGCGTTGGCCACCACCACCCATTCCAGCGGCTCGATGGGCCTGATCTTCTTCGCTGTCGTCATGCCATCTCCTTCTGCGGCCCGCGGGCCGCGACATCCATTCAAGGCCCGGGCGTTCTTCTGCAGCACGCCGTGATGGAGCCGACCGTGGCTTCCATGACATCGACACGAACTGCGATACCGACACGATAAGGAGCCGCGCCGGCGCGGCCTTGCGCATACGCAATCCAGCTCACGCCCGGGCGTTGCAGCGTAGAGGCCTCCTCGATCACCCTGCCTGGCCGTGGCCCTGCCGCCCGCGCTGCCCACCGAAGACGCACCCGGGTGCGCCGCACGCCTGCGCTTCCTGCAGTCGCCGGCGGCGCACCGCGGCCACGCCGGCGTCGTCGATGCGGTGGAAACGATCGAGACCCACATGTCGTGGGTCTTCATCGCCGGCGAGCACGTGCTGAAGCTGAAGAAGGCGGTGCGCTACCCACACCTGGATTTCTCGACGCTGGCCGCGCGCGAACACTACTGCCGCGAGGAACTGCGGCTGAACGCGCGGCTGGCACCGGGCGTCTACCTGGGCCTGCTGGCGCTGCAGCAGGACGCCGGCGGCTACACCCTGCGGCCCGCGGCGCAGCTGTCGGCGGCCGGCCGCACGGTGGACTGGCTGGTGCTGATGCGCCGCCTGCCGCCGCAGCGCCTGCTCGACCGCCTGATCGCCGAGGGCGGCGTGACGCGCGCAGACATCGACGCGCTGGCCGGCGTGCTGGCGGCGTTCTACAGCCAGGCGCCGGCCGCCGCGGTGTCGCCGCCGGACTACCTGGCCCGCTTCCAGCGCGAGCAGGCCGTCAACCGCCAGGTGCTGCTGCAGCCGCACTTCGACCTGCCCGACGCCGCGGCCGCGCTCGACGGCCTGGACGCCGCGCTGCTGCGCCACGCCGGGCTGCTGCGGGGGCGTGCGGCCGGTGGGCACGTCGTCGACGGCCACGGCGATCTGCGCCCCGAGCACGTATGCCTGCAGCAGCCGCCGGTGGTCATCGACGCGCTCGAGTTCAACCCCGCGCTGCGCCAGGTCGACGCCTTCGACGAACTCTGCTTCCTGGGCCTCGAATGCGAACTGGCCGGCGCGCCGTGGATCGGGCCGCAACTGATCGCGGCCTGCGCCGCGACCCTGGCCGATGCGCCGCCGAGCGCGCTGCTGCATCTGTACACGGCCTACCGCGCCTTGCTGCGGGCGCGCCTGGCGATGGCCCACCTGCTGGAGCCGCGGCCGCGCCAGCCGCACAACTGGGCCCCGCAGGCGCAGCGCTACCTGCGGCGTGGCCTGTCGGCGCTGGCCGGGCTCGAGACCGCCGCCGCGGTCAGTGCAGCCACGCGGTATGGCTGTCCCTGACCGCCTGCGCGAACAGCGGCACCGCCGACACGACACGCAGCTTCTTGCTCACCGTCCCGCCGGCCGGCAGGCGGAAGGCCGGCACGCTGTCGGTGACGACGACGGCGTCGATGTGCGCGTCGGCCAGCACGGTGGCGGCGGCACCGACGAACAGCCCGTGCGCCGCCAGCGCGATGACCTCGCGCGCACCGGCGTGGCGCAGCGCGGTGGCCGCGCTCTGCATCGTTTCGCCGCTGGCGATGAGGTCGTCGATCAGCAGCACGGTGGCGCCGTCGACGTCGCCGGCAACGAGCTTGCCGCTGCTGACCAGGCCCAGGCTGCGACGTTTGTCGACCATCGCGAAGTGCACCGGCCGCACCAAGTGCGCCTCCAGCTCCTCGCGCCACAGCAGCGCCCGCTTGACGCCGCCGGGGTCGGGCGAGGCCACCGCCAGCGGCCTGTCGCCGGCCAGTTCGGGCACCAGGGCATCGAAGGCATGGTGGGCCTCCAGGTGCACCGTCGTGCAACGGAAGGCGTTCTGGAACGCGGCCACGTTGTGCGCCTCGAGCACGATCACCTGCGCGGTGCCGACGGCCTCGAACAGCTGTGCCACGTAGCGCAGCGTGACCGGGTCCAGCGGCTGGGTCTGGCGGTCCTTGCGCGCATAGGCGAGGTAGGGCACGACGGCCGTCACGCGCGCCGCGCCGTGCTCGCGCAGCGTGGCGATGAACAGCAGCAGCCGGCACAGCTTGTCCTGCGGGCTCTCGTGCGGCCCGCCGTGCAGGCTGCTCACGACGTAGACGTCGTCACCGCGCGGGTCCACCAGCGGCCGCAGCTTGTGTTCACCGTCCTCGAAGCGGCGGTCCTCGTGCCGCGCCAGGGTTTCGTCGAGCGCGGCCGCCAGCGCCGGGGCGAGCCTGCATTCGGCATCGAGCGAGAAAAGCATCATGAACGGGTTCTCCACCCTGGCGCGCCGCCGCTGCCAGCGAGCGCCCGGAACGCTGTACGTGGCTGCATGAGCCGGACTTCAACCGGCCCGCCGTCTGCGGCAGCAACGGCAGCTGCAAGCCCGCCACTGCAGTCTCGGCCAGCCGCGGCGCGCCGGGTTGAGTGCGCGCAATGCGGCGCCATCGATGCGCGAGGAGACTGCCGCCCATGATCCGCAATCGTCGCCTCCGCCGCAGCCTGGCCGCGGCACTGGTCCTGGTCGGCGGCGTGCTGCTGCTGTTGGCGCCGTCGGTGCACCACGGCTTGGTCGCCTTCGGGCTGGGCATCGTGCTCGAGCTCGCGGGCATCGTGATCGAGCGCCGCGACCGCGCCTGAGCCGCGCCCGCGACACCTGCCGCGACCGCACCATGGACACGGTCACGCTGCTGCTCACCGGTGACGTGATGACCGGCCGCGGCATCGACCAGCTGCTGCCGCATCCCGGATCGCCGACGCTGTTCGAGTCACGCATGCACGACGCGCGGGGCTATGTGCACCTGGTCGAGCGCGCCAGCGGGCCGGTCGAGCGCGCCGTCTCGCCCGACCACCTGTGGGGCGACGCGCTGGCGGAGATGGAGCGCGTCGGGCCGGACCTGCGCATCGTCAACCTCGAGACCGCTGTGACCACCAGCGACGAGGCCTGGCCCGGCAAGGGCATCCACTACCGCATGCACCCGGCCAACGTGGCCTGCCTGACGGCGGCGCGCATCGACTGCTGCGTGCTGGCCAACAACCACGCGCTCGACTGGGGGCGCGAAGGACTCGCCGAGACGCTGCACGCGCTGCACGCCGCCGGCATGCAGACCGCCGGCGCCGGCGTCGACGGCGACGCCGCCTGGGCGCCGGCAGCGCTGCCGCTGGCCGACGGCCACCGCCTGCTGGTGTTCGGCTGCGCCACCGAAAGCAGCGGCGTGCCGCCGGCCTGGGCGGCCGCGGCGCGTTACTCGGGCCTGGCCCTGCTGCCCGACCTGGGCGAGGGCACGGCCCGCCATCTTGCCGACACCGTGGCGCGCTACCGCCACCCCGGTGAGCCCGTCGTCGTGTCCCTGCACTGGGGCGCCAACTGGGTCGGGCAGATCCCCGCTGCGCACCGCGAGTTCGCGCATCGGCTGATCGACCTCGGTGCCGCCGACGTCGTGCACGGCCACTCGTCGCACCATGCGCTGCCGATCGAGGTCTACCGCGGCCGGCTCGTGCTCTACGGCTGCGGCGACCTCGTCAACGACTACGAGGGCATCGCCGCGCACGGCGGTCTGCGCAGCGACGTCGGCTGCCTGTACTTCGCCACCCTCGAACGCGACAGCGGCCTGCTGCGGCGGCTGGAGATCGTGCCGATGCAGATCCGCCGCTTCCGGCTCGAACACGCCGGCGCCGAGGCGCGGCTGTGGCTCGAACAGCAGCTCGAAGCCGGCGGCCGCGCGCTGGGCACCGCGATCGACGCCCTGCACGGCGGCGGCTGGATGCTGCACTGGCGTCATGCGCAGGGGCCGGCGCAGTGAGCTTGCGTGGTGGGTCGCGCCGCGCCGGCGGGGTACGACCTAGAATCGATGCCGGGATAACCATCGATGACCCAAGCCACGCCGCCGGGCCTCGCCGCCAGCTTGTTCGAGACGCCGTTCGGCGCCATCGCCAAGGCTGCGCGCGAGGCGATCGTCGTCGTCGACCAGCGCCAGCGCATCGTCGCCCTGAACCCGGCGGCACAGCGCATGTTCCTCTGCACGTCGTCGGCCGCGCTCGGCCAGCCCTTGTCGAGCCTGATCCCGCAGCCGCTGCGTGCCGCCCACGAACGCCATGTGCAGGAGTTCGAATCCTCCGGCGTGATCGAGCGCGTGATGAGCCAGCGCAAGGGCATCACGGGCCTGCGCTCGGACGGGCAGGAATTCCCGGCCGAAGCCACGATCTCGCGCATCGAACTGGCGGTCGACGGCCAGCCGCGGCCGTTCTTCGTGGCACTGCTGCGCGACCTCAGCCAGGAACGCGATCTGCACGAGGAAGTGGCGGCGCTGACGCGGCGCTTCCGCACCGTGCTCGAAATGGCGCCGGTGGCGATGTGGATCAGCGAGGGCGACCATGTCGCCTACGCCAACCGCGCGGCGTTCGAGCTGTTCGGGGTGCAGCCGGGCCAGAGCCTCGTCGGGCGTTCGATCTACGCGCTGCTGCACCCCGACGCGCATGCCGATCTGCGGGCACAGATATCGAGCGCCATCGCCGGCGAGGCGGCCACACCGGTGGTCTCGGGCGCCATTGCCCGCTTCGACGGCGAGCTGCGCGAAGTCGAGATCGCTTCGGCGGCACTGCCCGACCACGGCCACACGGTGGTGCAGATGGTCATCACCGACATCACGCAGCGCCAGCGGCAGGTGCGCCACGAGGCCCGCCACCGCGAGGAACTGCGCCAGCTGTCGGCCAACGTGGTGGAGGCGCGCGAGGAAGAGCGCCGCCGCATCGCGCGTGAACTGCACGACGAACTGGGCCAGCGCCTGACGGCGCTGAAGATGGAGCTGTCCAGCCTGGGGCCGGCGGCCGCGCGGCGCTCGTACGACGGGCGCGTGGCCAATATGCTGGAGATGATCGACGACACCGTGGCGGCGGTGCGCCGCATTGCGGCCGACCTGCGCCCGATGATGCTCGACGACCTCGGCCTGAACGCGGCGATCGAGTGGCTGGCGCGCGACGCGGCGCGCCGCATGGGCATCGAAATCACCGTGCGGCTGGCCGACGAAGACCCGCCCTTGAGCGAAGGCGCGGCGATTGCGCTGTACCGCATGGTGCAGGAGGCGCTGACCAACGTCGCGCGGCACGCCCGCGCCACCGAGGTCTGCATCGAGATGCGCACGCAGGGCACCGAGCTGGTGCTGTCGGTGCGCGACAACGGCGTCGGCTTTGCCGAGCACTCGGGCCGGCAGGACGGCCGCTACGGCCTGCTCGGCATCCGCGAGCGCGCCTACATGCTGGGCGGCCGGATCGAGGTCGACAACCCGCCGGGCGGCGGTGGCCGCCTCACCGTGCGCCTGCCGCTGGCGGCGGCCACCGGCAGCGCCGGCGCCGGCAACCGGGCGATTTCGCCGTGAACACCTGCCCGGGCCCGGCCGCCGTTCGGCTGCTGCTGGTTGACGACCACACGATCGTTCGCGAAGGTCTCAAGCGCGTGCTCGAGGGCACCCGCGAAGGCTGGGACATCACCGAGGAGAGCTCGGGTTTCCAGGCCCTGGACAGCCTGCGGCGGGCGCGCTTCGACCTCGCCATCGTCGACCTCTCGATGCCCGGCATGAGCGGGCTCGAACTCATCCGGCGCATCCGCATCGAGTTCCCGCCCCTGCCGGTGCTGGTGCTGAGCATGCACGCCGAGGAAGAGTACGCGCTGCGCGCCTTCAAGGCCGGCGCCAACGGCTACGTCACCAAGGACAGCGCCGCCGAGGAACTGGTCCAGGCCGTGCACAAGGTGCTGCGCGGCGGCGCCTACGTCACCAACAGCCTGGCCGAACGCGTCGTGCAGCAGCTCAACGGCAGCGTCGACGTGCCGCGCCACGCCCAGCTGTCGAACCGCGAACTCGAGGTGCTGCGCCGCATCGTCGCCGGCCAGCGCTCGACCGACATCGCCAACGCGCTGCACCTGTCGGTGAAGACGATCAGCACGCACAAGACGCGCATCATGGAAAAGCTGCAGCTCACCAGCACCGCCGCGCTCATCCGCTACGGCATGGAACACCGGCTGCACGGCGAGGACCCGCCTGCCGCCGGGCCCGACGACGCCGCGGAGGGGCCCGCCACCACGACGCCGGGCACGCTCGGCTGAAGCGTCAGACCTGGCCGAGCATGCCGCGCGTGACCAGCGTCACGCCCCTGTCGGTGACGGTGTAGCGGGTGCGGTCGGCTTCGGGGTCGACGCCGATGCGGGTGTCGTCGGGCAGCACGCAACGCTCGCCGACGATGGCGCGCCGCAGCAAGACGCGGCGGCCGATCACCGCGTGCGGCAGCACCAGCGAGTCTTCGACGATGCTGCCGTCGTCGACACGGACCTTGGAAAACAGCAGCGACCGGCGCACGCTGGCGCCGCTGACGATGCAGCCGCTGGCCACCAGCGAGTCGATGGCCTGGCCGCGCCGGCCCTCGTCGTCGAACACGAACTTGGCCGGCGGCAGGTGCTGCTCCTGGGTTCGGATCGGCCAGTCGTCGTCGTACAGGTTCAACTCGGGCACCGTGCGAGCGAGGTCCATGTTGGCCTCCCAGTAGGCGTCCAGCGTGCCGACGTCGCGCCAGTAGGGGCGGCTGCCGACCAGGTTGACGCAACTGCGCGCGAAGTCGTGCGCGTACACGCGCGCGCCCGGCAACAGGCGCGGCACGATGTCGTGCCCGAAGTCGTGGCCGGACGCGCCATCGGCGGCGTCGCGCTCGAGCGCCGCGTACAGCACCTCGGCGTCGAACAGGTAGATGCCCATGCTGGCCAGCGCGACGTCGCCACGGCCCGGTCGCGGCTGCGCCAGCGCGGGCTTCTCCTCGAACGCGTTGATGCGGCCGTCGTCGCCCAGCTGCATGACGCCGAAGGCCGACGCCTCGGCCAGTGGCACCTCGATGCTGGCCACCGAGACCTCGGCGTCGCGCTCGGCGTGCTCGGCGAGCATGCGGCTGTAGTCCATCTTGTAGACGTGGTCGCCGGCCAGCACGAGCACCAGCCGCGGCCGGGCGTCGCGCAGCATCTGCAGGTTCTGGAATACGGCGTTGGCGGTGCCGCAATACCAGCCGGCGCCGAGCTGCTGCTGTGCCGGCACGACGTCGATGAACTCGCCCAGCGTCGAGTCCAGGAAGTCCCAGCCGTGCATGATGTGCCGGATCAGGCTCTGCGCCTTGTACTGGGTCAGCACGTCGATGCGGCGCAGCCCCGAATTGATGCAGTTGCTGAGCGTGAAGTCGACGATGCGCAGGTGGCCGCCGAACGGCACCGCCGGCTTGGCGTCGCAGTCGGTCAGTTGCCTGAGCCGCGTGCCGCGCCCGCCGGCCAGCACCACGGCATAGGTGGCGTGCACCAGCGCCTGGCGCGCCGCCAGGGGCTCCGACCCGATCTGCGGCCGCGCCACGGGCGTCAGTGCCTGGCCGCAGCGGCCGGCGGCGGCACGGTGGAGTCCAGTGCCGCCAGCACCTCGGCGTCGCTGACCTGGTGGAAGTCGCCGTAGTGCAGGCCGATGGCGTGGAAGGGCTCGGGCTGCGCCAGGCAGATCACTTCGTCGGCCTCGGCGCGCAACGCTTCCACGGTGTCGGCCGGTGCCACCGGCACGGCCAGCACCAGGCGCGCCGGGTGGCGCCGCCGCAGCGCCTTCATGGCGGCGCGGATGGTGGTGCCGGTGGCCACGCCGTCGTCGATGACGATGACCGTTGCGCCCGCCACCGGCACCGGCGTGCGGCCGCGCAGGTAGACCGCGCGCCGGCGTTCGATCTCGTGCATTTCATGGGCCGCCTGTTCTTCGATGTAGGTGCTGTCGACACCGGTGAGCCGGCTCGTTTCTTCGTCGACGACGATGTCCGGCGGGTCGCCGTCGACCAGCGCGGCCACGGCCAGCTCGGGCTGCCACGGGGCGCCGATCTTGCGCACCAGCAGCAGGTCCAGCGGTGCGCCCAGCGCGCGCGCCACCTCGGCCGCCACCGGCACGCCGCCGCGCGGCAGCGCCAGCACGACCAGCGGCGGCTTGAACGCCGCGGCCAGCAACCGACGCGCCAGCGCGCGGCCGGCTTCACCGCGGGTGGCGAATGCCTTGCCGGGCATCACAGGCTCCCCGCGCGCAACTGCGTGGCGAACCATTCGCCGGCCAGATGGGCCACGGTCTCGAGCGTGCCGGGCTCCTCGAACAGGTGCGTCGCACCCGGCACCACCTCCAGCCTCGTGCGGCAGTGCAGCGCGCGCGCGGCGCCCTGGTTCAGGCGCAGCACCTCGACGTCGCGACTGCCCACGATCAACAGCGTCGGCGCCTGCACCTCGCCCAGGTCGGCGCCGGCCAGGTCGGGCCGGCCGCCGCGGCAGACCACCGCGCCGACCCAGCCCGGGTGCCGCGCCGCGGCGTGCAGCGCGGCCGCCGCGCCGGTGCTGGCGCCGAACAGCCCGATGCGCCGCGGCGGCGTCTCGCCCTGCGCCCGCAGCCAGGCCAGCGCCTCGCTCAGGCGGCGGCCGAGCAGGCCGATGTCGAAGGCATAACGGCGCTCCAGCGCTTCGGCGTCGGTGAGCAGGTCGAACAGCAGCGTCGACAGCCGGTACTCGTGCATCACCTCGGCCACCAGGCGGTTGCGCGGGCTCAGGCGGCTGCTGCCGCTGCCGTGCGCGAACACCACCGTGCCCACCGCCTGCGGCACCTGCGCCCAGTCCCCGGGCAGGCCCTGCAGGCCCACCTTCACCTCTTGTACGTCGACGGTCGTGACCATGTCGCGATCTCCCTGCCGCGCCGGCACTGCGGCGGCGGCCTGCCCATCTTGAGAACTCGCGTCGGCGGCACATTGAGAACTCGCAAACCGGGCCCATGCGGCGCGCGCGGCGGTTCGGCGGCCCGGCGCTGCCTGCAGGCGACCGGCATTCGGAAATTTCCGAACCAGGACTCGGAATCCACGGCGCCGGGTGTCGCGTCTCCTACAGATTTCCGGCTGCGCGCCCGATTGCCGGCGCCGCTGCCGTGCGCGATGCTGGCGTCGTGCCCGATCTTCGTCTGCCGCGTCGTCACCAGGAGCCAAGATGCAAAACGCCGCCACTCCGCTGAACCCGCCATCGGCGCGCCATGCCGTGCATGCCCGCTGCTCGGCGTCGGACATGCTGCGCTGGGCCGGTGTGCCGGTGCAGGCCAGCGCCGAAACCGACGCCGTCGTTTTCGGCATGCGGCGTGTGCTGGCCGATGCCACGCTGGTCCACGAAGGCCAGCCCTTCGAGAGCCTGCACCTGGTCAGCAGCGGCAGCTTCAAGCATGTGCAGACCGACCTCGAGGGCTACGAGCAGGTGCTCGGCTTCGCGATCCATGGCGACCTCATCGGCCTGGACGGCCTGGGCCGCAGCTCGCACACCAGCAGCGCCGTCGCGCTGGAGGACTCCACCGTGGTGGTGATGCCCTTGCGCGAACTGCTGGCCTTGTGCAAACGCCTGCCGGCGCTGGAGTTGCTGCTGCACCGCGCCACCGGCACCGAACTGCTGCGCCGCGCCGACACGCAGTACCTGATGTCGGCGCCGATCTCCGAGGTGCGCGTGGCGCGCTTCCTGCTGCAGCTGGCACGGCGCCAGTCGGCGCTGGGCCACTCGGACCGCCGCCTGCGCCTGTACATGACGCGCCGCGACATCGCCAGCTACCTCGGCGTGGCCCACGAAACGGTGAGCCGGGCGCTGACGGCACTGGCCCACAGCGGCTGCATCGGCGTCTCGCACCGCGACATCGAGATCATCGACGAGGCGGCCTTGCGCGAACTGCAGCGCGTGACCCGCGGGCGTTCGCCGCACGAGGCGCACGAGCAGGCGCACTCGCACTCGCGCGCCCACGCCCGGGTGCACGCGCTGGCCGCCTGAGCGGCCTGGCAGTCGCGCCCTCGGCGCCGCCAGGCGCAGGTGGCGGCGCCCGGCGCGGGTGTTCAGGACGACCCGGCGGCGGCGCCGGGACCGTCGTCCAGGGTCGCTGCCGGCCAGTCCAGCAGTTCGGCCAGGCGGCGGATCACCCAGCGCGCCTCCGCGGCGCTGACCGGCGCGCCGTCGCCGAGCAGTCCGCGGTGCACGCGCTCCAGCACGTCGGCCTCGGTGATGCCGAGATCCCAGCGGATGGTGGCCGCGCGCTCGGTGAGCAGGGTGGCCAGGTCCTCGCAGAACTCGTGGCGCTCGGCGATCTCGGCCCGCGGCGCGTGCGGCCGCGTCCGCCCCGGCGCCAGGTAGAGCGCCACGAACGACGGCGGTACCAGGACCTGGCTCTCGTCTGACATGCCGGCATTGTCGCTGCCGGCGCGTGGGCCGTGGGGGCCCCCCCCCGGGGCGCGCGCCGACA